>NZ_CP072115.1:1044000-1392000 GCF_017639855.1 Streptococcus sp. zg-86 | reverse complement strand
ATAGCTCTTGAAAAATTTTACCAACGAACCAGCTTGTTGATGGGCATTAGTTCCTTAGATGTGACAGAAGACTTGAAACAGGCTTGGCGACGGTATGATCAATTTCATTACGACCAAGTCAAGCCAGTTTTAAAAGTATACGGCCCGATAGGTATGTTATAACGTATTGGAAAATCCCCATAAACTGATTTTTAGGAGAGATTTCAGATGAAAAAAGAAAATCCCGAAACGGGCATCACAAAAGAAAATAGTATATCCATTGGTATTTGCATTGGTCTGTCTTTCGGTAGTCTACTCGGTATATTAGTGGGAGAATTACTAGGAGATATCGCCAAAGGTTTGGCGCTTTCTTCTTGGTTGGGTATCATTGTCGGACTGTTAATTGGTGTAGTCTTACGTGCCAGAGCCAAGTAGTCTACATGATTTTTTCGATCAGAGTTTTTTGTCAAGAAGGACAGTTATTGGCTTAAGAATGTAGAAGGAGACATGATGATGACAAAGCAAGTGAAAATCCTAGCTGTTGTGGTTGCAACAACTGTTTTACAAGTCCTATTTGGTCTTGTCATGAAGGTATCCCTCAGACAAATGCTAGGTGTCCTAGCTTGCACTCTATTGCTGAATGGGTTGAATGCTTGGGCAGATATACGTTCGACTTCTTCAGAGGGTAAGCCGGCTGAACAGTCGCTTACTGTGGGGCAATTTATGAAAAAAACGTGGTTCTTTCAACTCATCATGATTGGGATATTCATTTGGAATCTGCTGAATCAGAGCAGTCCCTTTAATCCATTTTTTCATCTAGCTATCTTACTATTGTGTTATACGATTGGTTTTATCAAAGTGATGAAGGGATAGAAAAGGAGAAGGAATATGGAAAAACAACTACAAAAAGGGAATTGGCTTGTTATCATCCTTGATATTGCGCTCTTTTTTGCATGGATTATTGGAAAAAGAAGCAGCTTTCCTTATTTTATCATCTGTGCAATTCTTGTCTTTATAGGGACTCTAGTTCTTACCATTCGCGCTTACCGTCTTTTGAGACAGAAGGGGATTTCTTACCACTGGCCTCCATATCAAAAATGGATGCTTGGGGTGACCTTCTTGGTGACCCTTGTTCTTTCAGTACTTGACGGTCAGAACCTAGTGCAATTTTGCTCGACCTTTTTTATGTTTTTGACAGGGGTGGTCTTACAGACCTATCCCAATCGTGAAGGATATAAGCAGGCTATTTCATCTGAAATCAGCTAGTGATGGATTTCTTGAAGGAGATTTTAATGATTTTTGAGAAGGTGATGTCATTTTTTGCCGCAATCTTGGGCTATTTTGTCTTTGATCTGATTTGCTGGCAGCTGAACCAAGGAGATTTTCACCAACATCAGCTAGTCTATATTGTGGGCAATAGTCTGATTGTCTTGCTTCTGCTCTATGTGATTTCCAAAGGGAAGATTGCGACCTTAAGGCTTCCAAGCTGGTCGGACTTGGGACTGGTCGTTCTTGCCTTTCTAGCTCTCTTCTTGTTTGATGTGGTGTATACGAATGTTATTTCCTTTCAGTCAGGAGCAGCTCGGGAAGTCCATGATACAATAGTACAGGGGATCAGCCTTTCCTTCTTCATCGATGTTTGCTTTTTTGGTCCAATCCGCGAGGAAATCTTGACGCGAGGTTTTTTGCAAAAAGGTGTCTGTAACAATAGTTGGTGGGGCTTGTTGCTAGCAGCTACCTATTTCTCCATCCTACATGGGCCTGAAAATAGTGCCACTTTTCTATACTACGGAGTCATGGGGGCGATATTTGGCTGGCTTCATAAGAAGTCAGATAATCTAGTGTTGTCGATTCTGCTACATATTGCTTGGAACAGCATGGTGATGTTCTTTGTACTGCGTCATTAGGGACAGGGAGATAACTTCCTGCCTTTTTCGTTTTCCAATAGCTGACGATAACTCTGCTTCGTGATATAATGGTAGACAGACATCATACTCATGTAACATCATTGAATTCTTGATGTTCAAAGGGTATAAGGAGAAGATAGTGATACAATCAACTTATGAATGGACCTTGGTTCCGACAATTTCAGATCAAGCCTTTGTCAAAGTAGCGAAAAAAGAGGGCTTGGACTCGGTGGCAGCAAATGTGCTGTATACGAGAGGAATCCAGACAGAAGAAGCGCTAAAGAAATTTTTACAACCGAGCTTGGACGACTTGCATGATCCCTATTTGCTCTACGGAATGGATAAGGCCGTGGAGCGGATTCGTCAGGCTATTCAGGCAAATGAACTGATTTTGGTCTACGGTGACTATGATGCAGACGGTATGACTTCAGCGTCCATTGTTAAAGAAGCCTTGGAAGAACTTGGTGCAGAATGCATGGTCTATCTGCCGAATCGCTTTACAGACGGTTATGGTCCCAATCAGTCGGTTTACAAGTATTTTATTGAGCAACAGGGCGTTTCTCTCATTGTCACAGTTGACAATGGTGTGGCAGGGCATGAGGCTATAGACTATGCCCAGAGTGTCGGTGTTGATGTTATCGTAACAGACCACCACTCACTTCCTGAAACCCTGCCTGAGGCCTATGCCATTATCCATCCCGAACATCCAGACGGAGCCTATCCCTTTGCTTTTTTAGCAGGCTGTGGAGTAGCTTTTAAGCTAGCCTGTGCTTTATTGGAAACAGTCCAGGTGGAATGGCTTGATTTGGTTGCCATTGGGACAATCGCCGATATGGTGAGTTTGACAGATGAAAATCGTGTCTTGGTCAAGTATGGTCTTTCCATGCTCAAGCAAACGGAACGAATTGGGCTACAGGAGTTGATGGCTCTAGCTGAGATTCAAGCAGACATACTAGATGAGGAAACCATTGGCTTTCAACTGGCTCCGCGTTTAAATGCCCTGGGGCGTTTGGATGATCCTAATCCTGCTATTGACTTGTTGACAGGCTTTGATGAGGAAGAAGCACAGGCGATTGCCCAGCTGATCGACCATAAAAATAGCGAGCGCAAAGCGATTGTCCAAGCTATTTATGATGAAGCAAAGACAATGATTGACAAGGAAAAGCCGGTTCAAGTCTTGGCTCAGGAAGGATGGAATCCCGGTGTATTAGGGATTGTCGCAGGTCGGTTATTGGAAGAATTACAGCAGCCGATTATTGTATTGTCCATTGAGGAAGGAAAAGCAAAGGGATCTGCTCGATCGGTTGCCGCCATTGATATTTTTGAAGCCTTGCAAGCTCATCGTGATTTATTTATCGCCTTTGGTGGGCATGCAGGTGCGGCAGGAATGACCTTGGAAGTGGACAAGCTAGACGCTTTATCTGAAGCTCTTTCTGACTACATCCTTGATAATGGATTGGATCAGGTTCGTAAGGGCGAGTTGTGCCTTGATGAGGAATTGGATTTGGAGGAGTTGTCGCTTGATACCCTAAAATCATTTGAGAAATTGGCTCCCTACGGTATGGACAATAAAAAGCCAGTCTTTTATCTTAAACATGTTCAGGTCGAATCCGCTCGTACGATGGGGCAACAAAATGCTCATCTCAAATTCCGAATCAGTAAGGGGAAGGCCAGTTTTGATGTTCTTGCCTTTGGCATGGGACAGTTTGCTTTAGAAATTGGGCAGAGTAAAGACCTAGAACTGGCTGTTAGTCTGTCAGTCAATCAATGGAATGGCCAGACTACCTTACAATTGATGCTGGTTGACTTGCGGGTAGAGGGGGTTCAGCTCTACAATCTGCGCAGTAAGAAAACACGTTTTCCAGCAGACCTGGTCGTGGTGGATTTTGCACAAGCATTACCAGATGTGACAGGACAAAAAGCCATTGGAATTGCGACAGTTCCAGATGATATCCAAGTTCTCAAGGATTTCTTGCAAGCCCATGACTTTCAAGCCATTTATTTTAAAAATGAGCTGGCAACTCCTTATTATTTGGATGGCTATGGTAGCAGGGAGCAATTTGCGCGCCTTTACAAGACCATTTATCAGTTTAAGGAATTTGATGTGCGCTACAAACTGAAGGAACTGGCGGCTTATTTGAAAATGAAAGAACATCTCTTGATTAAGATGATTCAGATTTTCCAAGAATTGGGCTTTGTTACGATTACAGATGGGGTCATGAAGGTCAATAAGGATGCAGAAAAACGAGAGATTAGCAGCAGTAGTATTTACCAACAGTTGAAAAAACAGGTCGAAGAACAAGAACTACTGGCACTTGGGACAGTCCAAGAAATCTATGCTTACCTAATGGAGAAAACAGACTGAGAACTTCATTTCAAAATCTCCCAAATACGGAAAAAACATGGTATAATAAAGAGTAATGCTCTTGACGATTTTTGAGACAGTCAGAGCACAAAACAACTAAAAAGTGAGAATACGATGAATTTAAAAGATTATATTGCTTCTATTGAAAACTATCCGCAAGAAGGCATTACCTTCCGTGATATTAGCCCTTTGATGGCTGACGGAAATGCCTATAGCTATGCTGTTCGTGAGATTGTTCAATATGCAACGGATAAGAAAATTGATATGATTGTAGGGCCTGAAGCGCGTGGGTTTATTGTGGGTTGTCCAGTCGCTTTTGAGCTTGGAATTGGCTTTGCCCCAGTTCGTAAGCCAGGAAAATTACCGCGCGAAGTGATTTCAGCAGATTACGAAAAAGAATATGGCGTTGATACCCTCACCATGCACTCAGATGCGATTAAGCCAGGTCAACGTGTCTTGATTGTGGATGATTTATTGGCAACTGGTGGAACAGTGAAGGCGACGATTGACATGATTGAACGCCTAGGCGGAATCGTTGCAGGCTGTGCCTTTTTGATTGAATTGGATGATCTTAAAGGTCGCGAAGCGATTGGCGATTATGATTACAAGGTCTTGATGCACTATTGATATAGTAAATTGAATAAAGGTTAGGACATTGTTCAGTCGCTTTGCTTCAATAGTTCAGTGGGATGTTGAAGGTTGGAAATAGGGATTATGGAGTAATCCTCAATTAACGCCAGTTTATCTGTAGCTCATTGCCTTGTCCTATTCCTTTCTCAATCCACTATATCATCATTCAGTTTGATAGTAGGTTGCTAACTCACCTTGTTTAGAATATATAGTTTGAAACTATAAGGATTGCCATTTTTCTTCTAATTGAAAGGCCTATCCCTCCTGTTATATAATAGAAAAAAGGAGGAGTGAAGGTATGCCGATTACATTAAAAAAATCATTACCAGCTGTCGAACAATTAAAAGCAGAGAACATCTTTGTCATGGACGATGATCGCGCAATGCATCAAGATATTCGTCCTTTGAAAATCTTGATTTTGAATTTGATGCCACAAAAGATTGTGACGGAGACGCAGTTGTTGCGCCTTTTAGCTAATACCCCTCTGCAATTAGAAATTGACTTTCTCTATATGAAAAGCCATGAGTCAAAGACAACTCAAGCAGCTCATATGGAAGAGTTCTATCATACGTTTGCTGAAGTTAAAGACCGTTATTTTGATGGCTTGATTGTGACGGGTGCTCCTGTTGAAAATTTGGCATTTGAAGAAGTGGACTACTGGGAGGAATTGGTAGAGGTTTTCCATTGGGCAAAGCAGCATGTCTACTCTACCCTACATATTTGCTGGGGTGCCCAAGCAGGTCTTTATGCTCGCTATGGGATTAAAAAGCATAGCCTGCCTAAGAAATTATCAGGCGTCTATTGCCAGGAAGTAGTGGCTGATCGCAATCCCTTGATGAGAGGCTTTGATGATGAGTTCCGCTCGCCTCATTCTCGCCATACAGATGTGAAAGCAGAAGATTTGGCTCGATTAGACAATTTACATGTCTTGGCAAGAGGAGAAGAGGTCGGTGTCTCTATTGTTGCAAGTAGTGACTTACGTGAGGTGTATAGCTTTGGGCATTTGGAGTATGACCGTGATACCCTTGCAAAAGAATACGAAAGAGATTGTTTAGCTGGTTTACAACCAGACCTTCCAGAACATTATTTTAAACAGGATGATCCGAATTCACGTCCAGCCCTATCATGGAATCTTCCAGCAGCCCAGTTTTTTACTAACTGGATTAACTACGCTGTCTATCAAGAAACGCCGTATGATTGGCAAATTTTTGAGCAATCCGCCTTATCAGCTAGTCTATAAAGAGGAACTATGAATTATTTACAGCAATTTCAGAAGGGCTATTTGGTCTTACCACCCGATTTGCTCTTTCATTTCAAGGATTTATTTCCCTCGGCCGATGATTATGTGGTCTGGCAATTTTTCTTTTATCAAAATACAACGAACATCGAAGGATTGGCTCCGAGTCAGATTGCTGAGGCTTGTGGAAAGACGGTTTCTGAAATCAATCGTTCCATTGAACACTTACAAGAAGCAGGTCTACTTGATTTTAAAACGATTAATTTATCGGGTGAAATTGAGATGATTTTTGATGCTTCCCCTGCTTTGGAAAAACTAGATGCTTTGCTACAACCTAAGGAATCAGGGTATGGACCAACAGCGATTAGCTATGACTTGAAGCAACTGGTTACAGAGTTTGAGGCAGAGTTGGGTAGATTGTTGTCTCCGCTTGAATTGGAAGATTTACAAAAAACAGTAGGTGATGATCAAGTTGCGCCAGAACTAGTGCGCGAAGCTCTTCGTGAGGCTGTATTTAATAACAAGACAAATTGGAAATATATCCAAGCTATTTTAAGAAACTGGCGTCGTGAGGGAATCACGACAGTCGCCCAAGTTGAGGCCAAGCGTGCCGAGCGAGAAGGGCAGCTTCCTCGAAATGTCGCTGTATCATCCGATTTCTTAGAAGCCATGGATTATTGGAAAGAGTAGAAAATGAATCAGAAAATCTCAAAACGTTTAGAAACAGTGGCAAGTTTTGTACCACAGGGGGCTCGTTTGGTAGATGTAGGGAGTGACCATGCTTATCTCCCTCTTTTTTTGGTGGAAAAAGCAGTGATTTCTTACGCCATTGCAGGAGAAGTCGTAGAAGGTCCTTATCAATCAGCCCTGCAACATGTCAGAGAATCAGGTTATACCCAACAGATTGAGGTTCGCTTGGCCAATGGTCTTGCTGCCTTTGATCAAACAGACCAGATGACAGCCATTACCATTGCCGGCATGGGTGGTCGCTTGATTGCAGACATCTTAGAAGCTGGAAAAGATAAGTTGGAAGGGATTGAACGACTTATTTTACAACCTAATAATCGAGAAGATGATGTGAGAGAATGGCTGGAAATACATGATTTTAGACTGGTTGCAGAAACCATGGTCGCAGAAAATGGGAAGTTCTATGAGATTCTTGTCGCAGAGCCTGGGGAACAGTCGCTGACATCCCTGGAGAAACGGTTTGGCCCCTATCTCTTACAGGAAGTTTCTCCTGTTTTTCAGCAAAAATGGGAGCGCGAAGCTGACAAATTGCAGCATGCCTTGGCACAAATTCCGACAGAGCATAGTATAGAACGTGCCCGCATTGAGGAAAAAATTCAGCAAATCAAGGAGGTTTTACATGTTAGCAAGTAAAGTGATTGAACGATATCAGGCTTTTTGTCCTCCGAGTCTGTCCATGGAGGGCGATGTATCAGGTCTTCAGATTGGTACCCTAAATAAGGACATTCAGACCGTCATGGTTGCACTCGACATTCGTGAAACAACGGTCGCTGAAGCGATTGACAAAAAGGTAGACTTGATTATCGTCAAACATGCCCCAATTTTTCGTCCGTTAAAGGACTTAGTGGCAGATGACTTGCAAACGAAAATTTGCCTTGATTTGATCAAGCATGATATTGCAGTCTATGTCAGCCATACCGATATTGATGTGGTTTCGGGTGGGCTAAATGACTGGTTTTGTGACCTATTAGATATCAAGGATACAGACTATCTGCACGAAACGCAGGAAGGTCATGGGCTTGGTCGGATTGGAAGGGTTGAGCAGCAGACTCTAGAAGAATTGGCGCTCAAGGTGAAGCGAGTCTTTGGTTTAGATGCGGTTCGCTTGGTGACTTACGGCCATCAAGCTCAACAATATGTAGAACGGGTGGCTATTTGTGGTGGTAGTGGTGGCAGTTTTTATAAGGCAGCACTTGCAAAAGCAGCGGATGTCTATATCACAGGAGATATTTACTACCATACGGCTCAAGAAATGTTAACACAGGGCTTGCTTGCTATTGATCCAGGGCATCATATTGAGGTACTATTTGTAGAAAAAATTGCCCAAGAATTACAGAAATGGAAAATAGAAGAAGGTTGGGACATTACGATTGAGGCTTCAACTGTATCAACCAATCCTTTTCGGCATGTATAGTGAATGGAATAAAGGTTAGGACATCGTTATACTCTATAAAAATCAACATCTGACTAGGCAACGAAATCGTAGCTAGAACTGAAGTTCAGCAAGGTGAGTTAACGACGTCAGACTTTGATTTTTGACGAGTATAAGTCGCTTTGCTTCAATAGTCCAGTAGACTGTTGAAGGTTGGAAATAGGGATTATGGAGTAATCCTCAATTAACGCCAGTTCTATCTGCTGCTCCTTGCCTTGGCCTATTCCTTCATAAGATACGAGGGCGTATAAAGTACAAAGTGTACCCCTAGGGCATCCGTATCTGTAGAACGAGCAAGCTCGTAACAGCTACGGCAAAATAGGAAGTCTGGCGAAGAGCCAAAGGAGATTTTGCTCTGCAAACTCCTATCACTCACCTCCAAAGGTATACTATACCTTTGGAGCTAGGAAGACTTATCCCTAAAGGGAGCCTCAGCTGTAACCAGCTAAAGCTGGAACATCTGCGTCCCCACTAAAGGGAGCCTCAGCTGTAACCAGCTAAAGCTGGAACATCTGCGTCTCTTTTTTACACAGCTCTTAGTCCGTGTTCAGTTCTCAATCCACTCTATAAGTAAAGCAGGAGATGACAGCTTTGCTTAAAAATGGTAAAATAGAACAAAATAACATTGAAAGGCTTTCGCAACTATGAAAGGTATTATTCTCGCAGGAGGGTCAGGTACTCGTTTGTATCCCTTGACTCGTGCAGCATCGAAACAATTGATGCCCATTTATGATAAACCCATGGTTTACTATCCTCTCTCAACCCTTATGTTGGCAGGAATTAAGGATATTTTAATTATTTCGACACCAACTGATCTACCTCGTTTTGAGGAAATGTTAGGAGATGGATCTGAACTTGGGATTTCACTTTCTTATGCCGTTCAGCCAAGTCCAGATGGTCTTGCTCAGGCCTTTATTATCGGAGAAGAATTTATTGGTGACGACAGGGTTGCACTAATTCTTGGAGACAATATCTATCATGGAAATGGTTTGACCAAGATGTTGCAACGGGCGGCTAGCAAGGAAACAGGTGCAACAGTTTTTGGCTATCAAGTAAAAGATCCAGAACGCTTTGGTGTTGTGGAATTTGATGCGGATATGAATGCCATTTCGATTGAAGAAAAACCGGAACAGCCAAAGTCAAATTTTGCTGTAACAGGTCTTTATTTCTATGACAATGACGTGGTAGAGATTGCCAAAAATATTCAGCCGTCTCCTCGTGGAGAATTAGAAATCACAGATGTGAATAAGGCGTATTTGGAACGTGGTGACTTGTCTGTTGAGTTGATGGGGCGTGGTTTTGCTTGGCTTGATACTGGGACACATGAGAGCTTGTTAGAAGCAGCTCAATACATCGAAACGGTTCAGCGTTTGCAAAATGTTCAAGTGGCAAATCTTGAAGAAATTGCTTATCGCATGGGCTATATTACTAAGGAGCAGGTCTATGAACTCGCTCAACCATTGAAGAAAAATGAATACGGACAATACTTGCTCCGTCTGATTGGAGAGGCCTAATGACAGAGAATTTTTTTGGTAAGACCTTAGCAGCTAGAAAGATTGATGCTATTCCTGGCATGTTAGAGTTTGACATTCCTGTTCATGGGGACAATCGTGGTTGGTTTAAGGAGAATTTTCAAAAAGAGAAAATGTTGCCCTTAGGGTTTCCAGAGACTTTCTTTGCGGAAGGAAAACTCCAAAATAATGTCAGCTTTTCTCGTAAGCATGTCTTGCGTGGACTCCATGCAGAGCCTTGGGATAAATACATTTCTGTTGCGGACGGCGGAAAAGTGCTCGGTTCTTGGGTTGATTTACGTGAGGGAGATACGTTTGGAAATGTCTACCAGACAGAGATTGATGCGAGCAAGGGGATTTTTGTTCCGCGTGGTGTGGCAAACGGCTTTCAAGTCCTATCTGATACGGTAGCCTACAGCTACTTGGTGAACGATTACTGGGCCTTGGAATTAAAACCAAAATACGCCTTTGTCAACTATGCAGATCCAAGTTTGGGCATCAAATGGGAAAATCTTGAGGCAGCAGAAGTATCTGAGGCTGATAAGAATCACCCAATGCTTCAGGATGTTAAACCCTTGAGAAAAGAAGATTTGTAAGATGTATCATCGTTTTTTAGAGATTGCGCAAGCCTTAAATGAATTGGGAATTATTCCTCTTTTAATGGGATCTGTTGGTCTAGAGCAGCGAACAGGTAGAAGTTGGGCTGCTCATGATTTGGATATTCATGTCCCTAGTGACCCTAGGGGTTGGGAAGCTCCTGATGAAGAGCGAATTTATCGAGCAACTGAATTGATTGCAATGATGGAACAACTAGGTTATACCTTGGTAGATCGCCACGAACATGAATTTCAAAAGGAAGATTGTTCAGTAGAATTCGGTGGTCTTCATTCGCTCCCAGCTTTTGCAGGTATTCCACTAGAAGAATTAGAGGAGATAAGAGATGGCGATGTCCGCTATTATTTGCCCACTCTAGAGCAATATCTAAACATCTATCAAGCATCTTCCAAAGACAGTTATCGTAATGATAAGAATAATCAAAAAGACTTTGCTAAAATTGCATATTTAAAAGAAGTATTAAAAAAATAAGCCTAGCTCAGTCAAAATAATAGAACAGTTATCGGAGAAATCATGTCTGAATTTAAAAATATTATCGTCACAGGTGGAGCTGGTTTTATCGGCTCAAACTTTGTACATTATGTCTATAATAATCATCCGGATGTCCATGTGACAGTCTTGGATAAGTTAACCTATGCTGGAAACCGTGCCAATCTAGTTGAGATTCTAGGTGAGCGTGTTGAGCTTGTGGTTGGCGATATTGCTGACAGTGAGTTGGTTGATCAGTTAGCAGCAAAAGCAGATGCGATTGTTCACTATGCCGCAGAAAGCCACAATGACAATTCACTGAATGACCCAAGTCCCTTCATTCATACGAACTTTATCGGAACCTATACTCTGTTAGAAGCAGCACGTAAATACGATATTCGCTTCCACCATGTATCAACAGATGAGGTTTATGGGGACCTTCCGCTTCGCGAAGATTTACCAGGTCATGGTGAGGGCCCAGGTGAGAAATTCACGGCTGAAACCAAATACAATCCAAGTTCACCGTATTCATCAACCAAGGCAGCTTCTGACTTGATTGTGAAGGCTTGGGTACGTTCATTTGGTGTCAAAGCAACAATTTCCAACTGTTCAAACAACTACGGACCTTACCAACACATTGAGAAATTTATTCCACGTCAAATTACTAATATTTTGAGCGGTATCAAGCCAAAATTATATGGTGAAGGAAAAAATGTTCGTGACTGGATTCATACTAATGACCATTCCTCTGGTGTGTGGACGATTTTGACTAAGGGTGAAATTGGTGAAACCTACCTAATCGGTGCTGATGGTGAGAAGAATAACAAGGAAGTCTTGGAGTTGATTTTAGAGAAAATGGGTCAACCTGCTGATGCCTATGACCACGTAACAGACCGTGCTGGTCACGACCTACGTTATGCGATCGATGCAAGCAAACTCCGCGATGAGCTTGGTTGGAAACCAGAATTTACCAACTTTGAAGCAGGTCTGGAAGAAACGATCAAATGGTATACAGACCATGCAGATTGGTGGCAGGCTGAAAAAGAAGCCGTTGAAGCTAACTATGCGAAAACACAGAAGGTCATTAAATAAGGAGGAAAGGTATCCTAACAGATTTTAGGGTGCCTTTTTACTAAAGATGTTACAGAAAACTTATTCATTTTTTAATCGCTTGTTAACCATTGTCATGCTACTCATAGCTCTTTATTGGCTCCTTACGAGTACCATAGTGTTAGCAGGAGCAACGCAAGTCATGCTTGTCATTATTGTTATCGGAATTGCGCTTGTTGCCTTATTGCCTAATCTATGTAGGTGGTGTTATCGCATGCTGATGAGGTATAAGCTGGTGCTTTTAGTTCTTGCTGTCATCTATCAGCTGGTGCTTGTTCTTGTGACTAATCTGATGATTCGTTCGGATGCAGCAATGGTCTTTAGTGGCGCAACTCATATTGTAGATCATAGCATTATCTCCTTATATCTTTCGCGCTATCCAAATAATCTTTTACTGTTCTTATATGAACGATTTTTCTACAATTTATTTTCGGGAAATGCTATCTGGGTTATGCAAGGCTTTAATATCCTCTATGCCAATAGTGCGGGATGGATACTGTATAAGGTTGCTCAAAAGCAATTCGGCCAAGGAATTGCTGATGTAGTATTTAGTTTTTATCTATTTTTTATTGCTTTTACACCACAATTTCTGACCATGTATACAGATATTATGGTGCTTCCAGTGATTGCATTGCAACTCTATTGTATCTTTGAGCTATTCTATTTGAATCAGCATCAAGTTAGTAGGAAATCTTTACTAGCTGTCCTACTTGCTTTGATAACTGCACTTGGTGTGTGGCTAAGACCGACCTTGATCATCTTGCCATTGGCTGTATTTTTGGTTCAATTTTTTGTGCAGAACTGGAAACAGTACCTACAGATTTTGTTGGTATTTCTAGCTGTTTTTGCCGTTAGTTATAAAGGATTGACGAGTGTAAAAGATACCCAAACAGAGGTGATTATTCATAAGGAATATAGTATAACAGCCTTAGCTTATATAGATTTAGGACTGACTTACGTAGGAACAGATCAGATTGATTTTCAGGCGGGATTATCCCAGTTTGTGACTGATGAGACCCGAGTGGATGAAAACTATGATGGTCGATTTTCTAACCAAGTTGTGATGAAGGATATTAAACGCCGATTGAAAGACTACACGCTATCAACTTTTATCGGTCATATTCTGCATAAGCAAAATCTCACTATGCGAGATGGAACCTTAGGGTGGGGGTATCAAGATGCTAGTAAAGAGGGAGTTTATTATATCAACCCTCTTTATGCTAAAACAGTACATCATCCAATTGCGCAAAAGATTCGAAACTATCTAATTTATACAGATCAGCCAAGTTATCGCTATTACCGTTATTTTATTCAAGTTATTTATATCATTTTGATATTCGGATTTGTTTATCAATTCCTGCGTTATAGCCCAGATAGTAGAGAAAGCATGCTTAGTTTAGCTGTCTTTGGTGGTTTGTTGTTTCTGATGATTTTTGAGGGTGGTAAGACTCGCTATCTGATTCAATTTTTACCACAAATTATTCTGTTATCCAGTCTAGGCTATGCTAAATTAGGCAATAGGCTGGTGGGGAGGAGAAAAGATGGCTAGAGTAAATCCAATCCTATACATGGTTATTCCATGTTACAATGAAGAACAGGTATTACCTGAAACATCAGGTCTCTTTTTAGCAAAATTAGAGCAACTCATTGCAGATAAGTTGGTGTCAAAAGAGAGTAGAATCCTGTATGTAAATGACGGTAGTTCGGATAAGACATGGGAGCTGATTGAGGAATATGCACAAAATCCGTATGTAGTGGGCATTGCTCAGTCCAGAAACCGTGGACACCAAAGCACTGTATTAGCAGGTATGATGGAAGCAAAAGAAGCAGCTGATATTGTGATTACGATTGATTGTGACGGACAAGATGATATCAATTGTATGGACGAGATGGTAAAAGCTTATCAAAATGGAGCAGAAGTAGTCTATGGTGTTCGCAAAAAACGCACGACAGACACCTTTTTCAAGCGAGCAACAGCAGAAGGATTTTATAACTTGCTTGAAAAACTAGGGGTTGAAGTCATTTTTAACCATGCAGACTATCGCTTGATGTCAAAGCGTGCTTTAGAAGCTCTGTCAGAATTTTCTGAGGTGAATCTGTTTTTACGCGGAATGGTGCCGATGGTTGGTTTTAACTATGCTATTGTAGAATACGACCGTTTTGAACGGATTGCAGGAGAAAGTCATTATCCACTTAGCAAGATGATAGGCCTTGCTATCGATGGTATTACGAGCTTGAGTGTCAAACCTTTACGGTTTATAACAGGACTGGGGGTGATTACTTCGATAGTTTCTTTCCTATTTATTTTATGGACCATTTTCCGACACTTTTTCGGCTTTACAGTCTCAGGTTGGGCTAGTACGGTTACGATTATTGCCTTTATTGGTGGGATTCAGTTGATTTCAATCGGGATTATCGGCGAATATATCGGAAAAATTTATCTTGAGACGAAAAAGCGTCCCCGCTATATTATTGATAAGCGAACAGATAAAAAAAGGTAGAATGATGTGAAAAGAACCTCTTATAATGGACGGTATAAAAAGTGATATGCTGTTCCTATAAGGAGGTTCATTTCAATGTATCGTGAATTGAATAAAGGTTAGGACATCGTTAAGTCGCTTTGCTTCAATAGTCCAGTGGACTGTTGAAGGTTGGAAATAGGGATTATGGAATAATCCTCAATTAGCGCTAGTTCTATCTGCAGCTCCTTGCCTTGTCCTCTTTCTTTTTCAATCCACTATATCTTTCTTCTTTGCCTCACTACCTTTGTACTCTTCTCTTTCAATTAGTTTGATGTATTGAAATGAAATAGCTATTTTTGAAGTCTAGTGAGGTGAGGAAGGCTTTAAATGAATTGTTTAAAAGGAAAAGGGAGTGGGAACCACGATGAGTGTTTAGCATTCACCCACAAAAGAATGTAATCTGGAAGATTAGGTATCATAAAAAAATCGTGATTTCATAGAAATCGATTATCCTCACTCCTTTATTTCTAGGTTCGGGCTAAAATAATTCACTGGATTGTTTTACTCCCCCGCAACAGTCGTTATCTTTGGAGATTAAAAAGCGAACAAAGGAAGAGTTAAAAACTTAAAACTCTTCCTTTGTTCGCTTTTTGTATATATTTTAGTAAAAGAGACTACATGAAATTATAGAATTTCTAACGTGAAAATCTTTTTGTCCCAGGCTCGTTTTTCTCATCATTATTTCATCGTGGGGAATAGTAAGACGTCACGAATAGTAGTTGTGTCAGTTAGGAGCATGCAGAGGCGGTCGATTCCGATACCGAGTCCGCCTGTTGGGGGCATACCGTATTCAAGAGCTTCTACATAGTCGTAGTCAATGCCAGTTGCTTCATCATCTCCCAATTCTTTGGCTTTAGCTTGCGCCTTAAAGCGTTCCAATTGATCAATGGGATCATTCAACTCAGTAAAGGCATTTCCATACTCTTTGGTCATAATAAAGAGTTCAAAACGATCCGTGAAGCGGTCGTCTTCAGGATTTTTCTTAGCAAGTGGTGACACAGCCACAGGATGTCCATAGATAAAGGTTGGCTGGATGAGGGTATCTTCTACAAATTCTTCGAAGAAGGCATTGATGATTTGACCAACTTCAGTATAATGTTTTTCAACAGGAACCTTATGCACACTTGCAACAGCCTTAGCTTCTTCAAAGGTCATCTCTTGCCAGAAATCAACTCCCGTTTGTTCCTTAATCGCATCAACCATGTGAAGGCGTTTGAATGGTAGGTGAATATTGATTTCTGTACCTTGATAAGTGATTGGTCCGTCTCCGACAACAGCTTTTGCAGTGTGTTGAATGATACCTTCTGTCAAGTTCATGATATCAAGGTAGTCGGCATAAGCTTGGTAGACCTCAATGGATGTAAATTCTGGATTGTGAGTAGCATCCATTCCTTCATTACGGAAGATACGACCGATTTCATAGACACGTTCCATACCGCCGACAATCAAGCGTTTCAAATGTAATTCTGTTGCAATCCGTAGAACCATATCAATGTTTTGGGCATTGTGATGGGTGATGAATGGACGGGCGGCAGCACCACCAGCTTCATTATGAAGGACAGGGGTTTCGACTTCTAAGAAACCAAGCCCGTCTAGGTAACGGCGAATTTCTGAGATAATCTTGCTACGAGTGACAAAGCGGTCAAAACTTTCACGGTTTGAAATCAAGTCTAAGTAGCGTTTGCGGTAAATGGTTTCGGTATCTGTTAAGCCGTGGAATTTTTCTGGTAATGGGCGAAGGGCTTTTGACAAGTGGGTTAATCTGCGGGCATGAATGGATAATTCACCCATATTGGTCCGCATGATGTCTCCCTCAACCCCGATAAAGTCTCCGAGGTCAGCCTTATTGAAGAGTTCATAGTTTTCTTCACCGACATCATCTTTACGGACATAGATTTGGATTTGACCTTCGCGGTCTTGGATGTGGGCAAAGCCTGCTTTTCCTTTTCCACGTTTTGTCATCATACGTCCTGCAATAACAGCAGTAGCACCCAATTCAGCCAAATCTTCCTTGCTTTTATCTTCGTATTGTGCTTTTAATTCTGCTGAATTAGCTGTGCGTTCAAATCGTTTTCCGAATGGATCAATCCCTTTTTCGCTAAGAGCCGCCATTTTTTCACGGCGAACGAGTTGCTGGTCATTTAATTCTTCAAAATGTTCGTTTGACATAGTTGTTTCATTCCTCCAAAGTCTATCTCATTCATTCTAGCATAAAACCAAAAAAAAATCAGCTAGGATAGCTAATTTTTTCTATTATATACATGATTTTAACGGGTTTATCTAGTCAGCTTTGGTAATCAAATCTGCAAATTCTGCTCCGACAAAATCAGCTAATGCTTGGCTATCCATTCGAATAGAGCGGCCAAGTTCTCCAGCTGAGACGATGATTTGTCCCAATTCTAAGGCAGATTGATCGATATAGATTGGAAAACGATGCTTCTGGCGAATACCAATAGGATTGTTGGCACCGTGGACATAGCCGGTTGTTTTTTCCAAATCTTTTTGGGGAATCATGCTGACTTTTTTATTACCAGAAATCTTGGCTAATGCCTTTTCTGATAGGTGTTCTGTAATAGGAACGATGCCGATAACGGGCCCTGTCTTATCACCGATTAAGGCAAGTGTTTTGTAAATCTGATGTTTTTCCACATCTTTCGGTAGTTTGCCTTCAAGTGCGTTGAGTTCAAGACTATCATGGTCAAGCCCTGCCTTATCTAAAATTTGGTCCACCAAGGTTTTTTTGCGTTTCTTTTGCTTGGCCATTACTTGTATTTTTCCTCCAGTTTACTCATCCAAAGACCTAGCCAAATCCCCAATCCAAAGAGGACTAGTGCAAGAAACCAGGTTCCAATGCCTGCGCCAGCGTAGGAAATGGACTCTTCATTTCCAGCTTGAGGAATGAGGATTAAGACAGTACTAGACAGAACAATTCCAATGATGAAGTGATACACTCGAGAATGGTAATATTTGAGAGCCAAGTCCATAGCTTTTGAAAAGGCTAGCATGGCAAGAACACCACCGATTGCAATGGGTAAGAAGGTACCAATCAAATCAAGTGATTTAAAGCCATTGAGCATAGGAGTATAAATCCCTAAAATGAGGAGAAGATTGGAAGGACTGAGCCCAGGTACCAAAATCCCCAAGGCAATCAAGGCTCCAGCCAAAACAAAGCTAGCAAAAGTAGCTGGTAAGGTTCCTACTAAATCATTGAGGAAATAAAGAAGCAAACCAGATAGGAAAAAGGTTCCGCACAGCCAAGCGAGGTCAGCCATATCTCGTTTGCTATGCTGGGTAGATTCCTTGATGAGACTGGGAATCGTTCCGACAATAGCTCCTGCAAATCCCCATAAGACGATGACTTGATAGTGTTCCAAGAGGTATTCGACGGGATAGGAGAAGAGGGCAATTCCTAAAATTCCTCCAATTCCTACTGGAATGAAGAAGAGGACATTTTCAATAAAATTCTCGCGAATATGGGCAAGAAAACGAATCATCCGTTCATAGATTCCCAAAATTGCTGCTAATACGCCTCCTGATACACCAGGTAAGATAAAACCAAGGGCAATAATCATTCCCTTTACAACTCTTGCAATAAAAGATGTCATTATTTCCTCCGAAAAACAAAAAGGTATAAGAATATCAACTGAAACATATCATCATTCAGTTTTCATTTAGTACTAGGCAGCGCGTTGCAGGCATAACTGAAATTAGGCAAAACGTGTTAATGACGTAATAAATAGAAAATGAATGACGAGAAAGCGTTCAAAACGATACTATTATACCATATTTTGTGAGAGAGGTCAGGCCCTTATTTATTTGGCAAGAAAAAACGTGGATTGGCAGGTATGAGAATACCCAAGACAAGTAGGACAACAAAGAGGGTCAGTCCACCTGCTGTTCCATTGACGGTAAAGGAATACCAGTAAGCAGACACGCCTTCAGGAGCATAACTGCCCCAAAAGATAACACCAGCAATGTAGTGAATCACGTAGCGAACAAGGACAGCAAGACTAGTAGCTAGAAAGGCTCGTAGGAGTGCTTTGGTATACTCTTTTGTTTTTAATGCTGTTTGGAAACTAGGTGCCAGATAGCCTGCTAGTCCCATTGCGACAAAGGCAAGAATGTATTCCAAAAAGACTTGAGAGAAGGAGAGATAGTAGACCTTACCAAGGACAAAGTGGAGCAAGCCCCAAATCAAACCTGCCAAGAGCCCGTATTTTGCACCTCTACGTAAAGAGAATAGTATTAAGGGAATAGCGCCAAAGGATGGATTAAACCAACCGATAAAGTCGGGAATAAAGGATAAGACCATAGCAAGAGCCGCAAAGAGGGCTACTTCAACAAGGGCATTGAGATTTTTGGACATAAAGAAAGACTCCTTTTCTTTCACAAAAGGAGCCTTTGGTAGTCGATAGATCAGTAAATGAACGGGTATCGATTCAAACACAATCCCTACGCTAGTGTTAACTAGATCAGGTTCGAGGATTTCGCAGATGCGATCTCAGCCGAAGCACTCCTTTGTGATAGTTATTAAATTAAGGTTAGTATAGCATATTATTCAGGGCTTGTAAACAACTTTTGGTAGACCTCATTTGGCTCTTTTAGTGTTGTAATAAGATTGAGGTCCAAATGATGGGCAAAGCCGCTAAGTGATCCTACAGAGGTATATTGGTGTAAGTCGTAGTCTAAATCAGTCGCAGGAGCAGCATTGTAATAGCCAGAGTTGGTTCCATAAGTCGGAATCCAAAGGGCAGTAAACTTATCAACAGAAATATTGTGTTCCGCCATGAAATAGGTTCCAACATAGATACCGATATTTTTTGCTCCAAGATCGGCTAATTCCTGACGAAAAGCTTCGACACCGGCATTCATATCGTCCATGGTTTTTTCCTCGACATCAAGCCAATAGTAGGTCGGTTTGTATTTAGAAGAGGCTTCATAGAAAGATTTTGCTTCTTTCTTCATCGACTCGATACTATTTCCTGTGACATAGGCATAGACAGCTACTGGAATCCCACGCTCTTGAAATTCCTTGATATGGGTCTTGTAATGTTTATCGAGACCACTTTCATCAGAGGCGTTATTGTCTTTTTTTGTATGCGACCCACTTTGTACTCGAATAATAGCACCAGATATATGAGACGATAGGGTATCGTAGTCAATATCAGATGGCCGTTGCCAGCCAGACACATCGATGATGGGTTTCATTTCGAGGGCATTGGTAATGTGTACGGAACTCGCATGATAGCTCGGTTCGCTGGTACTACTGGAGTCGCTAGTAGCGGAAGTTGCTTGTTCAGTTTGTTCCTGTCCTAAGCCCCTTGTTACCAGAATCAAGCCTGTAAACAAGAGGAAAAAGAGGGCAACAAATATAGGGTGTATTTTCTTTCTCATTGCTCCTATTTTAACCTAAATAGGGGAAAAAATCAAAAAAATAAGCCAGTAGATAGTGAATTTATCTTGACAGGGCTCTTAGTTTTCGTTACCCTAGTATGGGAAATAAAAAGAGGAAGTATTGTGTGCGATGTCAACGAGACAAATGAGCCGAATTGTGATGCTGGTAGCCTTATCTATTGTGCTACGTGCAGCTTTTGCAAGTTTTCCAAATATCAAGCCGATTTCAGCTATCTTTTTGGTGAGTCTTTCCTTTCTATCCTTTGGTGAGAGCCTAGCAATTATGGCCTTGACCATGTTGGGAAGCAGCATCTTGTTTGGCTTTGGTCTGATTGTTTTTTGGCAGATTTTAAGTTTTGCACTAATCATGTTGATTTGGCGTTTGTTGGCTGTTCCCTTTATTCGTAGGAAGCACTTGCCGCTGATAGGACAAAGTGTAGGAGTAGGCTTCATCGTCTTTCTGTACGGTTTTTCAATTAGCCTACCGATTGCCTGGCAATATGGGACAAATCCAATTCTGTACTGGCTAAATGGATTGTCCTTTGATGTCTTGCATAGTGTTTCGACTGTTTTATTTTACCCCATTATTTATTCTATATTTAGGAGATATGCCCCTCATGAAAAAATGGATGCTTAGTATCGTATCACTTATTGCAGGTTTATTTTTGGTTGCCTGTCAACCACAGACAAGTCAGACAGAAACGGAAAAAACCTATACAGCTACCTTAAAAGTAACTTTTCCAGATGATAAGGTAGTAGAGGAAAAAGTAACCTTCAAGGAAGATGATTCTGTTATGGATATCTTAGAAGAACACCATAAAATTGAAGAAAAAGATGGCTTGGTGACTGTCATTGATGATGTCAGCCAAAGCCCTGAAAAAAATACCTATTGGATGTATGATGTCAATGATGAATTGGCACCAAAAGGTGCAAAAGAGATGCACATTTCGGATGGTGATACTGTAACATTCTACTTGCAGACCTTCCAATAAGATACTCGCTTAAAAGAGTTGCAAATGCTTAGAAAGTCCGTGATGAGTTGGGCTACTAAGCATTTTTTGTTACTTTTGAATAGGTGGTGTCCTTGTGGAAACGCTTTTTGCTAAAATTGTCAGATTTTTCCGTATTTTATAGGGAAATATGGTATAATGAGAGCAATACTCTAGAAGATGCTAGGAGAATAGATGAAGATTGATAAACAGCATTTGCTGAACTATTCTATTTTAATTCCGTATTTAATCTTGTCCATTATAGGACTAATTATGATTTATTCAACGACCAGCGCTTTACAGGTGCAAAATGAGGGAAATCCTTTTAAACTCTTGCTCAGTCAGGCTGGTTATTGGGTGATTAGTTTGGTGGCGATTTATATTATTTACCGCATGAAACTAAGTTTTTTACGGAGAACAGGCCTGATTTCTGTTACGCTGCTAATTGATGGATTTTTGCTAGTCATTTCACATTTTTTTGATGCTGTCAATGGGGCACACGGTTGGATTCGTTTGGGTCCAGGAGGTATTATCGGATTGCAACCAGCAGAATATCTCAAATTACTGATTGTCTGGTATTTGGCACATCAATTCGCTAAAATCCAAGGAGAGATTCGTAAGTATGACTATCAAGCCTTAACCAAGGGACAGTGGATTCCAAATAAGCTCAATGATTGGCGCTTGGTCAGCCTCGTCTTTTTGGGTTTGGTAGCTTCCCTACCGGATCTGGGGAATGCAGTGATTGTTGCCCTCATCATTGTGGTTATGGTGACCGCTAGCGGTATTGGTTATCGTTGGTTTTCAACTGCCCTGCTAGGAATTGTGTCTGCTTCAGCCCTGCTTTTAGGAACCATTCGAGTGCTTGGAGTCGAATTTGTGGCAAAAATTCCATTATTTGGCTATATTGCACGACGATTTGCAGCTTATTTTAATCCCTTTGAAAATGCAACAGAATCAGGATGGCAATTAACCAATTCTTACTATGCCATGAGCAACGGTGGTTGGTTTGGTAGAGGATTAGGAAACTCAATTGAGAAAAATGGCTATCTCGTAGAGGCTCATACCGACTTTGCCTTTTCAATTGTCATAGAAGAGCTAGGCTTTTTGGGAGCAAGTCTCATTTTGGCCCTCTTGTTTTTCTTGATTTTACGTATTATCGTGGTTGGTATTCGGGCAAAGAATCCCTTTAATGCGATGATGGCACTAGGTGTAGCAGGCATGCTACTTGTTCAGACCTTTGTTAATATCGGAGGGATTTCTGGACTGATTCCAGCGACGGGAGTTACCTTCCCATTTATTTCTCAAGGGGGAAATAGTTTATTGATTATTTCCATAGGAATTGCTTTTGTACTCAATATTGATGCCAATGAAAAGCGGGAATTGATTCAGGAAGAGATTGAACGAACAATGATCTAGATTGTTCTAGTAAGAAGATTAGGAGAAAAGGAAGATATGGCGATTCAAAAATTAGAAAACTACAACAACAAAGAGACAATCCAAGAAGAAGTAGGAATTTTGACAGATATCTTGCAGGATGTTGCGCGTCAGCTGATGTCTGAAGAAACCTTTGACAAGATTATCGAACTTGGAACTCTTTCAAAACAAGATGATTACAGCCAGTTAATGGAAATTATCGGTCAATTGACCAATGATGAGTTAGCGGTTATTTCCCGTTACTTTGCCGTCTTACCTCTCTTGATTAACATTTCAGAGGATGTGGATTTGGCTTATGAAATTAATCATCAGAATAATTTAGGACAAGATTACCTTGGAAAAATTTCGACTACGATTGATTTGGTTTCCCAGCGTGAAGATGCGGCTGAAATCTTAGAAAATCTGAATGTTGTTCCTGTTTTGACAGCTCATCCAACTCAGGTTCAACGCCAGTCTATGCTCGATTTGACCAAGCATATCCATGAATTGCTTCGTCGCTATCGTGATGTGAAGCTCGGTCTTATGAACCGCACTAAGTGGCTCGATGAATTGCGCTGTTATGTGGAAATCATGATGCAGACAGAGATGATTCGCGAGAAGAAACTCAAGGTAACGAATGAAATTACCAATGTCATGGAGTATTACAATAGTTCCTTCATCAAGGCAGTGACCAAACTCCAGCGAGAATACAAGAATCTTGCAGCAGAACGTGGAGTTGAACTGGTAAATCCGCGTCCGATTACCATGGGAATGTGGATCGGTGGAGACCGTGACGGCAATCCCTTTGTTACAGCAGAAACCCTGAAATTGTCTGCCCTTACCCAGTGTGAAGTCATTATGAATTACTACCATGACCAACTGGAAAAACTCTACAGTAATTTCTCCTTATCAACAACCATTGTTGAGGTCAGTCCAGCAGTTCAAGCCTTGGCTGATTTATCTGCAGATCATTCTGTTTATCGTGAGCATGAGCCCTATCGTAAAGCCTTTCATTATATCCAGATGAAATTGGCCAATACCCGCGATTATCTGATTCATGACCAGAAAAATGATGAGCGGTATGCCAATGTTCGAGAGTTTAAGGCAGACATCATTGCCATAAAAGAATCCTTGGAAGAAAACAAGGGTGTGGCGCTATTAAAAGGTGATTTGACAGAATTATTAGAAGCGATTGAAGCCTTTGGATTTTACTTGGCTAGTATCGATATGCGCCAAGATTCGAGCATTCATGAGGCTAGTGTCGCTGAACTATTAGCTTCTGCGAAAATTGTAGAAGATTACAGCAGCTTATCAGAAGAAGAAAAGTGTCAGGTACTCTTAAAAGAATTGGTTGATGATCCACGGATTTTATCTGCGACCCATATTCCAAAATCAGAGCAGTTAGAAAAGGAATTGGCTATTTTTGCAGCAGCCCGTGAATTGAAAGATAAGCTAGGTGAGGAAGTCATCAAACAGCATATTATTTCTCATTCTGAGCATGTATCTGACTTACTAGAATTAGCCTTGCTCTTGAAAGAAGTTGGTCTGGTTGATGCAGAACGTGCGCGTGTGCAGATTGTGCCCCTCTTTGAAACGATTGAAGATTTGGACAATGCCCCTGCCACCATGCGCAATTACTTGCAGTTAGACGTTGCTAAATCTTGGATTGCAGGCAACAATCATTACCAAGAAATCATGCTAGGCTATTCTGATTCCAATAAAGATGGTGGCTATCTGTCATCTGGTTGGACTCTTTACAAAGCGCAGAATGAATTGACCCAAATCGGTCAAGAGTATGGCGTGAAAATTACCTTCTTCCATGGACGTGGTGGGACAGTTGGACGTGGTGGTGGTCCTTCTTACGATGCCATTACTTCTCAACCATTTGGTTCTATCAAGGATCGGATTCGTTTGACAGAACAAGGAGAGGTCATCGGAAATAAATACGGTAATAAGGATGCAGCCTACTACAACTTAGAAATGCTGGTATCTGCAACCTTAGACCGGATGGTGACGCAGATGATTGTTGATTTAGATGAAATTGATGGCTATCGTGCAATTATGAATGATATTGTTGAGGATAGTTACCAAATTTATCGTGATCTGGTCTTTGGCAATCCGAATTTTTATGATTATTTCTTTGCAGCGAGCCCAATTCGTGAAGTGTCTAGTTTGAATATTGGTTCCCGTCCAGCAGCGCGAAAAACCATTACTGAAATCGGAGGACTCCGTGCCATTCCGTGGGTCTTCTCATGGTCGCAAAATCGTGTCATGCTCCCAGGTTGGTATGGAGTGGGTTCTAGTTTCAAACGATTCATTGACAAAGATCCAGACAATCTTGCTAAGCTCCAACAAATGTATGAAAATTGGCCATTTTTCCGTTCTCTGCTGTCAAATGTGGACATGGTCCTCTCCAAATCTAACATGAACATTGCCTTTGAATATGCTAAGATGTGTGAGGATGAAGATGTGCATTCTATTTTCTATACCATTTTGGATGAATGGCAATTAACCAAAGATATGATTTTGGCGATTGAGCAAAATGATGAATTATTGGCAGAACTACCGTTCTTGAAAGCCAGTCTTGCTTACCGCATGCCTTATTTCAATGTCTTGAATTACATTCAAATTGAATTGATCAACCGCCTCCGTCGTGGAGAATTAAGTGCGGATCAGGAAAGTCTGATTCATATTACCATCAATGGTGTTGCAACTGGTTTGCGGAATTCAGGTTAAGAACAAAAAATCGGTTTTGGCCGATTTTTTTGTCTATTTGCTCAATATGCTGTAACCAATTGTCAATTCATTCGTTCTATTAGTGAAAGGAGGGGAGAAAGATTCGGTTCGACGAATATGAAAAAGAAGTCATGGGCATTGCGAAAGAAATTTCCTATTATCTGCAAAAATCAGGCGCCAATCAAGCAGATAGTGATGATATTGCTCAGGACATTTTGGTTAAAATTCTCGAGGCAGACATTGTTCTTCCCTTCGAGAAATTGCGGGCTTGGCTTTATCGCTCAGCTATTCGAGCCTATATTGATCGGTATCGTAGAGATAGGCGCTACCATGAGATTATCCAGCAGGAATTTTTCCACAAGGAGAAGGCGCTAAAGTACGATACAGCAGATTATGGACCGTTGTATGAGGCGGTAGCAGAATTGCCCACTCAGTACCAGTCGGTACTGGACTGTTATTATTTTCAAGAAATGACGACCAAGGAGGTAGCACAGGTCTTGGGAATTAGTCAAAGCCTGGTTAAGATGAACCTCTATCGTGGTCGTAAGCAGTTAGCAAGATTGCTAAAGGAGAAAGGATACGAATATGAAGACTTTTGAAGTTGCAGCAAAGAAAAGTAAACGAAAGAACAGGGTGAAAACTGTCTTACTTTCGATCGTGACGGGATTTGTACTGTTGGTTGTCGGTTGGAAGGGGCTGGCTTGGATTACCTCTCGTAATGCCAATGAAGTGCGTGATTACCACCAAACAATGACAGAAATCAGTTATCCTAATGTTAGCTATATAAACTGGTCCTTCATTGCAGACTCGGAATTTACCGGAACCTATTATGCCGATCAGGTTAAGGATATTGCAGGAATTACTGTTCCGTTTGAAGATTTTGAGAGTCATTATGGCCTGTATAGGGGCTATGGCTCAAATCAGCATCTCAATCTCTATAAATCATCAGATAATAAGGGTGGCTACACCCACGGGAATAGCTATAAGGTGCCACTTTTTTATAATACCAATCGCAATTATCAGCAAATGGGGGATATCGTCACTCAGGACATCTCTCTCTTATCTCAGATGCCCAATCGCGTAGTTGAAATGGCAGTGACCTTTGATAAGCCCTATACCTTTGATGAAATTCAAACCATGATTCCTAGTCATTTGAACATCAACTGGTACTGGATTGGTAGCACTAGTATCTATGATACGAGTAAGTTAAAGCTCAATGCTCAGATTGGTTTTCAGCCGAATCTCGCTCAACTAGAAACCTATGACGAGATGAAAAAACAGGAAAAACCAGCAAATCTGTCTAAGGAAAAAGCTCAAAAAGCCTATGAGGACTACCAAAAGAAACTGGCTGATTTAACACCTAGTCAAGCCTTCCATAATAGCTATACCTTCTTCCAAGCACATCTGGAGAAGGCTTTGGCGAATCATTGGCTCGGATATAGTGTGGGAGAAGATGGGAAAGACTATGATTTGACCAATGATGTCAAAGACTATCTTAAAAAGAATCAAGACGGAAAAACAGCTACATTTGCTGGTGTGATTTTAACGGGTAAGGCAGAAGACTTTGCTCAACTTGAAAAAGCTAGCTGGATTTTTGCCTCTAATATCGGTCAGGATGTGGAAGTTAAGCCCTATTATCACCTAGAGACCCACAGATAATCCCTTTTTGAATCTCACTTTCTTTCAGATTTTCAGTTTGCGCTTTTACAAATATGATAAAATAAGACTAGACCTGTAACTTTTACGGGTCTCGTTTCGTTTTATTAGTGAGGAAGGGAGGGAAGTGCGATTAAACTAGATGCCTATGAACAAGTCTTGATTGATTTTGCCAAAGATGTCATCGCTTATTTGATGGCATCAGGTGTGCCGAAAGAGCAGGCAGAAGATGTCGTCCAAGATATATTTGTCAAGCTTCTTGAAATGCCAGTTGCAATCCCTGGTGAAAAGATTCGAGCCTTCCTGTACCGCTCTGCCATTCGTCGCTACATTGATAAGTACCGCAGAGACAAACGTTATATGGAAATTTTACGGCAAGAATTTTTCAAACCACATGAACTTTCCCCCTTTGAAACAGACCAATATGACTTTCTCTTGGAAGAAGTAGAAAAATTGCCACAGCAGGATGCGCTTCTCTTGGAACTCTTTTATTTTCAGGGTTTTACTATTCGTGAAATAGCAGAGCTTCTCTCTTATTCCGTCAGCAAGGTCAAAGTCAGTCTGCACCGCAGTCGTCAAAAATTAAAACAAGCCCTTAAACAGAAAGGATATGATGATGGAAACATTTGAAGTATTAGCGAAGAAAACGAGAAGAGAATGGAAAAAACGGACGCTTCTCATTAGTTTTGGATCCGTTTTGTTGGCTAGTGGAGTCGCTTTTCTCATCTGGATGGGACTAGGATTTCTATCTACACAGCAGTATCATCAATTGGACGATTATTACTATAGGCAGACTAGTATTGCCTTTCCGAATATGCAACGGGACAATGTACGAGTCGTATTTGCCAATAACCTTGGTGGAACTTACGAGGCTAATCTCATCAAGGATATAGACGGAATTTCCGTAAAATATGAAGAAATTGCAGCAAATTTTACGGTCATGAACCAGGATCAAGATGCCTTAGCTTCTTTTGTATTACCCGCATCTGTCGAGCAAGATAGTACAGAAATGGCTTATAGTTATAAAAGTCACCAAAAGGCAGCCCTGTTTTTCAATCCCAAGGCTAGCTATGGTTCCGAAGATATTATTCGAAAACCTGCGAAGGAACTGTCTTATTTGTCACAGATGAAAGGGCAGTTGGTAGAAGTAGCTATCAGCTTTGATAAGCAGTACACCTTGGCAGAACTAGAAGAAAAATTGCCTAAAAATCTCAAGATTAATTGGTATTGGATTGGTAGTGTGAGTACTGACAATACAGCGCAAAAGGCTATCAGTCATCTCTTTGGCTGGACACCAAGAAAACAATGGCTGGATTCTTCTTATCAGGAATTTTATGAATTATTGGAAGCATTTAGCCAGAGTAAGGAATTTAAGGAGATGGGGCAAGAAGGGCTAGCAGAAGATGTGACAGCACATCTTGCTTCAGAGGGAAAAGTTGGAAAAGCCAGCTTCGGAGGGGTCATTCTAACAGGTAAGGCAGAGAACTTTGCCCAACTGGAAAATCAGGATTGGATATTCGCTTCAAGCATTGGTGCAGCTATCCCAAATCAGCCTTATTATCAGCTCGATGTGGAATAAATCATAAAAAAGATAGAAAATACTTGCATTTCTGCTACAATTTGATAGAATAGTAAGGTAAAGTTAGACTGTATTGCCTACTGTCTATCTATAAAATATATTTTATTGGAGGCTTTTACCAAAATGGCAAAAGAAAAATACGATCGTAGTAAACCACACGTTAACATTGGTACAATTGGACACGTTGACCACGGTAAAACTACTTTGACAGCAGCTATCACAACTGTATTGGCACGTCGCTTGCCTTCATCAGTTAACCAACCAAAAGATTACGCTTCTATCGATGCTGCTCCAGAAGAGCGCGAACGCGGAATCACTATCAACACTGCACACGTTGAGTACGAAACTGAAAAACGTCACTATGCGCACATCGACGCTCCAGGACACGCGGACTACGTTAAAAACATGATCACTGGTGCGGCTCAAATGGACGGAGCTATCCTTGTAGTAGCTTCAACTGATGGACCAATGCCACAAACTCGTGAGCACATCCTTCTTTCTCGTCAGGTTGGTGTTAAACACTTGATCGTCTTCATGAACAAAGTTGACTTGGTTGACGACGAAGAATTGCTTGAGTTGGTTGAAATGGAAATCCGTGATCTTCTTTCAGAATACGATTTCCCAGGTGATGACCTTCCAGTTATCCAAGGTTCAGCTCTTAAAGCTCTTGAAGGTGACTCAGCATTTGAAGATATCATCATGGACTTGATGAACACTGTTGATGAGTACATTCCAGAACCAGAACGCGATACTGACAAACCATTGCTTCTTCCAGTCGAAGACGTATTCTCAATCACTGGACGTGGTACTGTTGCTTCAGGACGTATCGACCGTGGTACTGTTCGTGTCAACGACGAAATCGAAATCGTTGGTATCAAAGAAGAAACTTCTAAAGCAGTTGTTACTGGTGTTGAAATGTTCCGTAAACAATTGGACGAAGGTCTTGCAGGAGACAACGTTGGTGTTCTTCTTCGTGGTGTACAACGTGATGAAATCGAACGTGGACAAGTTATCGCTAAACCAGGTTCAATCAACCCACACACTAAATTCAAAGGTGAAGTTTACATCCTTACTAAAGAAGAAGGTGGACGTCACACTCCATTCTTCGACAACTACCGTCCACAGTTCTACTTCCGTACAACTGACGTAACTGGTTCAATCAAATTGCCAGCAGGTACTGAAATGGTAATGCCTGGTGATAACGTAACAATCGACGTTGAATTGATCCACCCAATCGCCGTTGAACAAGGTACTACTTTCTCTATCCGTGAAGGTGGACGTACTGTTGGTTCAGGTATGGTTACAGAAATCGAAGCATAATTCGATTACGTTCCCAGAAATAACAATTATAAACAGACAAAAAAGAGCCCTAGCACTTGCTAGGGTTTCTTTTTTGTGAAGGAAAGGAAGTAGTGAGGTAGATAGAAAGAGTCTTCTCTCACTACCCATACTCGTCAAAAATCAAAGTCTGATGTCGTTAACTCACCTTGCTGAACTTCAGTTCTAGCTACGATTTCGTTGCCTAGTCAGATTTTGATTTTTATAGAGTATCAGCTGTTGGCGGCATTAGAGAGGAGACTAGGGAGGGTTAGGAGTTTGTCTAGCCATTTTCGACAACAAGTTGTCCATTCTTATAGACCTGGCTGACGAGGTTGGTAGCAAAGAAGTAGAATGGATAATCAAGGTTTTCTGCATCAAAGATGGTAATGTCTGCCTGCTTTCCACTATCAAAGTTTCCGATTGTCTTTTCACGAGCGACAGAGTAGGCAGCATTGATTGTGACAGCATTCAAGATTTCAATTGGAGTTAAGCGTAACATAAAGCAACCAAGTTGCATTACAAATTGAAGGTTTGCAGTTGGACAACTGCCGGGATTACTGTCGGTCGAAAGCGTAATCGCCATGCCCTTATCCAGCATTTTTAGTGCAGGAGCATAGGTGTCTTCCATTAAACTAAAGGTAGTAGCAGGTAGAAGATTACCGATGACATGTGCTTGGCTCATTTTTTCGATACCTTCATCAGTAGCAACCATTAAATGCTCAGCACTGACAGTTTCGAGTTCTGCAGCAACATCCACTCCACCAATTGATTCGATTTCATCAGCATGAATGCGGAGTTTAAAGCCCATTTCCTTGGCTTTGGAAAGAAGATAACGCGATTCATCTGCGGTGAAAACACCTTTTTCACAGAAAATATCACAAAATTCTGCCAGTTCTTCTTCCTTAACAAGTGGTAACATCTTCTCAACAATTTCGTCTAGGTATTCTTGAGAACGACCTTTATATTCAGGTGGAATGGCGTGAGCAGCCATGAAGGTTGAAATGAGATCGATAGAATGGTCTTTGTCTAGCTGAGCAACTACTTCTAATTGGCGTTTTTCAGTTTCCCAATCTAATCCGTAACCACTTTTTGCCTCAACGGTTGTTACACCGTGGCGTAACATATAGTCTAATAAGCGTTTGGATTTTTGATAGAGGGTATCAAAGGACGCTTCTCTCGTTGCACGAACAGTAGAGAGAATACCACCTCCTTGAGCTAGAATATCTAGATAAGAGACACCAGCTAATTTTTTAGCAAATTCATGCTCGCGACTACCTCCATAGACTAAATGGGTGTGGCAGTCAATTAATCCTGGTGTAGCCACTTTTCCTTTATAAGAACAAAGCTCAGTATCTTTTCCAATCAAGTCTGCTCTCGGCTCACCGCTGCCAACTTCTAGGATTTTTCCGTCTTTGATGGCAATATAGGCATCTGTCAGAATCTGTCCTTCCTTCATTTCAGCTCCCCTCAGGGGGTGACCTGGATCAATTGGACAAAAGAGTTGGTTGAAATGTACGAGTACCTTATCTGCTGTCATCTAGTAAATCCTCCTTTAAATAGATTAAAATTAATTCGAAACATCTAAATTGTAGAAAAAAACCGTCTAATTTTTGTCTAAAATGAATTTCATTTTGCATTCTGCAAAAGAAAAACAAATTTTTTGAGGAACTTGACTATTTGTGGACGGTCATTGAGTAAACTGTAGGGGAAACTAAATCATTTCATACTCGTCAAAAATCAAATCGTGGTCCCCTTCACTTACCATGCTGAACCTTGGTTCGAATCGTGGTCTTGTTGGTCTCATCAACTGTTGATTTTCACAGAGTATTCATTACCATTATATAGGAGGTTTTTGCTATGCATCGTTTTGATGAAACTGAAATTGCTGGTGCAATGACTGTCAAATTAGATGACGTTTTACCAGAGAAAACGGTCTTTCAAGAAGGAATTCGAAGAGCACCGAATAGAGGCTTTCGCTTGACACAAGCTCAAACAGAAATTGCACTAAAAAATGCTTTGCGGTATGTTCCTAAACGCTTCCACGAAGAAGTAATACCAGAATTTTTAGAAGAATTAACAACTCGAGGACGGATTTACGGCTATCGTTGGCGACCAAAAGGTCGAATTTATGGGAAGCCAATTGATGAATACAAGGGAAATTGTACAGCTGCTAAGGCTATGCAAGTGATGATTGATAATAATCTCAGTTTTGAAATTGCCCTCTATCCTTACGAATTGGTTACCTATGGAGAAACAGGTTCTGTCTGTGCCAACTGGATGCAATACAATTTGATTATGAAATATCTGGAAGTGATGACAGAAGAACAAACCCTTGTAGTCGAATCAGGTCACCCTCTCGGACTCTTTAAATCAAAACCAGAAGCACCCCGTGTCATCATTACCAATGGCTTGTTGGTCGGTGAATACGATAATATGAAGGACTGGGAAATTGCAGAAGAAATGGGTGTGACAAATTATGGTCAAATGACTGCTGGTGGTTGGATGTACATTGGTCCACAAGGGATTGTACATGGAACTTTCAATACACTCTTAAATGCAGGTCGTCTCAAACTAGGTGTGCCAGATGATGGAGATTTGACAGGAAAATTATTCATTTCCTCTGGTTTAGGAGGGATGAGTGGAGCTCAAGGTAAGGCTGCTGAAATTGCTAATGCCGTATCCATTATTGCAGAAGTAGATGCTTCTCGGATTGAAACACGCCATACACAAGGATGGATTAGTCAAATTGCTGAGACACCAGAAGAAGCAATGCAACTAGCAAAAGAATATCTCGATAAAAAAGAATCCACTTCGATTGCCTTCCATGGAAATATCGTAGATTTGCTAGAATATGTCAATGAACAGGGCATTCATGTGGATCTCTTGTCTGACCAAACTTCCTGTCACAACGTCTATGATGGTGGCTACTGCCCAGCAGGTATTAGTTTTGATGAGCGTACTCGCCTATTAGCAGAAGATAAGGAAACCTTTATTCGCCTAGTAGATGAAACCTTAGCACGCCATTATGAAGCTATTAAGACACTGACAGAAAAAGGAACCTATTTCTTTGACTATGGAAATGCCTTCATGAAATCGGTATATGATTCTGGTATCAAGGCCATTTCTAAAAATGGTGTGGATGATAAGGACGGCTTTATTTGGCCTTCTTATGTCGAAGATATCATGGGACCAATGCTCTTTGACTATGGCTATGGACCTTTCCGTTGGGTCTGCCTCAGTGGTAAACATGAAGACTTGATGATGACAGATAAGGCAGCGATGGAAGCGATTGACCCAACTCGCCGTTACCAAGACCGTGATAATTATAACTGGATTCGGGACGCTGAAAAGAACCAATTAGTAGTGGGAACACAGGCACGTATCTTATACCAAGATTGCCTCGGCCGTGTCAATATCGCCCTTAAATTTAACCAACTTGTTCGTGAAGGAAAAATTGGTCCTGTCATGATTGGTCGTGACCACCACGATGTGTCTGGTACAGATTCTCCATTCCGTGAAACATCTAATATTAAGGACGGCTCAAATGTTACCTGTGATATGGCTGTTCAATGTTATGCAGGAAATGCAGCGCGTGGTATGAGTTTGGTGGCTCTCCACAATGGTGGTGGTACTGGTATTGGTAAAGCAATCAATGGTGGTTTTGGTTTGGTTCTTGATGGTAGTGAGCGAATTGATGAAATCATCAAATCAGCTATTGCCTGGGATACAATCGGTGGTGTGGCTCGCCGAAATTGGGCTCGTAATGACCATGCGATTGAAACAGCTATTGAATACAACCGTCTACACCAAGGTACAGATCATATTACCATTCCATATTTGACAGATGAAGAGTTGATCAAAGCATCTGTTGAAAAGATTTTTAAATAAGTATAGTGAATTGAATAAAGGTTAGGACATCGTTCAGTCGCCTTGCTTCAATAGTCCAGTGGGCTGTTGAAGGTTGGAAATAGGGATTATGGAGTAATCCTCAATTAACGCCAAGTTCTATCTGTAGCTCTTTGCCTTGTCCTATTCCTTTCTCAATCTACTATAAAATGTAAACGTTATCTAAAATTATATATAAAAGGAGAACTCAGCTTATGGCAAAGATTATTGAATGTATCCCTAATTTTTCAGAAGGACGAAACCAAGTTGTCATTGATGGTCTAGTCGCAACAGCTAAAAGCATTCCAGGAGTGACCTTGTTGGACCATTCCTCTGATCAAAGTCACAATCGTAGTGTCTTCACCTTGGTTGGAGATGAAGAAGGTATCCAAGAAGTAGCCTTTCAACTAGTGAAATTTGCAACTGAAAATATTGATATGACTAAGCACGAAGGGGAACATCCTCGAATGGGGGCAACAGATGTTATGCCATTTGTCCCAATCAAAGATGTGACAACTGAAGAATGCGTTGAAATTTCTAAGAAGGTAGCAGAACGCATTAACAAAGAATTAGCTATTCCGGTCTTTCTCTATGAAGAATCAGCTACTAGTCCAGATCGGAAGAACTTGGCGAAAGTTCGTAAGGGTCAATTTGAAGGAATGCCTGAAAAATTATTGCAGGAAGAATGGGCACCAGATTTTGGTGAACGCAAGATTCACCCAACTGCAGGCGTTATTGCAGTCGGAGCTCGGATGCCATTGATTGCCTTTAATGTGAACTTGGATACAGACGATGTCGAAATTGCCAATAAGATTGCGAAGATTATTCGTGGTTCTAGTGGCGGCTACAAATACTGTAAAGGTATTGGTGTCATGCTTGAAGACCGCAAGATTGCCCAAGTATCTATGAATATGGTCAACTTTGAAAAATGTCCACTCTACCGCACCTTTGAAACCATTCGCTTTGAAGCAAAACGCTATGGTGTGAATATTATCGGTTCTGAAATTATTGGTTTAACACCAGTCAAAGCTCTAGCAGATGTAGCAGAATATTACTTACAGATTGAAGAATTCGACTTCAATAAACAAGTGCTTGAAAATCATCTGTTGGGATAGAAGGGATTATCGGTATGAAATTAGTAGAGATGACTTTGACAGAGTTTGCACAAGTATTAGGATCAGATGCTCCAGCTCCTGGAGGAGGCTCAGCCGCAGCTTTGTCAGCAGTAAATGGGATTTCGTTGACCAAGATGGTTTGCGAATTAACCCTCGGCAAGAAGAAATACGAAGAGTTTCAAGAAGAAATTACTGCTATTCATCAAGCAAGTAGCCAATTGCAATCAGATTTGCTTGCAGCGGTGGATAAGGATACAGAAGCCTTTAACTTGGTATCAGCTGTCTTTGATATGCCAAAAGAAACAGATGAGGATAAGGCTGCTAGAAGACAGGCGATGCAAGATGCGCTCAAAGAAGCAAGCAAGTCTCCATTTAGTATGATGGAAATGATGCTTGAAGCCTTGAAAGTGACAGAAAGAGCTATTGGAAAGTCCAATACAAATGCAGCAAGTGACTTAGGAGTTGCAGCTTTAAACCTAAAAGCAGGTTTACAAGGGGCATGGCTCAATGTTCTCATCAACCTTTCTGGTATTAAAGACGAAGAATTTGTGAGTGCCTACCAATCAAATGGTCAAACAATACTAGACCAAGGCTGCCAACTAGCGGATGATATTTATCAAGCAATCTTACAGGTTGTGTAAGGATATAAAGGAGTAGAAGCATGGTGTTAACGGATATCGAAATTGCCAACTCAGTAGAAATGGAACCAATCACGAAAGTCGCTCAATCAATTGGAATTGAAGAAGATGTATTGACCCTTTATGGAAAATACAAGGCTAAGATTGATGCGCGTGAGCTAGAAAAATTAGCCGATAAACCGGATGGGAAATTGATTTTAGTAACTGCTATTTCTCCAACTCCAGCAGGTGAAGGGAAGACCACCACTTCGGTTGGTTTGGCAGATGCCTTGTCTAAGATTGGGAAAAAATCAATCATTGCCCTACGTGAACCGTCACTTGGTCCCGTATTTGGGGTCAAGGGAGGAGCTGCTGGTGGTGGTTATGCACAAGTGGTTCCGATGGAGGACATTAACCTGCATTTTACTGGGGACTTCCATGCGATTGGCGTTGCCAATAACCTCCTTGCAGCCTTGATTGACAATCACATTCATCATGGAAATGCTCTAGGTATTGATAGCAGGCGTATTACATGGAAACGTGTAGTTGATATGAATGACCGCCAATTGCGCCATGTTGTTGATGGGCTTCAAGGCAAGGTCAATGGTGTACCAAGAGAAGATGGATATGACATTACTGTGGCATCAGAAATTATGGCGGTACTCTGTCTATCAGAAAACATCTCAGACTTAAAAGCGCGCTTAGAACGGATTATTATTGGCTATAATTATAGCGGAGAACCAGTTACAGCAGGCGATTTGAAGGCTGCTGGTGCTATGGCCGCCCTCTTGAAAGAAGCGATTCATCCAAACCTTGTCCAAACCTTGGAACATACTCCTGCCCTTATTCATGGTGGCCCATTTGCCAATATTGCCCATGGCTGTAACAGCGTTTTGGCAACCAAATTAGCCCTAAAATATGCGGATTATGCGGTGACAGAAGCAGGATTTGGTGCAGATTTAGGGGCAGAAAAGTTCATTGATATTAAATGTCGTTTGTCTGGCTTACGTCCTTCTGCAGTTGTTTTGGTAGCGACCATTCGTGCTTTGAAAATGCATGGCGGTGTTCAAAAAGCAGATCTTGGTGCAGAAAATGTTCAAGCTGTTATCGATGGTTTGCCAAACTTAGACAAGCATTTGGAAAATATTCAAGAAGTTTATGGTTTGCCAGTTGTCGTTGCTATTAACAAGTTCCCACTTGATACAGAAGCAGAATTAGAGGCTGTTTATGTTGCCTGTCAAAAACGCAATGTAGAGGTTGTGATTTCTGATGTTTGGGCAAACGGTGGGGAAGGCAGCCGTGAATTAGCAGAAAAAGTCGTTGCATTAGCAGAGCAAGAAAATCATTTTAGCTTTGTATATGATGCAGAAGATTCAATCGAAACCAAATTAACAAAACTTGTCACAAAAGTATACGGTGGTAAGGGAATCTCATTGACCCCTGCAGCTCGTAGAGAAATGCAAGAATTGGAACGCCTTGGATTTGGAACGTACCCAATCTGTATGGCTAAGACTCAATATTCTTTCTCTGATGATGCGAAAAAACTGGGCGCACCAAAAGACTTTGTTGTTAAAATTAGTAACCTCAAGGTATCTGCTGGTGCAGGTTTCATCGTTGCGTTGACAGGTGCGATTATGACCATGCCAGGTTTGCCAAAAGTGCCAGCTAGTGAAAAGATCGACATTGATCATGAAGGCAATATCACAGGACTTTTCTAATCATAGGTAGGTAGAAATATGGTGCAGATCGAACAATTCGACGCCAATGTATTTCAAACATCTAACTGGTCGGGGGGAAAGACGACAGAACTGTATCTTTTCCCTCCGTCTGGTAGTTATCAGCAGCGTGATTTCGAGTATCGCTTATCAACAGCGACAGTTGATGTGGCAGAAAGCCAGTTTACAGCCCTACCAGGAATTCAGCGTTTATTGATGACCTTAGATAAACCGATTACGTTGACACAGATAGGTGAACAAAAGGAGGTGCACTTAGACCCATTTGTCGTTCATTCCTTTTCAGGTAACGATGAGATAAAAAGTAAAGGACAATGTCAAGATTTTAATGTCATGTATACAGCCCATTATAGCGCAGAGTTAGCTCCAATCGCTGTTGGGCAATTGAACATCAAATCAGAAGGAATCCAATTTATCTATGCTTTAGATGAGCTAGCGTATACTCTCAATGAAATTAGTGGGGTGCTACCAGCACATCATCTCATGAAAATCACGCGACAATCGCATGATCCAGAAGTGACCTTTACCCTAACGCCCCACGATTCCTCTTTGGAAACCATAGCCATTTGGGTAGGATTCGTCTATAATAAAGATAGGAGTTTGTCTTCTTTTTGATTGATGGATAGGAGAAGCATATGATGGAATCAAAAAAAATAAGTGCCAAAGAAAGAGAAGAGGCTAAGTTTAGCCTAGGTGGCGCTACCCTGTACGGGATTAATGCCGTAATAGGATCAGGGATTTTCTTATTACCACGGAGTATTTATAAAGATTTAGGACCTGCTTCGATAGCAGTCATGTTTGGAACAGCTGTGTTAACGATTATGTTGGCAGTCTGTTTCGCTGAAGTTTCTGGTTATTTTGATAAAAATGGTGGTGCTTTCCAGTATTCTAAGAAAGCATTCGGAGATTTTATTGGTTTTAATGTTGGTATTTTAGGTTGGATGGTAACCATATTTGCCTGGGCAGCCATGGCGGCAGGATTTGCGAAAATCTTCATCATTACCTTCCCAGCTTTTGAAGGATGGAATATCCCAATCAGTATTGGTTTGGTTCTCATGCTATCCTTGATGAATATTGCAGGATTAAAAACCTCTAAAGTCCTAACCCTTACCGCAACCATTGCGAAGCTGATTCCAATTGTCGCATTTTCAGTTTGTACGATTTTCTTCCTCAAGGGTGGCTTATCAAACTTCACACCATTTGTTCAATTATCACCTGGACAAAATCTCTTCGGGGCTATCTCTGGAACAGCAGTTTACATCTTTTATGGATTTATTGGTTTTGAAACCCTTTCTATCGTGGCAGGGGAAATGCGTAATCCAGAAAAGAATGTACCACGTGCGATTTTAGGATCCATTAGTATTGTGTCTGTTTTGTATATGTTAATCATTGGTGGTACCATTGCCATGCTTGGTTCAGGCATTATGGATACAGATGCCCCTGTACAAGAAGCCTTTGTGAAAATGGTTGGTCCTGTTGGAGCTTGGATGGTATCTATTGGAGCCTTGATTTCCATTACCGGCCTAAACATGGGAGAATCCATTATGGTACCGCGTTTTGGAGCAGCGATTGCCAAAGAAGGATTATTGCCTGCTGCGATTGCTAAAGAAAATCAAAATGCGGCCCCTGTTGTTGCCATTGCGATTTCAAGTTCCATTGCCCTTGTGCTCTTGCTAACAGGTTCTTTTGAAACCTTGGCTGGCTTGAGTGTGGTCTTCCGTTTCTTCCAATACATTCCAACTGCCTTAGCAGTTTTAAAATTACGGAAAATGGAACCGGATACAAAGGTGACCTTCCGTGTACCATTTGGTCCAATTATCCCAATTTTAGCAGTAGTAATTAGTTTAGTGATGATTGTCGGTGATAATCCGATGAATGTTGTCTACGGTATTATAGGAGTTATCATCTCCAGTACGATTTATTATCTAATGCACGGTCGTAAGGGTCAAGCACATTAGTGAGCCATAGGAGGAAAAAACGTATGGTACAAGAAATTATTTTAGATGGAAACAGTTTAACACTTGAAGATGTCATTGCGGTGGCCAGAAAGCATGTCCCATGTCGCATTGCAGAAGAGGCTAAAAAGGATGTAGAAGAGTCTCGTAAAATTGTCGATGATATTGTACGTGAAAAACGTGTCGTTTACGGTGTTAATACAGGCTTTGGATCCCTATGTAATGTCAGCATTTCACCTGAAGATACAGTTCAATTACAAGAAAACCTCATTCGGACTCACTCAAGCGGTTTTGGAAATCCATTACCAGAAGATGCGGTACGGGCGATTATGCTGATTCGTGTCAATTCACTCGTAAAAGGTTTTTCAGGTATTCGTCTGTCTACCGTTGAAAAGTTGTTAGAATTACTGAATAAGGAAGTTCATCCCTATATCCCAGAAAAGGGCTCGCTTGGAGCTTCAGGAGATTTAGCACCTCTTTCTCATATGGTTCTTCCAATGCTTGGTTTAGGAAAAGCCTACTATAAAGGTGAGTTATTGCCAGGTAAGGAAGCCTTAGCAAAAGCTGGTATCGAGCCAATTGAACTAGCAGCTAAGGAAGGTTTGGCCTTGATTAACGGAACAACTGTTCTGACAGGTATTGGAGCTTTAGCAACCTACGATGCTATTCAACTGTTGAAATTATCTGATATTGCAGGTGCCCTTTCACTAGAAGCTCATAATGGAATCACTAGCCCATTTGAGGAAGAATTACATACGATTCGTCCGCAAAGTGGTCAATTAGCCACAGCTCGTAATATCCGTCATCTCATTGAAGGTAGTCAGAACACAACTGTGGCAACACAAGAACGTGTGCAAGATCCATATACTCTTCGTTGTATTCCGCAAATTCACGGGGCAAGTAAAGATTCAATTGCTTATGTAAAAGAAAAAGTTGAGATTGAAATTAACTCTGTAACAGATAATCCAATTATTTGTAAAAATGGTCATGTGATTTCAGGAGGTAACTTCCACGGTGAACCAATGGCACAACCATTTGATTTCCTAGCGATTGCCATTTCTGAAATCGGAAATGTATCCGAACGTCGTGTGGAGCGCTTGGTCAACCATCAATTGAGTAAATTACCTTCCTTCTTGGTGAAACACCCAGGTCTCAATTCTGGCTTTATGATTACTCAATATGCCTGTGCGGCTCTTGCTTCTGAAAACAAGGTCTTATCTCACCCAGCAAGCGTGGATTCTATTCCGTCATGTGAAAATCAAGAAGACTTTGTAAGCATGGGAACCATTGCAGCTCGTAAGGCGGGAGAAGTGTTGAAGAACTCTCGCCGAATTGTAGCCACCGAAATCTTGGCAGCTTGTCAGGCGCTTGATTTAAAACCAGAAAATCATGCACTTGGTAAAGGTACGCAACCAGCCTACGATGTCTTCCGCAAATCTGTGAAGTTTATCGAGTTTGACAAGGACATTGAAATCTATGAAGAACTTAATAAAGCTTCTGCTGTTATTGAAAGTGAAGAATTCCTTGCAGCAGTAGAAGAAGCGGTTGAACTATCTATCCAATTTTAGCGGACATGAGGGAAGATATAAGAGTTCGTAACGTACTCTTATGTTGGACGAACTAAAAGAAGCTGGACTTAGGCCCAGCTTCTTTTAGTAGCAGGATTAGAATGAGATTGGGAAGTAGTTGATTACAAGATAAACGTCCTCAATCTAGTCCCGAACGTTTTGTTGGAAGATCGGCTTCTTAAAGTCAATTCCCACATTTTTCAATGAAAAATGTGTTCCCTAGGGTTCTAGTCTTGCCTCTCACACTGAAAAATACTTTACTCAGGACTAAGTCCCGAAAATTATCGTGTAGAAAGACCTTACTGGGAACTGAGGCAAGCTGTTTTTGCTACAGAACAGTCTTACTTAGCAATAGGAAGACAGTTTTCAGTAAGGAATAGCTGTACTAGACAAAAAGTCTGAGCAAAAAATGCGTTTGTTAGAATAAGACTGAGTAACAATAAGGTCATCCAGTGATAGATTGAGCATAGGAAGAAGGGAGGATTTCGAGTTTCCTTACTTTCTTATTTCTCGCTTCGAGTTAGCAGAATCTACAGGATTATCTTTCTCATTTCCCGTCATTTTGATGAAAAAATAGTATAATGAGAGATAGAAAAACAGAAAAAGGGGTTCAGATGTTAGAAGATTATTACAAGTTGGTCTATCCTTATTATCAAGGAGCGGTAGAAGATGATTTATATGCTGCAAAGTGGGGCATGAGAATTCAATTTTTGGATTTAAATGATGAAGCATTATCTCCCTTTGAAGGAATTAACTTCGGGATTATTGGCTTTAAGAGTGACAAAGGAGTTTATATCAATCATGGTCGTGTTGGCGCAGTGGAAGGCCCAGAAGCTATTCGTCCCCAGCTAGCAAAGTTACCGTGGCACTTGGGGCGTCATGTGCGGGTCTTTGATGTTGGCAATATCGATGGTCCCAATCGTTCCCTGTCTCAACTGCAACACAGCCTAGCCAAGGCAGTCAAGCGAATGAGGGAGTTGAATATCCGGCCGATTGTTCTTGGAGGAGGGCATGGAACGGCTTATGGGCACTACACTGGTTTGAAGAATTCCTTACCTACCAATGAATCCTTGGCTGTAATCAATTTTGATGCGCATTTTGACCTACGTCCCTATGACCAAACTGGTCCGAATTCCGGAACAGGTTTTCGTCAAATGTTTGATGATGCACAAGAAGAAAAGCGAGCCTTCCCCTACCTAGTCTTGGGGATACAAGAGCATAATAACAATCTGTTCTTATTTGATTTCGTTGCTAAATCAGAAGGAATTGAATTTTTAACAGGCTTAGATATGTATAAAATGGGACATGAGAATATCTGTCAATTGGTGGATCGATTTTTAGCAGACAAAGAGAAAGTATATGTCACGATTGATATGGATTGTTTTTCCTTTGGTGTAGCACCAGGTGTGAGTGCGATTCAATCACTCGGCGTTGATCCCAATGTGGCATTGATTGTCTTGCAGCATATTGTCGCTTCAGGAAAATTAGTCGGTTTCGATGTGGTTGAAGTATCTCCACCGCATGATATTGATTTCCATACCGCAAACCTTGCCGCTACCTTTATTTTCTATATGACCCAAATTTGGTCGCAAATTCACCACATCTGATTTTCTCCTATAGAACGATTTTTGGTGATGGAAAGAACTTTTTAAATAGTAAAAACGCATAGAATCAGATAATCAAAAATCTGATTTTATGCGTTTTTTTGTCTGCACGTCTAAGTTTAACCCTCTTTAAAGGCAGGAGTTTGCAAGGCTTGCTTCCATTCTTCCAAATCTGATAGTAATCGACGGTCACGATAGGAATTGAGATGGTGTTTGGCAATACCAAAATAGGTTCCAAAGTCTTGTGATAAGAGGTCGATCAGTTCCGAATTTGTCAGCTTGCCGGCTATGATTTGGTATTTGAGTAGGCTCATCAGATAGTAGACCATTCCCTTATCTCTTGGTGTGGAATAGCGCGACATGAGTTGTTCCTTGTTGAGTAAAATCTGCTGGGCTAAGCTATAATCGCCTTTTTGACAATGGATGAGGGCTAGGTAGACATCTAATTGGACAGCTTTCCAAGGATAAAGCTGGGATTTGGTCATGGCTTCAATCTTTGAAAAAATGCGATCAGCTTCTGTCAAATCTCCTAAGTGATAATAGGAAATACCCAGTCCAATATAAAAAATAGTGTTGGATGACTCTGGGCTAATCTGCTGGGTGAGTTGAATGGCCTGCATTTGATAGGTAATTGACTGGTCTAGATTGCCTCTAATCTGCTCAATTTCAGCTAAATAGTCTAGCGCTGCACCAATTTGAATGGCGTATTTATGACGGAGTGAGGCGGTCAAACTAAAGCAGTCAATGGATTGTTTGAGGAGACGAATGGCTTGGCTTTCTTCACCCATCATCAGGTGATAGAGGCCTTTTAAGCGCAGATGAGTTGCAATTGCCTCGTGGTTATTAGCTGTAACAGCCGTATCTAGTGCCAAATCTGTATAGAACTTCATCTCTGAAAGATTTTCCACCTGAATACAGTAATGGATAATTTGCCTGTAGCCCTCCAAGAGGAATTCGTGTTGATGAAGAGCATGGGCGCTATCAATAACGCTGAGAATGTTTTTTATCCCTTTTTCGTAATGGCCAGTACGAATATCGAAGCGCCCCTCAAGGTAGCGGAAATGGTTGAGCAACTGCTGGAATTCCCTTTGGTGACCATGTTGGTGTTCCAAAGAATGAATTATGTCTTCTAATTGGGTGAAGGTATCTTGAATATTTAAGGTATCTTCAGGAGAAGAATAGTGATCAGCAATCGATTGAGGCGTATAGATTGGAAATAACTCATGATGAAACTGCAAGCTAGTATCCAGATAATAGAGGCTATAGCGGAGGGACTGAATCAGTTGCTTTGCTTCTTTGTAATGGTAGGAAATCGTATGGAGGAGCTCTGTATCTTGCTTATTTTTCTCCCAAACCCCTTCAAGATAATGGGCAATCTGTCCATGTAAGAGACGCTTTTTCCCGTGAGACAGGCTATCATAGCAGTAGATTTTGAGAATAGTTTGATGGAAATAAACTAAAATTTCTTCCTTCCCATTGATTTCAGATAAAATGCGTTGTTGGCAAAGGTTTTCACTCATCTCAATGATTTCGTCAAAAGGTAGAACAAGTAACTGCGCTAGCAATTGCAGGGAGACAGGCTTTTGGAAGCAGGTCAAGTAGTGTAGCAATTCCTCTTCACGACTGCTGAGATAGGAGAGTTTTAATTGCATTTTTGCACGAATGGCTGGAGTGAGCGCTTCAAATTTTTCCCCTCTTTTTACCTGCTCGGCATATTCTTCTAGTAAGAAGGGATTTCCTTGACTAATTTGGAAAATCTGTTCTAATTGTTGAGAAGAAACAGAGTGAGATCCAACCAGCATCTGAAAGAATGCCTGACTTTGCTCACTATCAAATGGCTGTAATTCAATGAATTTGACCTGTTGTTGTAGGATAAGCTGATTAAATAAGGAATCAAGATGAGGAGTAGCATGGAGGTGTTTGGTTAGGACTAGCGCAATTGGACATCCCCTCATGTGATTGAGCAAATGTTGGAGCAGAGTAATACTATCTGTGTCCATCCAATGGCAGTCTTCAATGAGTAAAACAAGTGGCTTTTTCTGAGCGATTTGCTGGAGAATGGTGCTCATTGCTAGCGATAGGGCGTTCATGTCCAGCCTATCTTGGGCATAACCTCCAGATAAGAAGGGAAATTCACGTTTGCAGAGCATTTCCCAAGCCTGAATAGACATGATTTGATGATGAATGAGTAAGTCTTTTAGACCGTTTAAAAGACTACGCCAAGGTTGAAGCCGCAAGGAGCGATCACTATTTAGGCATTCAGCTGTTACGATTTGAAATTGCTGGGTTTGATTGGCAAGCACTTGGCGCGTGACCGTTCGTTTGCCAATTCCGCTCCCACCTAATAGTACAAGGGTACGGACATCCTCTTGTTTGATCACATCTGAAAAATAGGCTTCTAATTGAGAAATTTCTTGGACTCGACCATAAAAATGAGTGGTATTGCGTAAAAACTGTTTGATTTTTCGTTCATTGCGTCCCTGCGCAACGACTTCATCGTAAATTTGCTGCACTTCTTGACTTGGTGCAATTCCTAATTCTTCATCGAGCAGGTTTGCTAGTTTATAATATGTCTTGATGACCTTACCTGCTTGATTATTTTCTTGATAGAGTCGCATGAGCAATTGGTAGTTGGCTTCATCAAATTCATCAATTTCAATCAAACGAAGGATATGCTGCTCGGTTTCTTCTACATCATTTTTGGTCAACTGGTATTTCATCTTATCATGACAGGTTTTGATATAGATTTGTTCATAATAAGACCGCATTTTTTCAATCCAAAAATCAAAGGCTTCTGAATTTTTCAGATAGAAGTCCTTGAGAAACCGACCTTGATAGAGACCAAGAGTCTGTTCAGGATTGGCAAGAAATTGTTCGACATCACTTGAAATGGGTAAGTGCGGATTGAGCGAGAGTAGGGAGCGACTGGGACAAATAATGTACTCATCTCCCAAGAATTTATTGGCTTGATAAATGGTGTTGCGCAAATTTTTCTTTGAGATTTGGGTATTTTTGTTTTCCCACAAAATGCCTGCAATTTCATCACGGCTAACATTTTTTTGAAGTAGGAGATAATATAATAAGGCATTTACTTTAGAAAATGAGAAAAAGATTTCTTCTCCATTTAGAAAAATAGCAGGATTTCCAAATAATTTTAGATAAAGTCCCTTGTTCATGTAAACGCCTCCAAATTCAGTTAATTCTACTATAAACTAAAAGGATACTTTTATCAAGTAGGAAGTCGGACGAGACCAAAGAAAGATAGTTGGTCAAGAAAATAGACCTTCTCTACATAGAAAGACTTTCAACTTTTTCTTTTTTATGATAAAATATATACCGAAAATAAAAATAGAAGAGGTATGTGAAATGTCACGTAAACCAATTATCGCAGGAAACTGGAAAATGAACAAAACTGCTGCGGAAGCTCGTCAATTTATCGAGGCGGTAAAATTGAATATTCCGTCAAACGAACGTATCGATACTGTTATCGGAGCGCCAGCCTTGTTCCTTGAAGGTATGAAAAAAGGTGTTCGTAACTCTGAATTGCAAGTTGCAGCACAAAACTGCTACTTTGAAGATTTTGGTGCCTTTACTGGGGAAACTAGCCCTGCAGCCCTTGCAGCTCTTGAAGTAGACTATGTTATCATCGGTCACTCAGAACGCCGTGATTACTTCCATGAAACAGATGAAGATATCAACAAAAAAGCACATGCTATTTTCAAAAATGGTATGACACCAATCATCTGTTGTGGTGAATCCCTTGAAACGTACGAAGCTGGTCAAGCAGTAGAATTTGTTGGTGCACAAGTATCAGCAGCATTGAAAGGATTGACTGCTGAGCAAGTTGCTTCCTTGGTGCTTGCTTATGAGCCAATCTGGGCAATCGGTACTGGTAAATCAGCAACTCAAGATGATGCACAAAAAATGTGTAAAGCTGTTCGTGATGTGGTTGCAGCAGATTTTGGTCAAGAAGTAGCGGATAAAGTTCGCGTTCAATATGGTGGTTCTGTAAAACCAGAAAACATTGCAGAATACATGGCTTGTCCTGATGTGGACGGTGCACTTGTAGGGGGAGCTTCACTCGAAGCTGACAGTTTCCTTGCTTTGCTTAATTTCTAAAAACTAAGATAAGAGAGTATAAGAACCTGTATTCACAGCTCAGCAACTCTATTCAGGGCTTATTTTTCACTATTCATCGTTGCTTTTTTTCGAAATACAGTCAGTATTCCTTCAAAAAAACCGCCTTGATTATCGTAAAATAAGGTTCCGATTAGAATTACTTTGCTTATGAATACAGGTTCTAAAAACTTCTACCGTTTCGCTAGAAGTTTTTATTCTAAATCCAAATAGGAGAAAAAATGAAGTTTAAAACGCTTGTTTGTTTATCTGGAGTTCTGCTTTCCTGTTGGGCTCTTCCTGTTGCAGCTGATCAGTTGATAGCAGAACCAAAACAATTGACCGTAGTCAATCAAGCCACCCTAGGAGCAACCGTTCAAGTGGTAGAAGAAGAAGGGCGTGTAAAAGCTGTCCTATCCGCTCTACCAGAAGGATTTGGTCAACCAAGTGCAACCTTGTGGTCTAAGGAAGATAAAAGTGATCAAGTGACGGTTTCAGCCTTTGAAAAAGATGCCAATGGCAACTATGTAGCGGTATTACAACGAGATCAGTTTGGTGCCGAGGTTAAAAATTTTTATTTGCAAGTAGTGCTGATCGATGCTACGGGAGCTTCTCAAGCCTTAAATCCGTATCCATTCCAATGGTCATCGACTCAAGAACAGCCTAAAGAGGCTGAAGCAGAGAAAAAAGAGGCTGATAATCGAGCTGCAAGTAATGATAATTCTGTTTATCGCTTATACCACCCTGGCTTACGGGTTCATTTGTACACCAAAGATGCTAATGAATATAAGGTACTCGGTACACGTGGTTGGAAGCAAGAAGGAGAAGCTTGGAAAATCGCTAGTCAGCAAGGTGAAGTTGTTTACCGTCTATATCACCCAGACTTACGCATCCATCTGTATACCAAAGATACTAATGAATACCAAGTTCTCGGCACACGTGGTTGGAAACAAGAAGGAGAAGCCTACCGTTCTTATGGAAATCTCCCAATCTACCGCTTGTATCATCCTGGTTTAAAACATCACTTGTATACCAAGGATGCGAATGAGTATAAGGTCTTGGGCACACGTGGTTGGAAGCAAGAAGGTGTAGCCTTTTATGGTCTTGGTCAAGCAGAAGTTGTAGAGCCAGCTAAACCAGTTGCACTAACGGGTAGCCTTAGTCTGACACCAGCTACAAATGGGACTTTAGATGTCAGCCTTACAAATGTACCTGCGACTGATCAACTCAAGGAAGTTCGTGCTGCTGTTTGGTCAGACCATAATGGTCAAGATGACTTGAAATGGTATCCTTTGGTTAAACAAGCAGACGGCAGTTATCGTTTGACCGTTGATTACAAGAACCACAAGCAGAATATTGGAGCTTATCAAGTTCATATTTACTATGCCCTTACAGATGGCAAAACAGTTGGTATTACAACTGGGAAGACAACTCTTCCACCGGTTGGTTTGGCTGGAAAGATTTCGATTGAAGGAAAAAATAATCAGATTGGTACCTTTGATGTAGTGGTCAGCGATGTCACCAGTCCAAATGGAATCGATTCTGTCCTTGTTCCAGTTTGGTCAGAGAAGAATGGCCAGGATGATATCCAGTGGTATACAGCAACTAAACAACCAAATGGGACGTATCGAGTGAGAGTATCAGCTAGCAATCACCATTATGATGTCGGTAAATACCAAGCTCATTTGTATCTAAAACAAAAAAATGGGCAAATGGTAGGTGTAGCATCTACAGTAACAGATGTTTCGATTACACAGGTAAACCCTAGGGGAACTATTAAAATTCAAAATGTGAACAATACATATGGTTTGTTCGATGTTATTATCTCAGATGTGTTTGCTCCTAAGGGAGTAGATCAAATTCCTGTATCCGTTTGGGGATCGCCAAATGGTCAAAATGACCTTCAATGGTATGATGCCGTAAAACAACCAGATGGTACTTATCGTGTGACGGTTCGTCTATCCCGTCATCAGTACGAAACTGGAACCTATACAGCACATCTGTATATTGTCAGTGATAAGCAGCGATATGATCTAGGAACAGCAACGACAAGAGCCTACTATAGCCGTAAGGCAGATAAGGCTTTTGTGGATGTAAGTAGTCACAATGGCTCCTTGTCTGTGGCAGATTACCGGAGCTTATTGGATAAGGGAATTTCTGGTGTTGTCGTGAAATTGACAGAGGGAACAAATTATCAAAATCCATACGCTAAAGAGCAGATTCAAAATGCCAAGGCTGCTGGATTAAAAGTATCTGTTTACCATTATTCTCACTTTACTGACTCTCAAACGGCAAAGGAAGAGGCGCAGTATTTCACGCAGTTTGCAGCACAATTAGGCTTACCGAAAACAACTGTGATGGTCAATGATATTGAGGAACACAAAACCCGTACCAATATCAATGCCAATATGAAGTCTTGGGAAGCAGAGATGCGCCACTTGGGCTATAATAATTTGGTTCACTATGCAGGTGCAAGTTGGATTGATGTCAATGATTTAGGTCGTCCTGGTCCGATTGAAACAGGTCAGTTTGGTATCGGTAATTTCTGGGTAGCACAATACCCATATCGTACTATGTCATTTGAACAAGCAAAAGAAATGGGCTTACATGCCGGTGCAGCAGCTTGGCAATATACCTCTGCTGGTCAGTTGATCCCTGGTCGTCACCTGTTTGATGTCAACATTGACTATACAGGTCGGTTTACGGATTAAAAAGGATAATCATTTATTTTCTTGTTCATTAGCTAAAGAAAAGTAAAAGAGTATTAAAAAGCAGTTGAGACGTTTTTCTCAACTGCGTTTTGTATTCTTCACAAGAACCAAGTGACAGTCAATCCTTGAAGCTAGAGAATGAAAAATAAAAAAGTGAGAACAGTCGTTTTCTAGCAAGTGACGACTGTTCTCACTTTTTATCTGCCTATGATTTTTTTTAGTAGGCGTAGGACCTTTGCCTTAAATGGCTGTGGATAGTAACGGAAGGTACCCATTCGACGAACGATATGCCCATTGAAATTTTGTTTGAAACGTAGGACACCATCTGATCCATCAAAGATGCCGTCGATGCCAAGGAAATTATAGGAGGTGATGTCTCGCTTGATACTTTCTTTCATGACATATTCCTGTAAAAGAGCTGGGGCGTAAAATTTGTTAAATTCTGGATAAGAGCCACTAAAGAGGTAAGTTGTTTCTTGTGGCGTATAGAGAAAGAGACTAGCTGCTAATAGTTGATCTGTATTACCATATTTTTCGAGAAATACCTGAGTTTCCTGTTTTCGAACGTAGAAGGTTTCGGACTGGCTAGATAATTCTCGCAGCTGATTTTGTTGTTTTATCGTAGTTGGACGTTGTTCCAGTTTTTCGATTTTTTTAAGCAATTGCTGATGCTCTTCATCAATTGCTGTGATATAGTCTTGAAAATTTAGTGTAGCCACCATGAATTCTGCATTATGGCCAAAACTATCATATAAATGTTGATAATAATCCAAGGACTTATCCCTATATTCACGCCGTTCGGAGGTTGCAGTGGTCAGTTTCTTAAAAACAGGTAATTCATCTCGTTTTAATTTACGAATCTTGATACCAAACGTGTTGGCTTTTTTAACCAAGGGTTTTCCTTTTTTACTGAAGGAGTTAAGTAGTGATTCTTCTGTCAATCCTTCTAAGCTTTTTACATAGTGCCAATTAGGCTCTCCCCCAGGATAGCCAGTTTGTAGTCCATCAAATTGGTAACCGATATCTGTCAGCGTCGCAATCATGTCCTTGTGTTCGGGAGTTGTTGGTTGTCCGTTATTATCAAAACTTTGGTAAATTTCATAAGGTTTGACAAGGAGCTCTAAAGCTCCTTTTTCCTTTGCATAGCCCTGTAAAGCCCTGTAAAAAGGTTGGAGATAGCTTGAATCGGTACTCACTGGACCTGAGTTAATCTCCATGTGGAGGCCTCCTGTCATAGGAAGGCTATAAAGGACAGCAGATACTTGGATATTGCCTTTTTCATCTATATAACCGATATACTCAACCTCAGCCCCTCTTTTTTGTAACAGATGAGCCATTTCAGGAGTTTGCATAAAAGATCGCTGTGTTGCACGATTGGCATGTGCAATAAATTCTTCTTCAGTAATACGGGTAAGCGTCATGGGATCCTTTCTAAGAATGTTTGGTTCGCATTTTTTTACGAAGTTTGTAGGCAAAGTTAAAGAGACTATAGAACGGTGAGGTAGGTAGATTAAATTCTCCGATTAATTCTTCAACAGTTGGTAAGAATTGAATTTTAAATTTATATAATCCACCATCAAGTGTATTTTCAAGTCCACCCATATTTTGAGAACGATAGCCTCTCTTGAAAAGATAGTCAACAGTTTCATACCAAACTAGGACAGACCCTTGGTATTGGCCATATTCCGTATCTGTTCCAGCGTACAAATTATCTGAGACTTGCCCGCACTGCAGATTTAGAGTCCCTGCTATTGGAATAGAATCTGGACAATTTTCCTTTTCATACTTATCTTGTAGCCAGACAAATTCCTCAGTTAACCGTTCCTGTGCCTTGCTATTTTCTAAACGTTTGGCTTCCTTGGTTTTCTCCGTAAATTTTGTTTCAGCATCTTTCAGTTTTGCCAGTTCTTCTTGAATGGCAGTTAAGCGATCTGCAATGTGAAAACGGGCAACAGCGATAAAAGAATGTTTAGGATAAGTGTCTATCAGTTTTTGGTAATAATCAGCACTTCTTAGGTTAATCTGTTTCCGGTCTTCAGTCTTTTTCATCACCCGAGCAAATTCTTCTACTAATTCGTTGCCGCCTATCACAATTTCAACATTTTTTTGCCGCGCTGTCTTGATTTTTCGTTTCATTGTTTTTGACAGTCTATCAAAATGGAACTGATTAGCATAGATATTCGCTTGATAACGTGGTTGAATGTTTGCTGCTAAATCAGTGGTTAATCCAGTCCAATCTGCTCCTGCCTCTTGAAGGTTTTGAATGATGTTTAGAGCAGATAGGTTTGGTGTTTTGTCTGCTTGGTCAGAATGAATGCAGTAGATGATAGCAGGGTCAAACTTAACAAATAATGCTTTTGATTTTTTCCCCAACTCTTTTAATGTTTTGACGATGTAGTGGAGTAAATCTGTATTTTCATAATCAAAAATAGGTCCGCGCGGAATATAAAAAATCGTAAATCCTAGGGGAAGTGTTTGAATTAGTATGGTAGCTACACCAACAATCTCATCATCTTTGTAGAAGGCTACACGTTGCGATTGCCAATTATCCTTAATCTTCGCCCAAGAGCTACTTTGCAGAAGGTTAGCTTGAGGCTGAGACTGTACAAATTCGTCATGTACTTCAGCTGGGATATTCAATTTATAGCTGTACATTACTTGAGTACCCACTTTCTAATTGCATAGGCAACACCAGATTCATCATTTGATTTGGTAATATGGGTTGCGATTTTTTTCAGTTCAGGACTGCCGTTTTCCATCACGACAGCAACTCCAGCAGCTTCTAGCATAGAGCGGTCATTTTCTTGATCCCCAATAGCCATCGTTTGCTCCATGCTTAAGCCCAATAAAGCACTGAGCTGTCGAATAGCTTCCCCTTTATTGACGGTTTTAGGGGTTACTTCCAAGTAGAAGGGAGCAGATTTTGCGACAGTAAATCGTTGGGTTATGGATGTTGGAATTTGAGGGATAGCAGCATCTAGCTTTTCAGCCTCATCCACCATCATCAGTTTGATAATCTCTTTCGTTTCCATTTCGTCAGGAGTTCGATAAAAGACGGGGGCATCGACGAGTTGAGATTCATAGAGGGTGTATTTTCCGATGTTTCGATTGGCTGTGAAAATTCCTTCCTTGGTACTAGCATGCATAGGAAGTTTTAAGGTACGTGCTAGGTATTCCAATTCAAGATAGTCAGCATAGCTCAAGCCTTCTTTAAAAACATCATTTCCTGTTGCTGTTTCTTGAACGAGTCCACCGTTAAAGGTGATGACATAGTCGCCCTCGTCTAATAGGTTTAATTCAGTTAAAATCCGCTTGACACCAGAAATTGGTCGTCCAGTTGCAATAACGATTTTTACACCTGCTTTTTTAGCATCTTGAATTGCTTGGTAGACTTCTGGTGTGATTTCATGCTGGCTATTTAGTAAAGTACCATCAATATCAATGGCTACAAGTTTAATACTCATCGTGTTCTCCATAACTAAATTGATCATTGTGTATATAGCTCAGAAAAGTAGCACTTTGTTGGGCAAAGATGCCTGTTTCTTGGAGCATTTCTTTTGGGAAATAGAAGCGACTATCACCATGTACGGTCCCCGCTAGTGAGTGAACAATGGGTGAGAGTTGAGATAATTCAATCAGGCTTCCGTCTTTACGGAGTATCTCAATCTGCGTTCGTTTTTTCTTGGCATTTGGTCGATAAATATCATAGGGTAAATCAAAATTATGATGAATGGCTGTGTAGTAGCTTGGTTCAAAGCCTACTTCGTTGACAATTGCTTCTAAGATATAGAGGTGTGCTTCTGTTTTAGTATCAACGGTGATGGATTTGAAAACCTTGCGATTGATATAGCGCTGAGCCAAGTCAGATAAAATCTTATCTGGACCATCAATCCAAGATTGGAAATAGGTATTCATAACACCATCATCTAGGGCAAGATAGTCTTCTAGCGCATAGGATTGCTCAAAGAAAGGAATCAAACGTGGCGAAGAGCTTTCAAAGAAAGTCTGTAAATCTTGATAGAGGACTTTGGCACGTTTTAGAAGGTTTTGCAACAAGACCTCCATGGAACGGCTGGCAGGGTGGAAATAGACCTGCATATACATCTGATAGCGGCTGAGAACATAATCTTCGACCGCATGCATACCCGATTCTTTAAAAGCAATACCATTTTCTGTCGGCCTGATGACCCGTAAGATTCGTGTTAAATCAAATTGGCCATAGTTGGTTCCTGTAAAATAGGAATCACGTAGCAGATAGTCCATTCGATCTACATCGATTTGACTCGAAATCAGCTGAACAACTTGCTTATTGGGATACGTATGGCGGATAACACTTGCTACCTTTTCAGGGAAATCAGGTGCAATCTGACGCAGTAAGCCATTAATTTCTGTGCCACTATTCGTGATAATCTGGCACGTCATTTCTTCGTGATCTGTATCAAATAAGCGCTCGAAAGTATGGGAGTAAGCGCCGTGGCCTACATCATGTAATAGGGCCGCAACCATGGTCAGAAGTGAATCATTCCTGTCCCAAACCTGCGCATATTTTTGTTCAAAGGTTGAGACAATTTGACGTGCAATTTCATAGGCTCCTAGACAATGCGAAAAGCGGCTGTGTTCACCACCATGAAAGGTATAGGAAGTTGTTCCTAGTTGCTTAATGCGACGTAGCCGTTGAAATTCTTTGGTATTGATTAAATGATAGATCAACTCGTTATCTACATGAATGTAGTTATGGACAGGATCACGAAATACTTTTTCACTCATTCTTCTATTATATCAAAAAAACGGTAATTGTGCTTTTGTGAACTATTTGCTGATTCAAGGTCGAAAGCTATTTACGAAAGTGGCTTTTCATATTATAATAAGAATATGACAGAAGAGATGATTTTACATTTGATACAAGCCCTTTTGGTAGGGCTGATTTTATGGATAGCTTGGACAATTTTGTCCTATGCCAAAGAGCACAAGGTTAACCTTGGGGAGCGGTTTTGGACAGGTTTTGGAATTGGTTTTATCACTGATTTGCTCGATACGCTAGGAATTGGGACTTTTGCAACGACTACTACACTATTTAAAGCAACTAAGCTAGTACAAGATGATCGAAAGATTCCTGCCACCATGACCACGGCTCATATCATACCAGTCTTGGTTGAAGCGCTCCTGTTTATTACCATCGTTGAGGTCGATTTGCTGACCTTGGTTGCCATGGCGACGGCAGCTTTTACAGGCGCATTTGTGGGCGCGCGCGTGACGCAGCATTGGAATACGCAGAAGGTGCAGCGGATTTTAGGGATTTTGCTCGTCATTGCGGCTTTCTTTATGGTCTATCGCATGGTGACCAATCCTGGAGCTGATTTGACCACAGATGTCCGTGGTTTATCAGGCTGGAAATTAGTCCTTGGCATCGCTTTTGACTTTATCGTTGGGATGCTGATGAGCATGGGCTTGGGAAATTATGCACCAGAATTGATTTTCTTTTCTCTGATGGGAATTAGCCCAGCGATTGCGCTGCCCGTTATGATGTTAAATGCAGCTATGATTATGACAGCCGGAGCCAAGCAATTTATTGAATCTGGTCGGGTCAACTGGCCAGGTGTATCAGGCATTATCATTGGCGGAGTTTGTGGTGTGCTGACAGCTGCGAAATTCTTGAGTAGCTTGGATGTCAATAATTTGAAAATTCTTGTGGTCTTTATTGCTTCTTATACGGGATTATCCTTGTTGCGTTCGTCAGTTGTATCACAAGTGAAGGAGAAGAAATGAAGATAGGCATTCACAATGAAATTGATTTGGATGGCCAGCTAGAAGTCATTGAACAGGTGTACGAGGCAGAAGTAGTCGAAAAAGGAGATTTTCTCTACCTGACTTACCAAAATGAGGAAAAAGAGCGCGTGGTCTTAAAAATAAATCAGCAAGAATGCACCATGACCCGCTTTTCAACTCCTAAATCTGTCATGCAGTTTATCAGTAATGAGACAAGTGTGACGCAGATTGCCACTCCAGTCGGTATGCAAATCCTCAATGTGGTGACAGACTTCTACCAGAAAGAAGAAAAACAGGTAACCATTCGCTATGCCTTGCGCATTCCACAAACAGGTCAAGACTTGGCTCGCTATAAACTTTGTATACAGTGGTCGTTATCATAAGAAAAGAAAAATCTTCTTGCCAAAATGTTTCATTTTTGCTATAATAGTCAGCATATCAAGGGAGTAGCTGACGGAAGTATCCGTTACAAGGTCGTCAATCCGAAAGAAATTTCCGGCCTTGTATGAAATAGCGAGACTTGTTTGAATAAAACAAGTCTCTTTTTGTGTTTTCAAAAAGGGACGAAAAGGAGAAAAACATGTCAACAGAACAAAAGCGCCAAGCTTTTTACACCCAAGATTCAGATGCTGTTTTGCGTGAGCTAGAGACAAGTGAGCGAGGCTTAACAACGAGTGAAGCAAGCAAGCGTTTGGAGCAATATGGACGAAATGAACTAGCAGAAGGTGAGAAACGCTCCCTTTTAGCGAAATTCCTAGATCAATTCAAAGATCTCATGATTATTATCTTGCTACTTGCAGCGATTCTATCGGTTGTAACATCAGGTGGTGAAGATATTGCAGATGCGATTATCATTCTTGCTGTTGTCATTATCAATGCAATCTTTGGTGTCTATCAAGAAGGGAAAGCTGAAGAAGCAATCGACGCTCTGAAATCCATGTCTAGTCCCTCTGCCCATGTTTTACGGGATGGTCATGTAACAGAAATTGACTCAAAAGAATTGGTTCCAGGAGATATTGTTAGCCTTGAAGCGGGAGATGTCGTACCAGCTGATATGCGCTTATTGGAAGCAAATTCCTTAAAAATCGAAGAAGCTGCTTTGACTGGAGAATCCGTACCGGTTGAAAAAGATGTCCGTATGACAGTCGCAGAAGATGCCGGAATTGGTGACCGTGTCAATATGGCCTTCCAAAATTCCAATGTCACCTATGGTCGTGGACTTGGTGTGGTTGTGAATACGGGGATGTTCACTGAGGTTGGCCATATCGCAGGTATGCTTCAAGAAGCTGATGAGACAGATACACCACTCAAACAAAACTTGAACAATCTGTCTAAGGTTTTGACCTATGTGATTTTGGTCATTGCAGCAATTACCTTTGCTGTAGCCGTCTTTATTCGTGGTGAACATCCATTAACTGGTCTTTTGACCTCAGTTGCTCTTGCAGTTGCAGCCATTCCAGAAGGTTTGCCAGCTATTGTAACCATTGTCCTATCACTTGGCACACAAGTCCTTGCAAAGCGCAATTCGATTGTTCGGAAATTACCAGCGGTCGAAACACTTGGCTCAACAGAAATTATTGCGTCTGATAAGACGGGGACTCTTACCATGAACAAGATGACTGTTGAAAAAGTTTATTACAATGGTCAATTAGTTGATGCCAAAGAAACCATTGAAGCAGGACTAGATTTACCATTACTGGGTGCGGTTGTTCTGGCAAATGATACGAAGATTGATGCAGACGGTAAACTGATTGGTGATCCAACAGAAACTGCTTTTATCCAATATGCACTGGACAAGGACTATGATGTAAAAGCATTCTTAACGCAATATCCACGTGTTGCTGAGTTACCATTTGACTCAGATCGGAAACTCATGTCGACGATTCATCCGTTACCAGACGGGAAATTCTTCGTTGCAGTCAAAGGGGCGCCAGACCAGCTCTTACACCGTTCAAGCAGGGTAGATATGGCAGGAACGGTTAGTCCATTAACAGATGAAGTAGCCACAGCTATTAAGGTGAACAATTCTGAAATGGCGCATCAAGCGCTTCGTGTTCTTGCAGGTGCTTATAAGATTATTGATAGCATTCCAGAAGAATTGACAACTGAAACACTTGAAACGGACTTGATCTTTACAGGTTTGATTGGTATGATTGACCCAGAACGTGCAGAAGCTGCAGAAGCTGTGCGTGTGGCAAAAGAAGCTGGTATTCGCCCAATCATGATTACAGGTGACCACCAAGATACAGCAGAAGCAATTGCAAAACGCCTTGGTATTATTGACGAACAAGATGCAGAAAACCATGTCTTGACAGGGGCTGAATTGAACAACTTGTCAGATGAAGAATTCGAAAAAGTGGTTGGTCAATACTCTGTTTATGCACGAGTTTCTCCTGAACATAAAGTACGTATCGTGAAAGCATGGCAGAACCAAGGAAAAGTTGTTGCCATGACAGGAGACGGTGTGAACGATGCGCCAGCTCTAAAAACAGCTGATATCGGTATCGGTATGGGAATTACAGGTACGGAAGTATCAAAAGGTGCCTCTGATATGGTCCTTGCAGATGATAACTTTGCAACCATTATCGTAGCCGTTGAAGAAGGACGGAAAGTCTTCTCTAATATCCAAAAAACCATTCAATACCTTCTTTCAGCCAATACGGCAGAAGTTCTGACCATTTTCCTTGCAACCCTCTTTGGTTGGGATGTGCTTCAGCCAGTTCATCTTTTGTGGATTAACTTGGTAACGGATACCTTCCCAGCGATTGCGCTTGGGGTCGAGCCAGCTGAACCAGGTGTCATGAGCCATAAACCTCGTGGACGCAAGTCAAGCTTCTTCTCAGGTGGTGTCATGAGCTCTATTATTTATCAAGGGATTTTACAAGGTGCCTTGGTTCTTGCGGTCTATGGTTATGCGATTGCAAATCCAGTCCATGTTGGTGATATGGAAGCCATTCATGCTGATGCGCTGACAATGGCCTTTGCAACCCTTGGCTTGATTCAGCTCTTCCATGCCTACAATGTGAAGTCTGTTTACCAATCCATCTTGACAGTTGGACCATTCAAGTCGAAGACCTTTAACTGGTCCATTCTTGTTTCCTTTATTCTCTTGGCAGCAACCATTGTTATTGAGCCATTAGAAGCTATTTTCCACGTGACTCATCTTGACTTGACACAATGGGGTGTCGTCCTTATCGGAAGTTTCTCTATGATTATCATTGTAGAAATTGTTAAGTTCGTTCAACGGAAATTAGGTTTGGATAAGAACGCTATTTAGAAATGAGAGAATAGAAGCTGGGCAGAAAGTCTAGCTTCTATTTTTACAGTTAGTATAGGGGATTGAGAAAGGAATAGGACAAGGCAAGGAATTTTAGATAGAACTGGCGTTAATTGAGGGCTACTCCACAATCCCTATTTCCAACCTTCAACAGTCCACTGGACTATTGAAGCAAAGCGACTTAACGATGGCCTAACCTTTTGAACGTTTCAAGCTCTTGCTCACTCCCTTTTCTTCAGTTCTTATGCTATACTGATATAAAGGAGGTGTATGATGAAAAATCGTTTAGAGGAAAAATTACAATCAGAAAAGCCAACCTATTCAGATGATGAAGTGATGTGGTTGTTGGAGCACATCGGTCATTCTGATGCGGCTATTCGTGATGAATTAGTCTATATCAGCCTAGGACGTGGTCTGTTTGAAGGGCTATTTACGAGGGATCAATTTCGCTTATTAGTAGAGAAAAGTCTGGCGAAAGATTATTTACTATATCGCATGGATGAAAGAGGACTTGCCGCCTTGACACGCTCCTTTACGGCCTTGCTGTTAGGGCATCTCTTAGAAGTTAGTTGTCTACTAGATAGTCCCTATTTCCAATTGATTTCTGAGCAAGAGTATCAGAGTATTGGCCAGAAAGCCTATGAGTATTTAGAAAAAGAGCAGGATTTTACTGGTTATTCAGACAACTATGGTTGGGTTCATGCCTTTGCCCATGGAGCGGATTTAGCAGTTGCTCTTGTAAAACATCCCTTTTTTCAACAAGAAGACTGGAGTAGACTATTTCCAATAGTAACAGGTATTTTCCAACGTCTACCTCAGCGATTTGTTGATGATGAGGAATGGCGATTGGCCCGTGTCATCTATGAGGCAATAAAACACGGTCATCTTCAGGAGGGAATTTTGATAGATTGGATTAAAACCTTGCATTTTCCTTTGGAAACCAATCGTGATTTTTATCGGTTTTCAGCTGTGCGTTCCTGCTTGCTAGAGATTTATCTGCAATTGGACAAGGAGAATCTCTTATCAGGAGCCTTAAAACAAGTGATTCAAGACTGGGGAATAGGAGACTAGAAGATGAGCAAGAGAAGCATGGAATACTTACAACTTTCACCAGGAAATCAATCAATTTGACTGGTCATCAGAGGCAGAAAGTGGTAGAATAATGCAAGATTAGTCGGATAAAAACGAGAGGATGTTTTCAATAGATTATTTAGGAGATGAAGAATATGAATTATGCACAAACCTTTTTAATGGCAAATATGAATGCCTTTCCGCCTGAAGCCTTACCGATTATCAAAGAAGAACTGGATCAGTTAGATGAGGATGCGATAACAAGGTTGTTGATGACAGACATCAAAAGTCCGACAACGGCTCTCGTATGTGCTATTTTTTTGGGAGAGTTGGGGATTGATCGTTTCTATATTGGCCATAAGGGAATAGGAATTGCTAAATTGGCTCTTACAGTTGCGGCCTATCTGACCTTAATCATTCTAATTGGTTTGTTCTTATTGGTAGGGGTCTATATCTGGAAATTGGTGGATTGTTTCCTCATCATGAAAGCATGTAAACAGGCAAACTTTGAGCGTTTAATGTGGCAAATCAATCAAGTCAAGCAAGACAAGACATACGCTACAGCTAGTGAAATCAAAAAAGATATTGTTAATGTACCAACAGAGTTGAACGAAGTGATGGAAGTCACTAAAGAGGAAATAAGTGCAGAATAAGTGTTGTATCAGATAACGAGAGTTACTCTTTGCAGAGGAGCAGTAGGATAGTGAAGGATGAATTGAACTTGGTATTGCGAAGGATTTCTTGTCTTAGTTGCCATTTGGAATCTGGACTTTAGTAGACTGGTTCATCATTATGGGAGCAACTAGCTTGAGAAAATCAATACAGCGTTCATGACGGCTTCCTATAGTAAATAAAGAATGAAGAGGCTGAGACAAAAGTGTCCAGCCTTGCTTCTTTTATAGCTTTAACAGTTTGACTGATACCAATCCTCAATTGTGACAGCTAGTGAACATGCAGGGGAGGGAGTAAACGAATCCAGTGGATTCGTTTCAGAATGTAGACAAACCTCACAATTCAGAAAAACATTACAATGATATTTAATTTTCTGTAGTTTTAAGGTTAGAAGATTTGCGAGCGTAGCGAGCACAATACCGCACCTCCGCCGTGCTAAAAGTGGGAGTGAGACAGAAGTCGTGATTTCTTTGAAATCACGATTGAGTCCAACTCTTTTTCTACTGATCTAAAATAGGAATAGAAGCTGTAAAGAAACTGTAATACATAGCCTGATTTGTCATCATTGTGTAACGTTTTTAAGGTTATTTTTTGATATAATGATACAATGCTTATAAAGGGGGAGGGAAGAATGCAGTCTCGCAAAGTAACGATTCTTTTATTTGGAATCTATCTCATGTTTTTGACATGGATTATCTTGTTTAAATTAGACATTTTTTCCACTCTCCAGCTGGCTTATATCGGCTCACGAGAGTCTAGTATCAATTTGATTCCTTTTGCAGGGACAGCCATGTATAATGGGGTGCTGGATTACCAAGAAATCGGCTTAAATGTCCTATGTTTTGTTCCCTTTGGAATCTATCTGGAAATGTTAAATCGAACAGCTACTTGGGGCAAAAATCTTAGCCTTATGATAGCGGTTAGTCTAGCCTATGAAGTACTTCAATACACGTTTAGAATAGGTGTAGCAGATGTGACAGACATTCTTGCTAATGGCTTTGGTGGTGCAATTGGTATCAACATCATGTATGTTTTGACCAGCATTTGGCGTGAAAAAACCTATGAGCGAGTCAATCAACTGGCTTTGCTACTGACGATTTTAGTAGCTAGTCTGCTCTTTTTGATTTAGATATTGCAAAGTTTACTATTTTTGTTACAATAAAAGAAATGAATCTAAAAGAACAAATCATCGCCTTATCGAAGGAAATTGGCATTTCGAAGATTGGCTTTACAACAGCTGACGATTTTGCCTATTTAGAGAAATCCTTGCGGGCCGCAGTCGAAGAAGGACGCACATCAGGTTTTGAACATAAAAATATTGAAGAACGCATTCAGCCCAAATTGAGCCTAGCCTCTGCTAAGACCATTATCTCGATTGCCGTTGCTTACCCAAGAAGATTACCGCAAAAACCGCAGAAAACCCAGTATAAACGTGGCAAGATTACGCCCAATTCTTGGGGCCTAGATTACCACTATATTTTACAGGACAAGTTGGAACGCTTGGCGCGTGGCATTGAAGAATTGACAGCTAATTTTGAATACAAGGGCATGGTCGATACAGGTGCGCTTGTTGATACAGCAGTCGCAAGACGGGCAGGAATCGGCTTTATTGGTAAAAATGGTCTGGTCATTTCAAAGGAATTTGGCTCCTACATGTTTTTGGGCGAACTAATTACGAATTTAGAAATAGAGCCTGATCAGCCAGTAGATTATGACTGTGGAGACTGCAATCGTTGTGTGACAGCCTGCCCCACATCTTGTTTGATTGGGGATGGAACCATGAATGCCAGACGTTGTCTGTCCTTTCAGACCCAAGATAAGGGCATGATGGACCTTGAATTTCGAAAGAAAATCAAGACGGTCATCTATGGCTGTGATATTTGTCAGATTTGCTGCCCCTATAATAAGGGGATTGACAGTCCACCAGTTGTGGACATTGACCCTGATTTGGCTGAGCCAGAACTTATTCCCTTTTTGGAGTTGTCAAATGGCCAGTTTAAGGAAAAATTTGGCATGATTGCTGGTAGCTGGCGTGGAAAAAATATTCTTCAGCGAAATGCCATTATCGCACTTGCAAATGCAAATGACAAATCGAGTATCCCAAAACTCGTAGAAATCATTGATAAAAAGCAAAATCCGATTCACATGGCAACGGCAATTTGGGCGCTTAGTCAGCTGGTCAAACAACCCAATGAGGAGTTGATTTCCTTTATCGAAGACATTACCAGTGACCATCCAGATGTCCTAGCAGAGCGTGAAGCCTTTCTAACGCTCGCTAAAAAGTCACAAGTATGATATAATGAAAAGAATATAGAAAATGAGGTATTTATGGATATAGCAGAAATTCGACAAAAAATAGACGAGCTAGAAGCCAAATTAAACTCATTCAGGGGGTCTCTTTGACTTAGAAGGTTTGGAAGAAGAAATTGCCATCTTGGAAAACAAGATGACCGAACCTGACTTTTGGAATGATAATTTGGCAGCTCAGAAAACATCTCAAGAACTCAATGAATTAAAAGCTACCTATCAAAATTTTCATCAGATGATGGATTTACTTGATGAAGCGGGGATTCTCATGGAATTTTTAGCAGAAGATGATTCTGTTCAAGAAGAACTAGAAGAAAAGCTGTTGGAATTAGACAAATTGATGACTAGCTATGAGTTAACTCTTCTTTTATCTGAGCCTTATGATAGCAATAATGCTATTTTAGAAATCCATCCTGGATCAGGTGGTACAGAGGCGCAGGACTGGGGAGAAATGCTGTTACGAATGTATACACGCTTTGGGAATGCCAAAGGTTTCAAGGTGGAAACCTTAGACTATCAAGCAGGAGATGAAGCAGGGATTAAATCTGTTACTCTCAGTTTTACAGGGCCTAATGCCTACGGCTTACTCAAGTCTGAAATGGGGGTTCACCGCTTAGTGCGTATCTCACCATTTGATTCAGCGAAACGCCGTCACACCTCTTTTACATCTGTTGAAGTCATGCCAGAATTGGATGACACGATTGAAATTGAGATTCGTGACGACGAGATAAAAATGGATACCTTCCGTAGTGGCGGTGCTGGTGGACAGAACGTCAATAAGGTATCAACAGGGGTTCGTCTGACCCATATCCCGACAGGCATTGTGACTCAATCGACTGTTGACCGTACCCAATATGGAAACAGGGATCGTGCCTTGAAATTGCTGCAAGCCAAGCTCTATCAATTGGAGCAAGAAAAGAAAGCAGCTGAAGTGGATTCGCTAAAAGGGGATAAAAAGGAAATTACCTGGGGCAGTCAGATTCGTTCCTATGTCTTTACTCCCTATACTATGGTCAAGGATCACCGCACAGGCTATGAAGTCGCTCAGGTAGACAAGGTCATGGACGGAGATATTGAAGGATTTATCGATGCCTATCTCAAATGGCGTATTAGCTAAACTAAAAAGAAAGGACTGTCTTAGACAGAATACCTTATGGGAATTATTGAAATGAAAGACGTTTCCAAAAAATATGGAAACGGAACAACCGCTCTGCGAGGCGTGTCTGTCAATGTTGAACCAGGAGAATTTGCCTACATTGTGGGGCCTTCTGGTGCTGGGAAATCGACGTTTATCAAGCTCTTGTATCGTGAAGAGAAGTTGGATAAAGGGACCTTGAAAGTTGGAAAATTTGATCTTGGGAAAATCAAGAAAAAGGATATTCCAATGTTGCGCCGCAGTGTCGGCGTTGTCTTCCAGGACTATAAATTGCTTCCTAAAAAGACGGTATTTGAAAATATCGCCTATGCCATGGAAGTTATTGGTGAGAAACCACGTAATATTAAAAAGCGGGTGATGGAAGTCCTAGATTTGGTTGGTTTGAAGCATAAGATTCGTTCCTTTCCAAATGAATTATCTGGTGGGGAGCAACAGCGGATTGCAATTGCTCGTGCGATTGTGAACAATCCAAAAGTTTTAATTGCAGATGAGCCAACAGGAAACTTGGACCCTGAGAATTCTTGGGAAATTATGAATCTTTTGGAGCGTATTAACCTTCAAGGAACGACGATTTTAATGGCGACTCATAATAGCCAAATCGTAAATACACTTCGCCATCGCGTCATCGCAATCGAAGACGGTCGCGTTGCACGTGATGAAGTAGAAGGAGAATATGGATACGATGATTAGACGATTTTTTAGACATTTTATTGAGTCTTTAAAGAGCCTCAAAAGAAATGGCTGGATGACCATTGCTGCGATCTCATCAGTGACGATTACCCTTACTTTGGTAGGAGTTTTTGCTTCGGTGATTTTGAATGCAACGAAATTAACCTCTGACTTAACCAATAATGTCCGTGTCAATGTTTATTTACGGGCCAACTCAACAGATAATCAGCAGACGATTGTCAATGATCAAGGACAAACAGTTGAAAATCCAGATTACCAATCCATCTACAAGCAAATTCTTGCCTTGGAAAATGTGAAAAGTGTTGACTATTCTAGTAAAGAAGAGCAGTTAAATCATTTAACAGAGACCTTGGGAGATACTTGGAATCTCTTTAAAGGAGATGCGAATCCTCTCTATGATGCCTATATCATTGAAACAACAGACCCTCAATATGTGAAATCCGTTGGAAAAGAAATTGCTAAAATTGATGGTGTGACAGAGGTTCGTGATGGAGAAGTAGAGACAGAGAGGATTTTCAAGCTCAACAGCCTTGTCAAAACATGGGGCTTTGCGGCAACCGGCCTCTTGCTCTTTACAGCAGTATTTTTGATTTCCAATACCATTCGAATTACCATTATCTCTCGCAGCCGTGAGATCCAGATTATGCGTTTGGTAGGAGCAAAGAACAGTTATATTCGTGGCCCATTCTTATTTGAAGGGGCATGGGTTGGCTTACTTGGTGCAATTGTACCGTCTGCTTTGGTTTATTTTGCTTATCAGATGATTTATAATTCTGTCAATGCAAATCTAGCATCACAGAACCTATCATTGATTGATATGAAGGTCTTTGTACCTGCAATGATTGCGAGCTTATTTGTCGTAGGAATTGTCATCGGTGCTTTGGGATCAGTGATTTCTATGAGACGATTCTTGAAAATCTAATAATACAAAAACGAAAGTTCAGCTAACTTTCGTTTTTGTATTATTCTCAAATATTATTCAATCGGTCATCTCATTAGTATTTGATGTGTTGTTTTGCCTAGGGGCTATTCGTTTCGAAGAAATGGATTGAAAATCTTTTCATGGGAAATAGTGGTGGACTGCCCATGTCCAGGATAGACTTGGTAATGCCCTGGTAGGGTGAAGAGGTTGGTTTTAATACCAATTAGCAAATCATCAAAGTTGCTGGTTGGTAAATCGGTGCGGCCGATTGATTCTCTAAAAAGGGCATCGCCTGTGATGACGAGTTCTTGATCTGGAAAGATAAAAGATACACCGCCGATAGAATGTCCTGGTGTCTTGACAACTGAAAAATGAAATCCGTCCAACAGATAATCTCGGTCGTATTGAAAGGTTTCCTCAGCCGGGCGACAGACGACATTGTCCATATCATCGTGGCGAACTAGACCGGACAAATTCAACTCAGGAGTATAAAGCCAACTGGCCTCACTTGCTGCGACATAGACAGGAGGTGCCCCAAAATGGTCACGTACCAAGTCTAGGCTCATAATATGGTCATAATGGGTATGGGTCAAGAGGATAGCTGAGATTGGTTTGCCGATTTCTTCGATTGTCCGCTTGATGGTAGCCCAATTGCTTCCAGGATCGACCACGATAAGATGGGAGTCATTTTCAAGATAGTAAGTATTTTCATAGGCAACAGGATTAACGGTTTTATGTAGTTTCATAGCGAATCTCCTTTAGCAATTTGCTATCTCTAGTCTAGCAAAAAAAGCAGAGCTTGTCTGTTTTGGAAAATCGATCTACCGTAAGAATAGTGAAGTCGAAATCCGTTTTTTGGGCAAAATATGGTATAATCTTACTGTTATGACAGAGAAAAAACAGGCAAATCGGTATGCTGTTGTAGATTTGGAAGCAACAAGCAGTAGTAGTTATGCTAAAATCATTCAGATTGGGATTGTTATCGTTGAAGCAGGCCAGATTGTCGAAACCTATGCGACAGACATCAATCCTTATGAAAAACTAGATGTTCATATTCGAGAGTTGACAGGCATTACCGATCAGCAATTAGCAGTAGCACCTGATTTTGGTCAGGTGGCAAAAGAGATTTATGATTTACTAGAGGGTACGATTTTTGTGGCTCATAATGTGTCCTTCGATGCCAATTTACTGGCAGAAGCGCTCTTTTTTGAGGGATATGAATTGCGGACACCTCGGGTTGATACGGTGGAATTAGCCCAATTATTTTTCCCGACCTTAGACAAGTATAGCTTGGTAAATCTAGCTCAGGACTTGGATTTGGAGTTGGAACAGGCTCATACGGCCATTTCAGATGCGACAGCAACGGCAAAATTGTTGTTAAAAATACAAGAGAAGATTCAGCAACTACCTAAGCAGACGGTTGGGCAGATTTTAACCTTTGCAAATCATCTTCTGTATGAATCGCGACTAGTGATTGACGAGCTTTATCCGACTCTTTCAGATTATCTACCAGAGGATATTATCAATGTGAATGGCCTCTGCCTCAAAAAAATAGCAGAGCAGCAACCAACTCGCTACCTATCAAAGAATGTTGCAAGGAATCTAGCGCTTTTAGGGCTTGATGAGCGTCCACAACAGTTGGCCTTTGCGGAGATTGTAGAAAAACGATTAGTTGAAGACCAAGAACGAGTCCATTTTATCCAAGCACAGGCAGGTATTGGCAAAACCTATGGGTATTTATTGCCGCTTATAGCGCAGGGAGACAAGCCTTTATTAGTAGTTGTCCCAACCAAGGTCTTGCAGCAGCAGATTCTGGAAAATGAGGGGTTGAAGCTATCTGAAATATTTCATATCTCGATTGCATCCATCAAATCCTCGCGACATTATATCAAGTTGGATACTTTTTGGCGAACCTTGGAGCGATTAGATGATAATCGCTTGCTCAATCGCTATAAGATGCACCTGTTGGTCTGGCTTTGTGAGACTGAGACAGGAGATATGGATGAGCTCAAGCAGAAGCAGCGCTATCAAAGCTATTTTGATGAATTGCAGCATGATGGGAACTGGAATAGTCAGTCCTTGTTTGGGGAGTGGGATTTTTGGCACAGAGCGCAAGAAACTGCTCAAACGAGTCAGTTAGTCTTGACAAATCATGCCTACTTTTTAGAGCATTTACGGCATACAAATTGGATGAAAGAGCGGATTCTCGTTATTGACGAAGCTCAAAAGTTTATGTTGGCAGCAGAAGAATATGCTAGTCAGGAATTGTCCATTTCAGCTTGTCAAGCCTTGTTGCAAAGTAAGTTGGACCGAGCCAAGGAAGTGTTGGAAACACGTTTATTGGAAGCCTGTTATTTTGAATTACAACATCTGATAGAGCAGTTTCAAACGCAAGGCAAGCGTGCATTGACAGCAGAGGATCTTGCTTCATTAAAGCAAAACTTAGCAGAATTAGATGATGCAGATTTTTGGGACTGGGTAGCACTTCTTGAACAAGACAGAGAATATTGGCTAGAAGAACGTCGTTTGCAAGCGCAACGCTTATTTTTCTTGCGTTCTAGTCAAGTAGATATGCTAGATGTAGCACGATTTTTACCGTCTACGAAGATTTTTTGCATTAGCGCAACGCTCGAGATAAGCAAGAAGGTCAATGTGGCAGACTTACTTGGCTTTCACGAAGTCACTCATGATTGCCTTCCATCTATGGCGAAAAGTAATCAATTGATTATGTACTCCCGTCATTTACCTGACTTAGTATCGATGAATAAAGCAGAACATGCGCACTTTATTTGCCAACAGCTAAACGGCCTTATCCAACTAAGACGTCCCATTTTGGTCTTACTCACGTCGATTCAGTTGTTGCTTGAAGTATCCAATCTGCTAGAAGAAATGGGGATTTCCCATTTATCTCAGCACAAACATGGTCAAGAAATGAGTATCAAACGTCGTTTTGAAAAAGGTGAAGTAGCGGTCTTATTAGGGACAGGAGCCTTTTGGGAAGGAGTTGATTTTGCCAGTCAACCTGAGCTTATCCAAGTCATTCCGCGCTTACCCTTTGAAAATCCCCAAGACCGTTTTGTAAAAAAAGTGAATCGTCGTCTGAAAGCAGAAGGTAAGAATCCTTTTTATGACTATCATCTCCCTATGATGATGTTAAAACTTAAACAGGCTATGGGGCGGAGCAATCGATCAGCTCAGCAAAAATCTTGTGTCCTCTTACTGGACAATCGTCTGATTGAGAAGCAATATGGCCAGCAAATCCAGTATTTCTTGGAGACGGAATACCAAATGGAGCAACTCTCTCAGGAAACTGTGGTGGACAGAATGAGGCGCTTTTTCAAGGAAAATTCCTCTGGTTAAGGTGAATTTTTAAGAGAAACAAGAAAATCACAAAGGATTGTCTGCTTCAATTCTTAGTAGAGCAGGAATTATTGGCTAACCGCATTCGAGCCAAGTAGTTAGACCGACTTTTGGATTAATAGATGGATAGAAGAAGGGAGAGTCATTTTCTCCCTTTTCTTGTTAGGAATTGATCAATCAAGCAATAGAATTTATGGTCAAATTGCTTGAAATATGCTATACTTTTCCTTATCTAATGAGGAAATGAGAAAGTGCAATGAGTGGTAAATTAATTGTATTTAAAGTGGGGACGAGTTCCCTCACGCAAGAAAATGGTAGTTTAGACCGTATCAAAATTGCGCGGATTACTAATCAATTGGCCCAGCTTCATCAAAAAGGATACCAGTTGGTTTTGGTGACTTCAGGATCCATTGCAGCTGGTTTTCGTCGTTTAGGCTTTGACAAGCGACCAACCAAAATTGCAGAAAAGCAGGCAAGTGCTGCGGTTGGCCAAGGGCTATTGATTGAAGAGTATACGCAAAATCTGATGAAAGACGGGATTGTATCAGCCCAAGTTCTCTTAACACAGGAGGATTTTGCAGATGCTAGGCGCTATCAGAATGCTTCACAGGCCTTGCAAGTTCTTCTACATCAGAAGGCCATTCCGATTATCAATGAGAATGATACGATTGCTATTGAAGAAATCAAGGTTGGAGATAATGACACCTTATCTGCTCAGGTTGCTTCCCTTTTAAAAGCGGATTTGCTGGTTCTCTTAACGGATGTGGATGGTCTTTATACTGCCAACCCCAATACAGATCCGAACGCACGCCATTTGGCTGAAATTGCAGAAATTAGCGAAGACTTATTTGCTATGGCAGTAGGGGCAGGGTCAACAAATGGTACAGGTGGCATGACGACAAAATTACAGGCGGCGCAAATTGCCACTAAGTCAGGAGTACCCGTCTTTATTTGCTCATCAAAAGAGGATACAGCTCTTATTCAAGCTGTCACTCAATCTAATAAAGGAACCCTTTTCTTGGCAGATCATGAAGCACTCAACCAACGCAAACAATGGCTAGCCTTTTATGCAAGAACAGATGCTTCGGTAGAGATTGATACAGGTGCAGCAGAGGCCATGCTACTGCAAGGACGGAGCTTACTGCTTGCAGGAATTAAGGCGGTAGAAGGGACCTTTCAGTCAGGTGATATTGTATCTGTCTACCATCAAGATACCCACCGGATCATTGGAAAAGGTCGCGTAAAACTTTCCTCGAAAGAATTAGAGCAAAAATTAGCGACGAAAAGGGCGGAGGGAATCTTTATTCACCGCAATGATTGGGTTAGTTTATAGAAAGGATAAAACAGAATATGACGACAACGCAAGCTTTGTTAGACAGCCTGTTAGCGCATAAGTCTGCTATCAATTTGGCTAGTACAGATCAAAAAAATGCAGCCCTTCAAGCGATGGCTACCCAATTGGAAAGCAATAGTGAGCAGATTTTAGTAGCAAATGCCCGTGATATGGAACAAGCACAAGGAACAATCGCACCTGTCATGCAGGATCGCCTACTCTTGACAGCAGAACGTGTACAGGCCATGGCAGACGGTATTCGAGCCCTCATTGACCTTCCAGATCCTGTTGGTTTGGTTCTGGATCAGTACCAGGCAGTAAATGGACTTGAAATTCAGAAAAAAGCGGTTCCTTTCGGCCTCATCGGAATGATTTATGAAAGTAGACCCAATGTGACCTCGGATGCAGCTGCGCTTGCCATTAAAAGTGGAAATGCCGTCATTCTTCGTGGTGGAAAGGAAGCCTTTCATTCGAGTCAAGCGATTGTCGGCGCCTTAAAGGCTGGTCTTGAGCAGGCAGGAATTGCCCCAGAAGTGATTGAATTGGTGCAGGACACAAGTCGTCGATCAGCTCAAGAACTGATGACAGCTAAGGGGAAGATTGACTTGCTAGTACCAAGAGGTGGAGCCGGCTTGATTCAAGCAGTTGTCGAGCAAGCGACAGTACCTGTGATTGAAACAGGAACGGGGATTTGTCATGTTTATGTGGATCAAAAGGCAGATATTCAAAAGGCTCTGTCCATTGTCAGCAATGCTAAAATAAGTCGCCCGTCTGTCTGTAATGCGGCAGAAGTGTTGCTGGTCCATGCAGATCTTGCAGCCTCCTTCTTACCATTATTAGAAGAAAGACTAGCTGGTCAGGTAGAGTTGCGGGCAGATGAGCGAGCTATTACATATTTAAAACAAGCTCATCCAGCAGGAGACAATGACTTTGATACAGAATTTTTAGACTATATCCTAGCAGTAAAAGTAGTAGATGATGTGGTAGCAGCAACAAGACACATTGCAGCTCATTCGACAGGTCATAGTGAAGCAATTGTAACAGAAGAGGAAGCAACGGCAACCTATTTCACTCAAGTAGTGGATTCAGCAGCTGTCTATGTCAATGCCTCTACTCGTTTTACAGATGGCGGTGAATTTGGTCTAGGCTGCGAATTAGGAATTTCAACGCAAAAAATGCACGCACGTGGTCCAATGGGCTTGCGTGAGATGACGACCTACAAATATATTATTACTGGTACAGGTCAGGTACGATAGAAAGGGCTATTTATGAAAGTTGGATTTATTGGCTTGGGCAATATGGGATCAGCTCTTGCGCTTGCAGTTTCAAAGTTGGCAGATGTAGAACTCCTTCTTAGTAATCATCACCAAGAGCAAGTAGAGGCCTTACAGGAGCAACTAGGTGGACGTATTCTTTCGAATTTTCAAATGGCTCAGGAAGCGGATGTTCTCTTTTTAGGGGTAAAACCCTATCTATTGTCTTCCCTACTGGATAGTTTGAAGGAAGCGATTCAGGAAAATACCTCTGCGGTTTGGATTTCTATGGCAGCAGGCGTTAGCTTGGAACAACTAGCACAGTATTTGCCGATTAGTCAAGTGGTTCGAATCATGCCTAATACTCCTGTTGCAATCGGTCAAGGAATGACAACCTATGCGCTATATAATCCAGATTTGGCTACGATGACTGAGTATCTCTTATCCCAATCAGGTCAAGTCAAGCGAGTGGATGAACAATTGATAGATGCTGCAACAGCTCTTGCAGGATGTGGACCAGCGTTTGTCTATCAATGGATTGAAGCCATGATGGATGCTGGAGTAGCACATGGATTGAGTGCAGATGATGCTAAATATCTAGCAGCTCAGACCCTAGTAGGCTCTGCGCAAATGGTCTTAACCAGTAGCAAACATCCAGCCCAATTACGCCAAGAAGTCACCTCGCCAGGAGGCTCAACCATTGCAGGAGTCATCAGATTAGAAAAAGAAGGCTTCCGCTACACCCTTATGTCAGCCATAAAAGCAGCCATAAAACGGACGAAAGAATTGGGACTAAAATAATCCAGTGGATTATTTTAGCCCGAGCCCAGAAATTCAAAAGCGAGGTTAATCCAGTGGATTATTTTAGCCCGAGCCCAGAAATTCAAAAGCGAGGTTAATCCAGTGGATTATTTTAGCCCGAGCCCAGAAATTCAAAAGCGAGGTTAATCCAGTGGATTATTTTAGAATGTAGACAAACCTCACAATTCAGAAAAACATTACAATGATATTTCATTTTCTGTAGTTTTAAGGTTAGAAAACTTGCGAGCGTAGCGAGCACAATACCGCACCTCCTCCGTGCTAAAAGTGACAGAAAACGGTATTAAATGAAGGTTTTCTGCCACTCGGCATCTTCGAGACCTTAGACTCGAAGATGAATCATGGAATTCCGAAGGAAGTCGCTGATGTCCGAAAGCACATGAGGATGGTGGCAATAAAAAGACTTTTTCTTCAAGCTGAAATAATCCAGTGGATTATTTTAGCCCGAGCCTAGAATCTCGAGAGCTAGATAAGCTAAAACGGGAGTGGGACTCAATCGTGATTTCGAAGAAATCGATTTTGTCAATTTCGCTTTCAAATTTTTAGGCTCAGGTATCAATCGTCACTCCCTTGGCTATTGATATAAGTCAAACTGTTAAAGTTATAAAAAAGCGAGGCTGGACACTTTTGTCCCAGCCTCGTTTTATAGTGGATTGAAAAAGGAATAGGACAAGGTAAGGAACTGCAGATAGAACTGGCATTAATTGAGGATTACTCCATAATCCCTATTTCTAACCTTCAACAGTCCACTGGACTATTGAAGCAAGGCGACTGAACGATGTCCTAACCTTTATTCAATTCACTATAGCTTATCTGTTATTCAACTGATTGGTTTTATCCTTAATCCATTGACTAATATTGGAAAAGGTCTTGGTATCTTCCACCTTTCCTTTTTGCTGCTGAAGAAAGTCTGTAAAGCTTTGTTGGATGCCTTCTTCTTGGACCTTTTTTTGCAGTTGTTGCCATTTGTCCATGAGATTTTGCGATGTTTTGGCATAGGCCAACTCTAAAATTTCCTCTTTGGATTTGTAATTTCGATAAAAAGCATTGCGTGATACACCAGCCTTTTTGACTAATTCGGAAATAGAAATGTGCTTCAGCTCCTTTTTTTCCAATAAAAATAGCAGAGCTGTCTCAATAGATTCACGGGTTAATTGGTTGATTTCGGTATTTGATTGCGAAAGATTTTTTAACGACTTAGGGGAAATCATTCGTTTTTTCATGGGTTTCCTTTACTCATATCAATCGATTTTTTTACGGTATGCTAGTTGCAATGGAAAGAAACATTGGGGCTGTTACAGCCGAAAGAAAATGCTTTCACTTCGTATTGTTTCATGATATAATTGTAAAGTAAGATAGTTTGCTTGTCAAATAAAAATCTTAGCCTTACTACTAATAGAATGGAAATACATTTATGGCTAAATGGAAAATTGTTGCGGACTCAGGATGTGATTATAAAGAATTACCGAATCTTGCACCAGATACGCAATTTGAGATTATCCCCTTTACGGTTCGTGTTGAAAATCAAAGTTTTCTTGATGACAAAGACTTGGACATTGACCAGATGATGGAAGTGATGTATGCCTCATCAGAAGCAGCAGGTTCTGCCTGTCCTAGCCCACAAGCCTATGAAGCAGCTTACCAAGGGGCAGACAATATCATCGTCCTAACCTTGACAGGTTCCTTGTCTGGTAGTTACAATAGTGCTCGAGTTGCTAAAGAAATGTTTTTAGAAGAACATCCTTCAGCCAATATTCATTTGATTGATACCCTGTCTGCGGGGGGAGAAATGGATTTATTGGTTGGAGAAATCAATCGGCTGATTGCTAAAGGACTAGAGTTCGAAGATTTGGTTTCCGCTATTGTCGATTATCAAAAGCGTACAAAATTACTCTTTGTTCTTGCTAAGGTGAATAATTTGGTTAAAAACGGGCGCTTGAGCAAGCTAGTTGGTGCAGTTGTTGGATTGCTTAATATCCGTATGGTAGGGGAAGCAAGTAGCGAAGGCAAATTGGAATTGCTTCAAAAAGCGCGTGGACACAAAAAATCAGTTACAACAGCATTTGAAGAATTGCTAAAAGCAGGCTATAAGGGTGGTCGGATTGTGATTGCCCACCGTAACAATGAAAAATTCTGCCAGCAATTTGCTGAATTGGTGCGCAACATGTATCCGGAAGCCTTGATTGAAGCTCTTCCAACTTCAGGACTGTGTAGCTTTTATGCAGAAGAAAATGGTCTGTTAATGGGCTATGAAATTTAATGATGAGATGAATAAGGCAGTAACTTCGGTTGAATGCCTTTTTCTACTCTTAGATATGCTAAAGATTTTGCTCCTCTCAGTGTGTTTCAATTTACTATTGAGTAAACTAGCCTATTTTTAGTGTTTAATGAGTAGATAGATGATGGAAAATGGGGAGGTCAATGAAGAAATCAGCTAGTATCTTCTTAGCCCTAGTCCTTTTGCTAGGTTTTGTTGGATATGAACAGTTTCAGCCAAAAGCTCCTCCCAAGGAGAATCAGCTGATTAAGACGCAGTTGAGGGGAGGGGGAGGAATGGAAGCAAGAATCAACTGGTCCAAAGCTAGCCAAGATGCGCAGATCTATCAGATTCGTTTTGAACAGGTGCGTGCTGCTGTTATGAATGGTGCTAAGTGTTACGATGTCCGCTCTTTTATCGAATACCAACTCGGTCATGTTGACATTGCAGAACCCCTTCCTTTATCGACTCTAGAAAAGCAGGAATTTCCAAGTCTTATCCATGATGTGCCTATTTATCTTTATGGTTCGGATGGTGTGTCTTCGGCTCAAGCAGCTAGATCTTTGCGTGACCAAGGATTTCGATATGTTTATGATCTTGGCAGCCTTGAACAAATCAAGGTGATTGGCGCTAGATTAAAGGAATGGTGGGAATAAATCAAAGAAAGAGGTGAGAATGTGATAACATTTAAGACTATTGATGAAGAAAACTTTCAAGCCTGTATTGACTTGACAGGTGGTGTAGAGAAAGAACAGAATGATTTTGTCGATTCTGTCCTCTATTCCCTAGCAGAAGCATGGGTCTATCGAGATAGTATGGAGGCCTTTGCGATTTATCAAGAGGAGCAAATTATTGGCTTTGTATCTATGTATGTTGGAGAAGAGAATCCGCAAATCATTAATTTTTTAATTGATATCGCCTTTCAAGGTAGGGGGTATGGGACTCAGGCTGCAAGCCGTTGCATAGAGTATTTGCAAGAAATGTATCGGGCAAAGCGTATTTCGTTACCTGTTCACATTCAGAATGAAAAAGCCCAAAGGTTCTGGGCGAAACAAGGATTTTCATTCTCGGATACGGTTGAACAAGACTATATGTTTATGCGTCGGTATGAGTAATGAGCTTACAGGATAACAAAATATAATCAATTGATTACCTTTGTAATAAAATCATTATCGTCAACATTGTCTGCTTCAAGCAAAAATCAGCTAGGTATAGAATCTAGCTGATTTTTTCTAACTCTTCTATCATCTGTTGCAAGTCTGTTGGAAACGTTTGGTTATAAGATAATTGGAGATAGTCATAGGACTGACCTGTGATGAGCTGGGTATTGACTAGGCCATGTTTGAGACGGGCGCTGATTTTTTCTTTCGGAAGCTGAACGGTCAGTATGTCTTGGGTAAGATGATGAGGATAAGTGAGATGATAGCGGGATAAGCGTTCACGCATTTCTTGCTCATGTGCCTGCTTTAACTGATAGAGGTGGCGTGTATTGCGAGCAAACATACCATTATCAATATAAAGCGAGAGAGCCTTTTGCATGATGAGGTTGGTGTCATAATCAATCAAACTCTTGTGCTGTAAAAAACGAGACCGTAGATAATGAGGAAGTACAATCCCCCCTAGACGCAAAGCCGGAAAGAGGGTAGGAGTAAAGGATTTGATGTAGATGACACGATCATGCGTATCCAGATAATGGAGTGGCAAGGTCTTTGCAGCATCGAAGTCCGCCAGATAATCATCCTCAATGACATAGACATCATATTGGTCTGCTAATTGCACAATTGCCTCTTGAATGGTACGAGTATAGGTTGTCCCCAAGGGATTGTGGAGACGGGGAATAGTATAGAAATACTTAATTTTTCCGCTTTTAAAAATGGTCTCTAGTTGAGTAAGGTCAATTCCATTTAAGGTGCGCTCAATCGTTTGATAGGGGAGTTTCTGCTCATCTAATAGGGTTTTCATCCGATAGTAAGTCGGCTCTTCAATCAGGATTTCCTGTTTGCCTGAAGACAGCTGCATTTGTGTTAGGATGTAGAGGGCTTGTTGGCTACCTGCTGTAATGACCAGTTGGTCTTTTTTACAATAAACATGGTAGTCCATAAGGAGCTGGTAGAGCGAGTCAATCAATTCTTCCAACCCTTCCTGCTGATGATAGTAATTAAAAAGATACTTTTCCCTTCCGACTAGGCTTTCATGGACGCAGGTTCGAAAATCATCGTAGGGTAGTTGCAAAAAATCCTCTGGATTCAGCGAGAGGGTCGTGTCTTGAAAATCTTGGTCTTCTAAGATGTAATAGCCACTTTTTTCTACTGCATAAATCCGATTTTGGTATTTCAACTCCAACATGGCCTTTTGAACAGTGTCTTTACTACACTGGTATTGTTCACTGAGTTTGCGAATGGAAGGTAGTTTTTGCCCTCTTTTAAAACGGTGTTCTTCAATGCCTGTGATAATATCCTGAATAATTGTTTGGTATTTAGTCGTCATAACTGTCCCCCTACAGATAGTATACGGTCTTTTAGTCTTAGAAACAAGTCTTACAGATAGATTAGACCATATAAAAGACAATCGCAAGGTACTGCAAGAAACTAGCTAAAATGATAAATAAGTGCCAAATCATATGAAAATAGGGCTTTTTCTTAGCGTAAAAGATAGCTCCGATACTATAAGCCATTCCCCCTGCCAACATCAGAAACCAGAAAATTGGACCTGTTTGAGCAAGGACTTGGGGGAGGATAAAGACAACCAGCCAGCCCATAATCAGATAAAGAGCTAGACTGAATCGTTCGTTGATTTGTTTGGCAAAAATTTTGTAGAGAATGCCAAAAATCGTTGTTGCCCATTGGATAACTAAAACGAGATAGCCTTGCCAATTGGGCATGAGAGTCAAGAGGATAGGAGTGTAGCTACCTGCAATAGCAATGTAAATCATACTGTGGTCGATAATCCGTAGAATATATTTGTGGGTTGAACCATAGGCCATTGAATGGTAAATAGTGGAGGAGAGAAACATGAGAAAGAGGCTAATAATAAAAATAGACACCTCAATAGCTTGAATCAAGCCAACGCGTTCATAGCTATAAATCGCTGAAAAAGGCAGCAGAAGGAGCATGAAAAAGGCACTAACTGCATGAGTAATGGCATTGCCTACCTCTTCTCCGAATGAGAGTTGGAGGGATAGTTTAAAATGTTGATTCATCAGCTTCTCCTTTCAAGGCTGGAACGAGTGCGAGTGTGGCTTGGTAAGAGTGAATGGTCTGACAGGCTTTTTGTAAAATCAGTGGTTGCTCTTCATTTTCGATACCAGAAAGGCAATCCACAAAGGCATCGTATAGAAGGGAAGCCTCATCATTTTCTGTTAACAGATCAATCATCTCCTGTATGGTTGCAATCGGAAAAATTGGCTTATAAATACTCAAAACAATCAAGCGAGCGACTTGTGTACGACTGTATTTTTTCTTAATCGGTTTAGGAATATAGCCGTGTTTGACATAATTATTGACCATAGAAGCAGTAAGAGGCTTTTCACGATTGGCTAAAAAGGGGAGAGTCTGTTGATTGACATAGAGTAGAACTTGGTCTAGATAGAGATCCAAATCGGGTAATTGCTGCCATTTAGGTAAGGAAATCATTGTTTACTCCTTTATATCTAGTTATTATAACTAGATAATAACATCTTATAAATAAAAAAGCAAGAAAAGAGTAAAAGGAGGAAGGTATGATATAATCAGAATATGAAAATTATCTTGCCAAATGCGAAAGAATTAAATACCAATTTAGACAATCATCCCTTTGTGCCACTTTCTGAAGAATCAAGTGCGGTCTTAGGAGCAATCAGAAATTTGTCTGTAGAAGAACTAGCGGCTTTTTATAAACTAAACAGCGACAAGACAGAACTGGAAGCCGACCGCTGGTACAGAATTGCCCATAGACAAGCCAAGACTTATCCAGCCTGGACACTCTATGATGGCCTTATGTATCGGTATATGAAACGGAGGGAATTGAGCCAAGTAGAGCAGGAATACTGGCAGCGCTATGTTCGAATTGCAACGGGTTTTTATGGTCTGATTTCCCCCTTTACCTTGATTTCTCCACACCGTTTGGATTTTCAAGGTCAGCTAAAAGTTGAGGGACAATCGCTTAAGCAATTTTGGCGGGCTCAATATGATGAGCAGGTGGCAGAAGAGGATTTGATTATCTCCCTTTCTTCATCTGAATTTGAACAGGTTTTTTCACCAGCTATTCAAAAGCGGATGATTCAGATTGTCTTTATGGAAAATCGGGCTGGACAATTGAAAATTCATTCGACCATTTCTAAAAAAGGGCGCGGTCGTCTCGTCTCACTCATGGCAGAACAGGATGTTCAGACCCTTGATGAGATTAGCCAGCTCACCTTTGATGGCTTTGCCTACCGCGCGGATTTGTCAGAGGAGCAAAAATTAGTCTTTGTAAGAAAGCAACCGTAATTTGTTTGTTATAGTGGATTGAGAACTGAACATGGACTAAGAGCTGTGTAAAAAAGAGACGCAGATGTTCCAACTTTAGTTGGTTACAGCTGAGGCTCCCTTTAGGGATAAGTCTTCCTAGCTCCAAAGGTATAGTATACCTTTGGAGGTGAGTGATAGGAGTTTGCAGAGCAAAATCTCCTTTGGCTCTTCGTCAGACTTTCTATTTTCACTTTGTGCTTTATACGCCCTCGTATCTTATGAAACTGAACTCGGGCTAAGCACTGTGTGAAAAAGATAAGTCTTCCTAGAGTCTGCTGGCTCTTTGTCAGACTTCCTATTTTCACTTTGTGCTTTATACGCCCTCGTATCTTATGAAGGAATAGGAGAAGGCAAGGAGCTGCAGATAGAACTGGCGTTAATTGAGGATTGCTCCATAATCCCTATTTCCAACCTTCAACAGTCTACTGGACTATTGAAGCAAAGCGACTTATACTCGTCAAAAATCAAAGTCTGACATCGTTAACTTACCTTGCTGAACTTCAGTTCTAGCTACGATTTCGTTGCCTAGTCAGATTTTGATTTTTATAGAGTATAACGATGTCCTAACCTTTATTCAATTCACTATAATCTAACAAAAAAGCATGTCCTAGCACTAAAGCGAGTGACATGCTTTTTGATTTTCTGTATAGAAGAAATTATTTCATTGAAGAGATAATGGTTTCCATGGTTGATTGTAGGAGAGCGGTATTGCTTGCTTTAGATGAACCAGTAAAGGTAATCAGAGTGTCATTGACATGGAAAACGTAGATAGAGACGATGTAGTTGGATTGGGTATTTGATGTCTGGTTGAAAGATAGGCGATAGCCTTGGTAATTCCCAAGCGTGACTTCTTCCTTGCTTGGGTTGCTATTTGCTGGAGTAACTTGATCAGCAATTTCATTTAGGTTAACGATATAGCCTGTTGTAGAGACTCCTCGGATAGATAAACGAATCCCATTGCTACTGTCTTGGTAAATCGTAGTGTCAGCAGGGACATCTTCCGTATCTTGTTTCCAACTGGTCGGAAGACCAACAGTTAAGGCAGAATTTGGAATAGTTATTGCTTGACCATAGTCAAAGGTAACTTGTCTAGTAGTTGCTAAGCTTGTCCATGTTGCGATAGCCTGTGCTAAAAATTCTTGTCCCTTCTGGTGATTGTCTGGGTGTGTCACAAGAGTAATGAGATGATAGTCTTCTCCTTCTTCATAAAAAAAGAGGACCAGCTGTTTTTCTTTATTGACTTCTTTTGTGAATAGAAAACCTGATTTACCAGCAATAGTAGTTTGAAGTAATTGAAGATTCTCAGTCTTTGTTTCTTGTGAGTTCATTAACAGAGAACGGGCAAAGTCCTCCAATCCCAAGGGCGAGTCTACTTTAGGGTAGAGATTGGCTGTGATGAAGTAGTCATTTCCAGCAGAATAGGCTGAAAAATCATTGCTGGTATCATCTTCACCTGCAATCCAATCGCTTGGTACTTGAATTGAGAATAGACCAGACTTCGCTGGTATTGTTTTGTAGTCAGTAGGGGCCAATGTATTGGTCAAAGCAGGTAGGTCAGATGAAGGGCTGGTTTTTTCTGATGAATGAGAGCAGGCTGTTAATAGGCTGAGTCCCAATAGACTATAGACTCCCATACGGTATACTAATTTTATATTCATGGTATTCCTCCTGTACCTATTATAAGCTAACTAGTCCTTTTTTCCAATAGATAAGGTTGTAAAAAGGTCGGATTCGTTTAGCTTGAGCTGAAAAATAAGGCTGTAAGGGGACTCGATTTTTCTGCTAGCCCTTTTAAGATTAGGTATGAATAAATACTCCCTGTGTGTTACGCTATTCTTATTCAATTTGATTCGAAAAAATAAGGATTATAGGCGAACTTGTTTTCGAGTGAAGCCTTCTTTGTGGAAAAAATCCTTACTAGCACTCAATTTTGATATTCTCTATTGAAAGCCTAGTTCCCTGTGTTATCAGAATAGCATTTTTTATTGAAAGTCAGCTCTCTAGATTTCAAGTCTAACATTTTTTATTGTAAACCAGCTTCCTAAGTTTCAAGTCTCGCATTTTTCATTGAGAGAACAGCTCCCTGAGTTTCCAGTCTTGTATTTTTCACTGGAAAAAGTCTTCCTAGTTTTCGAGTTTCGCATTTGTCCTTGAAAAACAGCTTCCTAATCTTCAAGTTTTTGTATTTTTCATTGAAAGAATCGCTCTCTATGTTCATAGACTTGCATTCTCCATGGAAAACCTGCTGACTTGACGTTATGTAGGACGTTTTTCAGTGAACTATTTAGGGAGTTTATTGTGTAGTACGATAGGTTTTTACCAACTCCAACACTCTGTTCATATCAACAGTAGCATGTTTCGATACCTTATTAGATTGTGCGGATGCAAGCAACCTCCTTCGAAGTTTCATTGCTAACTGTTGAATCTACGGTCTCAACAGTTTACAAAACAGACACTCCTTACTTTTTGATTTCCAAGCTCAGGGATCAATCGTCACTCCCCTGACTATTGATATGCGCTAAACTGTTCAATCTACAAAAGTAATGAGGTAGGGACTGTTTATACGTAATCTTCCAGACTACATTTTTTTGTGGGTGAGCGCGTCGCGCTCATCCTGGTTTGTCCCACTCCAGAATACTACCGCTATTGCAAGAGTATCCTATGTTTCAATGCCTTCGGCTTATTGTATTTCCAACCTGACATTATCACTATCCTAATTTCGTTAACGCAACCAATTTAGACCTTTTAAGGTAGATAGGTTAGTATAAGCAAAACGGTTAGACCTAAGTCCAACCGTTCTTCATTTGTTATCCGATAGCTGCTAAGAGGTCTGCTGCTTGCTTTTCGAGTTGTGCAGCCGTTTCTTCTGATAGAAGAAATTGACCAGTTCCCCATGCTTCTGGATTGATTGGTGAGCCTGTAAATTCACCGACTACCTGTGTGCGGATGAAGGGTAGAAGTTCCTTGTAGGCTGTAAAGAGTGGTTCATGTCCACCATTTGCAGCTGCAGATACCGTCACTAGCTTATCTTGTAAGACAGAAGGTCCTTTTGGATTTGACAAGTCGATGGCACGACTGAGCCAGTCGAGAACATTTTTCACAGGACCAGGAATACCGTAGTTGTAAACTGGTGAGAAAATCCAAATCGCATCTGCTTGCTCAACTGCTTGACGAGCTGCAGCAATTGCAGGAAGAACAGGTGTTTCAAGGTCTTGGTTAAAGACTGGAACTTGGCTGTAATCCAAATAGGATACGGTTGCTTTCTCTTTTAGTAATTCTTCAGCTTGTTTTGCCATTTGGTGGTTGAATGAACCCTCACGTAGTGAACCAATTAAAAATAATACATTTGCCATGGATATGGTCTCCTTCAAAAAATAATAAATGGTGTCTTCATCGATTAGAAAAATCCTCTATGTTGAAAACGATAAAGCTAGCATAACAAAAATATCACTAATTAGCAATAATTTTGTCTCATCTTTTAAATTTTTTTAAAATAGTATTTAATGTTTCTTGTTCTTCAAGGCTTAGCAAATCAAAGATACAGCCAATATTGTCATAATGTTCAGGGAGAATCGCTTCAATCGTCTTGCGACCAAGATCAGTCAAGTGAATCCGCGAAGCGCGTTTATCATCACAATCTGGAACCTTAGTGATATAGCCGTCCCGAATCATATTCTTGATGACGACAGTCATATTGCCAGATGTGCTAAGCAGTTTATCAATCAATTCTTGAATGCGGAGGTCTCCCTTGTTATACAAGGTCTCTAATACACCAAACTGCCCCATGGTCAAATGGTATTTTTTCATGGTTTCGACTTCTTGTTTGTAGATTGTATCGGAGGCTCTATGTAAGATAATCAGACTGCGAAGGGCTTCTTGATTGCGAGCAATAGCTTTTTCGACTTTTTCTATCATAGGACTAGTGTAGCAATATTTGGACGGAACTGCAAGGAGAATCACTCTTAGAAGCAACAGAATCTGACGAAAATGGCTGGAAAATTCGGATAAATGACTAGAAAAAATGGCATTCTAGCTTAAGATATAGTATAATAATCCTATTATGGCAAAAAAGAGAAATGTATCCGACAAAAACGGTATGACACTTGGAAAACAATATGCGGTGGGGCTATTTGTCTTACTGTTTGTGCTGACCTTTTCTATCCTTTATATCATAGAAGTTTCTGCCAAGCCTTTTTTGGAAGGGCAGCAAGAGGCCAAGCAAATTGCGATGGATTATGCAGGAGTAGCATCAATTACGAAGGTTAGTCGTTATACTGGTGAGTCTAGCTATTATAGTATTACAGGGAAAAATCAGTCAGAAGAAGATGTTTTGGTCTTGATACCAGAAGAATCCTCTGCTATTCTCGTTTACAAGGCTACTGATGGGATTTCTCAAGAAGAAGCCAAAGCCATTGCTAAAGAAAATGGAGCAGGTGAGGTGACAAAAGTAACCTTTGGTTATGCAAAAAATCAACCGATTTGGGAAATCAAATCTGGGCAGACCTACTACATGATTTCTTTTGAAAATGGAACATTTCTGAGCAAGGAGGGAATATGAAGTTATCAAAACGAGTGCTTGAAATGGAAGAAAGTGTAACCTTGGCTGCGGGTGCGCGTGCTAAGCAGTTAAAGGCAGAAGGAAGGGATATTTTATCCTTGACCTTGGGAGAACCTGACTTCACCACTCCAGAAAATATTCAAGAGGCAGCCATAGCTGCGATTAGAGATGGTCGTGCGAGTTTTTATACGGTAACAAGTGGGTTGCCAGAATTAAAGGCGGCTATTAGTGACTATTTTGAGAAATTCTATGGCTATTCTGTAGCACCAAATCAGGTGACGGTGGCAACAGGAGCAAAATTCTCTCTCTATACCTTTTTCATGAGCGTTATCAATCCGCTTGATGAGGTGATTATTCCAACCCCTTATTGGGTCAGCTATGCGGATCAGATTAAAATGGCTGAAGGTGTACCTGTTTTTGTACAGGCAAGAGAAGCCAATGATTTTAAGGTGACTGTTGCGCAATTAGAAGCAGCACGAACGGATAAAACAAAGGTCTTGGTTCTCAATTCACCGTCTAACCCAACTGGTATGATTTATAGCAAGGAGGAACTTCTTGCGATTGGAAATTGGGCTGTAGAGCATGACATTCTGATTTTGGCAGATGATATTTATGGACGACTTGTCTATAATGGGAATACGTTCACCCCTATTTCCAGCTTGTCAGAAGCCATTCGTAAGCAGACTGTTGTCATCAATGGTGTATCTAAGACCTATGCTATGACTGGTTGGCGAATTGGCTATGCAGTTGGGGAGCCAGAGATTATTGTAGCAATGACCAAGATTGCGGGACAAACAACGTCTAATCCAACAGCCGTAGCCCAGTATGCAGCGATTGAAGCCCTAATTGGCGAGCAGGATACAGTAGAAGAAATGCGCCAAGCCTTTGAAGAGCGACTCAATACCATCTATCCCTTACTGGCTGAAGTTCCAGGATTTGAAGTGGTCAAGCCACAAGGTGCTTTCTATCTCTTTCCAAATGTAAAAAAAGCCATGGACATGAAAGGTTTCACGGATGTGACAGCCTTTACAACAGCGATTTTGGAAGAAGTAGGAGTTGCCTTGGTGACGGGAGCAGGATTTGGTGCACCTGAAAATGTCCGTCTCAGCTATGCGACAGACCTTGATACCTTAAAAGAAGCTGTTAAACGCCTAAAAACATTTATGGAAGGGTAAGTGAAAACGGAGCTTCGTCCTTGTTGCGGTGGACTACTGCCTAAGAAAGTTAACAGAGCATTATACAAAAGAACAGGAGAAATTATGTCTAAAGAGTTAGTATCGATTATTGATGTCAAAGACCATGTTGGTGAAAAAATAACCATTGGTGCTTGGGTTGCCAACAAATCAGGGAAAGGGAAATTAGCCTTTCTACAGCTTCGTGACGGAACTGCCTTTTTCCAAGCGGTTGCTTTTAAGCCAAACTTTATTGAAACATTTGGTGAAGAAGAAGGAACAGCTAAGTTTGATACTGTTAAAAAACTCAGCCAGGAAACATCTGTGTTGGTAACCGGTATCGTCAAAGAAGATGAACGGTCAAAATTCGGCTATGAGTTGGATATTACGGATCTTGAGGTAGTTGGTGATTCAAAAGACTATCCAATTACGCCGAAAGAACATGGAACGGATTTCTTGATGGACAATCGTCACTTGTGGCTCCGTTCTCGTAAGCAAATGGCCATTATGCAAATTCGTAACGCTATTATTTATGCGACTTATGAGTTCTTTGATCGCAATGGCTTTATCAAGTTTGACAGCCCAATCCTGTCTGGAAATGCGGCAGAAGATTCGACAGAACTGTTTGAAACAGATTACTTTGGAACCCCTGCTTACTTGAGCCAATCAGGGCAATTGTACTTGGAAGCAGGAGCGATGGCACTAGGGCGTGTATTTGACTTTGGTCCAGTATTTCGTGCAGAAAAATCAAAAACACGTCGTCACTTGACGGAGTTTTGGATGATGGATGCGGAGTATTCCTTCCTCTCTCATGATGAATCATTGGATCTGCAAGAAGCCTATGTAAAAGCATTGATTCAAGGCGTTTTGGATCGTGCGCCGCAAGCTCTTGAAGCCTTGGAACGTGATACAGAACTCTTGAAGAAATACATCGCTGAGCCTTTCAAACGTGTATCCTATGATGATGCAATTAGCCTTCTTCAAGAGCATGAAGCAGATGAAGATACAGACTACGAACATTTGGAGCATGGAGATGATTTTGGTTCTCCTCATGAAACATGGATTTCAAACTACTTTGGTGTGCCAACCTTTGTGGTCAACTATCCAGCAAGTTTCAAGGCTTTCTATATGAAACCAGTTCCTGGCAATCCAGAGCGCGTGCTTTGTGCAGACTTACTAGCACCAGAAGGATACGGGGAAATCATCGGTGGTTCTGTCCGTGAAGATGATTACGATGCCCTTGTGGCTAAAATGGAGAGCCTTGGCATGGATCGTTCAGAGTATGAATTCTACCTTGATCTTCGTAAATATGGCTCTGTTCCCCATGCAGGATTTGGAATTGGAATCGAGCGGATGGTAACCTTTGTCGCTGGTACCAAACATATCCGTGAAGCCATTCCATTCCCACGTATGTTACATCGTATTAAGCCATAATCATTATATCCTTGTCTGTGTAGACAGACGAGGATTTTTTGAATGATAAAAAGATATAATGATATAAAGTAATGTGATATACTAATAGAAAAGGCTTCAGGAGGTAAAACTGATGAAAAAAGGAATCGTCTATATAGGATTGTGCTTGTCTGTATTTGCCCTTACGGCTTGTGCGAAAATACTGGAGTCGAATCCTTCTGAACCCCAGTTGCCCAACAGATGGTAGGCAAGGAAGCCCCAGCCTTTACAATCAAAGATAGAGATGGCAATGATGTGTCCTTAGCGGATTTTAAAGGGAAAAAAGTTTATCTCAATCTTTGGGCTAGCTGGTGTGGGCCTTGTAAGCAGGAGATTCCAGAGCTAGAAGAAGTCTATCAAGGGCTGGAGGAGAAGGACGATCTTGTGTTCTTATCTGTTGTGTCCTCAGCTGAAAAAGAGTTTGAAAATGCACGACCAGCGGAGCAGTCTAAGGAACAGATTATGGAAGTGGCAGATGATTTAGGTATTACTTATCCAGTCTTGTTTGATACCAAGGATCAAGTTTTTAAATCCTATCAAGTCAGAGCTTTCCCGACTCATATTTTTATCAATCATGACGGAACCATTGCACAAAAATTTGAAGGAGCTATGACGAAAAAGGAATTAGAGAGTCGCTTAAATAGTCTGAAGTAAAGATAGAAAAATAGCCAACAGTCCGTTGTAGTGGAATTGAATCTATTATTGGTAGTAGCATACAATAAAAAGAGAGTGGACAATCAATTTCTATGAAATCACGATTAAGTCCTACTCTCTTTTAAATTGTGGTCAGTTATGTGTCCCATTCAACCGTTTGGAGTGAAATAGTTTGGCTCTGAGAAATCAGTTTGGAAATGGGGCAACGCTGGTGGGCTTGTTGGACGATGGTTTCCGATTGATCTGTTGTTAGCCCTTCGATGCTAGCCTTAGCATTGACCTGGAAGAAATACCCTGTGCCAATCCTTGCTTCTCGGTGGAGTTCACAAGTCACCTCAACGCGTGATTGGCGCTCTTGCTTTTGACTTTCCAAGAGGGCTTGAATGGTCGCATTTAGGCAGGTTGCCCAAGCTGTTGCCATGAGCTCTTCTGGATTAAATCCTTCTTCTTTAGTGAGGGGATGAGCAGTCGGGACTGATTTTTCGCTAGATAACGACACAGAGCCATGAATACCCTCGTGATTGGTCGCCGTAACAGAATAAAGCATTGCATTCTCCTTGAATTTCAAATTGGTATAGGCTCATTATACACCAAATCAGAAAAGAAAGAGAGCAAGACGATTTGCCTCTCATTTGCTAAAAATGTGCTATAATAAAGAAAAAACGAATGAGGTATTCATGCGATGAAAACAATTCACACAGATAAAGCTCCAGCAGCAATTGGACCGTATGTGCAAGGAAAGGTTGTTGGAAATCTTTTATTTGCTTCTGGCCAAGTACCCTTATCTCCAGAAACGGGAGAGATTGTCGGCACAACGATTGAGGAACAAACACAGCAAGTCTTAAAAAATATTGAGGCTATTTTAACAGAAGCAGGAACAGATTTTGACCATGTGGTAAAAACGACCTGTTTCTTGAGTGATATGAATGATTTTGCAGCCTTTAATGCTGTTTACCAAACTGCCTTTTCATCTGCATTTCCAGCTCGTTCAGCAGTTGAAGTTGCTCGCTTACCACGTGATGTTAAAGTGGAAATTGAAGTGATTGCGCTCGTCGAAGACTAGAAAGGAACTTCTATGTCAGAAAAATTTCATCTGGTGATTGTCACAGGAATGTCAGGTGCTGGAAAGACTGTTGCTATCCAATCGTTTGAGGATTTGGGCTATTTTACAGTTGATAATATGCCTCCTGCCCTCTTACCAAAATTTTTAGAGTTAATGCGCCATAGTCAAGACAATGACAAGGTAGCGGTTGTGGTTGATATGCGTAGCCGTTCCTTTTTTGCGGAGATTCGTCAAGTTCTTGACGAGATTGAATCGGCTGATGATGTGGACTTTAAAATTCTCTTTTTAGATGCTACAGACAGTGAATTGGTTGCCCGTTATAAGGAAACTCGTCGTTCTCATCCACTTGCGGCAGACGGCCGTGTTCTTGATGGCATTCAATTGGAGCGTGAATTACTAGCTCCCCTCAAAAATATGAGTCAGAATGTGATTGATACGACAGAATTGACACCACGCAATTTACGAAAAGAAATTTCAGATCAATTTGCTAGTCTGACCAATCAACCTTCTTTTCGTGTAGAAGTAATCTCATTTGGTTTTAAATATGGTTTGCCACTTGATGCAGATTTGGTTTTTGATGTCCGTTTCTTACCAAATCCCTATTATCAGGTAGAATTACGGAATTTGACAGGACTGGATGAGCCGGTATTTAACTATGTCATGGAGCATGAAGAGTCGGAGTCTTTCTACAAGCATTTGCTTGGTCTAATTGAACCAATTTTGCCTGGTTATCAAAAGGAAGGCAAGTCTGTTTTGACCATTGCAGTTGGCTGTACTGGTGGACAGCACCGTAGTGTGGCTTTTGCGAAACGCCTTGCGGACGATTTAGAAACAGGCTGGACGGTCAACCTCAGTCATCGTGATAAAGACAGACGAAAGGAAACGGTCAATCGTTCATGAGAAAGCCTAGAATTACAGTCATTGGAGGCGGGACAGGCATTCCAGTGATTCTCAAAAGCCTGCGGGATAAGGATGTGGACATTACTGCCATTGTAACCGTAGCAGATGATGGTGGATCTTCTGGTGAAATCCGTCATGCCTTACAGATGACGCCACCCGGTGATTTAAGAAATGTCTTGCTGGCCATGTCTGATATGCCAAAGCTTTATGAGCGTATTTTCCAATATCGGTTTGCGGAAACAGATGGAGCTCTAGCAGGGCACCCGTTAGGAAATCTAATCATCGCTGGTATCTCTGAAATGCAGGGATCGACCTATCATGCGATGCAGTTGCTATCAAAATTTTTCCACACGACTGGTAAAATTTATCCTTCCAGTGAGAATGCCTTAACACTTCATGCAGTTTTTACAGATGGTCACGAGGTAGTAGGAGAAAGTAAGATTGCTGGGTATAAGGGGATGATTGATCGTGTTTTTGTGACCAACTCATACAACCAAGATGAACCAACCGCTAGTCGGAAGGTGGTTGAGAGTATTTTAGAAAGCGATATGATTGTCTTGGGGCCAGGATCCTTATTCACTTCCATTTTGCCTAATTTAATGATTTCAGAGATTGGGCAGGCCTTAAAAGAAACCAAGGCAGATGTGACCTATGTTTGTAACATTATGACCCAGAGAGGGGAAACGGAATTTTTTAGTGATGCAGATCATGTGCGCGTGTTGAACAAGCATTTAGGGGACAATGTGATTGATACGGTTCTTGTCAATATAGAGCCGGTTCCAAAAGAATACATGAATACCTACCAATTTGATGAATACTTGGTGCAGGTAAAACATGATTTTACAGGTCTGCAAGCACAAGCCCAGCGTGTCATTTCTTCAGATTTCTTGCGCTTGGAAAATGGCGGAGCCTTTCATGACGGGGACTTAGTGGTCGAAGAACTCTTGAAAATTTTACAGGTGAAATCATGAGTTTTAGTGTGCAGGTAAAAGAAGAAATTATCAGTCATGGTCAGGTCGAAAAGAGTGAATTAGCAGCTATGATTAAACTATCTGGCAGTCTCGGTTTGGCTTCAACTGGTTTAACCTTGTCGATTAGCAGCGAAAACGCCAAGATTGCCCGCCACCTCTATGAGATGCTCTATCATTTTTATGAGGTCAAGGCTGAAATTCGTCATCATCAAAAGACAAATCTTCGAAAGAACCGTGTTTATACGGTATTTTTAGAGGAGGAGGTCAATGCGATTTTAGATGATCTCTACCTAGCAGACAGTTTCTTTGGTTTGGAAACGGGGATTGCACCTGCTATTTTGGAAAATGATAGCTGGAGCCAGTCCTATCTACGAGGCGCCTTTTTAGCGAGTGGTTCTGTGAAAGATCCAGAAACGGGGAAATATCAGCTGGAAATTGCTTCAATCTATGAAGATCATGCTCATGACTTGGCTAATTTGTTGCAAAAATTTCTTTTGGATGGTAAAGTCATTGAGCGCTCGAAAGGAAGTATTACCTATTTGCAGCGAGCAGAAGACATTATGGACTTTCTTTTAATTGTTGGGGCAGAAGAAGCAAAGACAGAATTTGAAAATGTTAAATTGCTTCGGGAAACGCGTAATGATCTCAACCGAGCTATTAATGCAGAGGCTGCTAACATTGCTCGAACCGTTACGGCCAGTATGAAAACAATCAACAATATTTCTAAGATTATAGAAAGCATTGGTTTAGATCAGTTACCGTCTGATTTGCAAGAAGTCGCTCAATTGCGGATTCAACATCCAGACTATTCGATTCAGCAGTTGGCAGATAGTCTTTCAAAACCAATCACAAAGAGCGGCCTCAATCATCGATTGCGTAAAATCAATAAAATTGCGGATGAATTATGAAAACCGAGCTGGACTTGAATTGGGCTTGGTTTTTATAAGATGAGTGTGAAAAGGAAAATTCGCTGTCCTTAGCTGAGGTATAGTAGCATTTCTCTTGCTTCAAAAGCTAAAGCGACAAACGATTTTCAAAAAATAATCAGATATTTTACTTTACAAGTTCTCAATATTTGTATATAATAGAGGACGTGTGTAATGGACACACAAAAAACGGTTAATCCGCTGAGACCATGCTCTCATGATTGGCAAGATAGGAGAATAGAAAACATGAATCCATTAATTCAAAGTTTGACAGAAGGTCAACTTCGTACTGATATCCCTGCATTCCGTCCTGGTGACACTGTGCGTGTTCACGCAAAAGTTGTTGAGGGAAGCCGCGAGCGTATCCAGATCTTTGAGGGTGTTGTTATCTCTCGTAAAGGTCAAGGAATCTCAGAAATGTATACTGTCCGCAAGATTTCAAGCGGTATCGGTGTAGAACGTACATTCCCAATCCACACTCCACGTGTTGATAAAATTGAAGTAGTACGTTACGGTAAAGTACGTCGTGCGAAATTGTACTACCTACGTGCATTGCAAGGTAAAGCTGCGCGTATCAAAGAAATCCGTCGTTAATCAACGGTTGGTATTTCAATCCAATAGTGGATGCAAGCACTCGCAAGGGTGCTTTTCATTTTTTTCTTGCAATCTTGCCCTGTCTACGATACAATAAAAGAACCTTCCCTTAGTTAAATGGATATAACAAATTCCTCCTAAGAATTAGTTGCAGGTTCGATTCCTGCAGGGGAGATAGGAAAATAGCAAAACCCTTGTAACATCAATGTTTTCAAGGGTTTTTAATATGCTGATTTACTAAAGAGAGATAAGATAAGTTGTAGAAATACCACTCCCACTTGCTCAGCATCGTGAGTATAGTATAAAATCTGAACAAAGCAAATAAAAAATGTACAAATGGTATAGTGAAAAGATAACAACATCGCTATCTTCATTCAGAACTAGACAAATAGAGAATATGTTCATATTTTCTTTGAAGATGAGACAACTTTCCCTCGAAAAAATGGGTTAGATTTGGTAGAATAAGAGTAAGAAACTGTAAATGCTTGCTAAAATAGGCAGTTGCTTATTTATGGAGCTATTCATCGTGGATAAGGATAGGAGAGAGTATGGAAAATCATCATAGGGAGTTCCGGTTTTCAGCAGGCTCGATTATGAGTTTTGTCTGGCGTGGTATAGTGGTTGGGATTGTCTCAGGTGTCGTGGTTAGTTTGTTCCGCTTAGCGATTGAGCTGCTGTTTGAGATAGTTCTGTCGCAGTATCATGCTGCTCAAGCCAATCCGCTCCGCCTAGTACCGATTACCCTAGTCAGTCTACTGGTAGTTTGGCTGATTAGCCTACTAGTCAAGTCTGATCCAGATATTAAGGGCTCTGGGATTCCCCATATTGAGGGAGAATTGAAGGGGCTATTGCGTACGGACTGGTGGAGTGTACTTTGGAAAAAATTTGTGGCAGGCGTATGTGCTATTTCAATGGGATTTATGCTAGGGCGTGAGGGACCGAGTATTCAGTTAGGAGCAATGTCTGCGAAAGGTGTAGCGAAATTCCTAAAAGCCAGTCCATTAGAAACGAGAGCCTTTATTGCTAGTGGTGCAGCCGCAGGTCTTTCAGCAGCCTTTAATGCACCGATTGCCGGTCTTCTTTTTGTAGTAGAAGAAATTTATCACCATTTTTCACGTATGGTGTGGGTAACAGCCTTAGTGGCAAGCCTTGTTGCCAATTTTATTTCCTTGAATATTTTTGGCTTGACCCCCGTCCTATCGATGAATCAAGAATTACCTTTTCTCTCTTTAAAGCAGTATTGGATTTTCGTTCTGTTGGGAATCTTTTTAGGGCTAATGGGCTTTGGATATGAAAAAGTTATTTTAAACTTTCACCGTTTCTATGATTTCTTTGGAGAAAAATGTCGAGTACCGTCTCATGCTTATGGGGTTATTGGCATTTTGCTGATTATTCCGATTGGTTATTTCTATCCACAGCTACTAGGTGGTGGGCATCGTTTGATTATTTCACTTGCTCAGGAACATCAAATCTTAGCGACAATCTGTCTTTATTTTTTCATTCGGTTCGTTTGGAGCATGATTTCGTATAGTAGTGGTTTACCAGGCGGTATCTTTTTGCCCATGTTAACCTTGGGTTCTCTATTGGGCATGACTTTTGGTCTAACTTTTGAGCAACTTCATCTTATTTCGGAGACGGCTCTTCCTTTATTTATCGTATTAGGCATGGCAGGGTATTTTGGTGCCATTTCCAAAGCGCCCCTGACTGCGATGATTTTAGTGACCGAGATGGTAGGGGATTTGAAACAACTGATGGCTATTGGTGTGGTTACTCTCGTCTCTTATATTGTGATGGATTTGCTAAAAGGGGAGCCGATTTACGAAGCCATGCTAGCCAAAATGTCTGTCACAGCACCTTCAAATATTATAGAGCCAACGCTGATTGAGCTGATTGTATCGGACAAGCTAGCTGGGAAACGAGTGCGGGATTTAGCATTACCGAAAAATATTTTACTGACAACTCAGATTTATCATCAGAAATCAGAAGTGGTATCTGGTACTACAGTTCTCCATGCAGGTGCGACCATTTTCTTAGTAGTGAATGAATCAGAAATCAGTAAGGTCAAACAGTTATTGCTATAGCCTTTTTCAAGTGTTTAACCTTAAAAATGGTGAACAGTCCGTTCTGTTTGAATAATCATTTTGGGGGTGGGACAGAAATCGTGATTTCGAAGAAATCGATTATCCTCACTCCTTTATTTTTAGGTTCGGGCTAAACTAATCTACTGGATTAGTTTACTCCCACCCCCGCAAGTTGACTAGCTTCCACAATTGAGAATTGTGGAAGGCTGGAAATAGAACGAGCGTAGCTCGCTCCTTGCAATTGAGAATTGTGGAAGGCAGGAAATAGAACGAGCGTAGCTCGCTCCTTGCAATTGAGAATTGTGGAAGGCAGGAAATAGAACGAGCGTAGCTCGCTCCTTGCAATTAAGAATTGTGAAAGGTTGGAAATAGAGCTAGCGAAATGTTCGCTAATCTCTTCTACTAGAATGTTGATTTATCAACGTTTTACAAACCAGACAATCCTCGCTTTTTGATTTTCAAGCTCAGGTATCAATCGTCACTCCCCTGACTATTGATATGCATCGAACTATTAAAAATATGTAACATAAGGAGGTAAGGGACTTTTGTCTCAGCCTCTGGTAGATTTTTTAAAAAGAAGGAGGAGCGATGATTCCCATAAAAGAAAGTTATCAACATCCCTATAGTGTGACGATTCGTTTAGCTGTGTTTGGTCTAATCGTGGGTCTGATGACAGGTGGCTTAACAACCCTTTTTGGTCGTGTTTTGCTCTGGATTGGAGAATGGCGGACGAGCCACCTTAGTGCTCTCTTGCCTTTTCTGGGACTAGCTGGACTTGTGATTGTTTTTCTTTACCAGCATTTTAGCAAGGAAGCACAAAAAGGAATGGCGCTTGTTTTTGAAGTGGCTCATGGTGAAGATAGAAAGATTCCATCTTCGCTCATTCCACTTGTCATCTTGTCCACTTGGTTAACCCATTTATTTGGTGGGAGTGCTGGTAGAGAAGGAGTTGCAGTCCAACTTGGTGCAGCTATTTCTCATCAATTTGACCGCTTTTTTACCTTTCCTAAGCACGAACAAGTGATTCTAGTGACAGGTATGGCAGCAGGTTTTGCAGGCTTATTTCAAACCCCGCTTGCAGCCCTCTTTTTTGCCTTAGAGGTGCTTGCGATTGGCCAGCTTCAATTGTATGCCTTACTGCCAGCTCTTGTTACGGTCTATACTGCTAGTAGCTTTTCTCATCTCTTAGGCTTGGAAAAATTTACCCATGTGATTGTAACCACTCCAGAGCTAACCGTTTCCGTGTTTGTCAAATATATTCTCTTGGGTCTTTTCTTTGGTCTGACTGGAAATGCTTTTATCTCTCTTCAGCAGTATCTAAAAAAACAGGCTCTTCACTATTTGCCCAATCCCTATTGGAGAATTACCATCATTGGTCTAATGCTTAGTCTAGCCATTAGTTTAGCTCACTTTGGGCGCTATGCAGGTCTGGGAACAAATTTGATTGAACAGAGCTTTTCAAACCAGCAAATCTATTCCTATGATTTTCTACTGAAATTGCTCTTTACCACTATAACCCTAGCGGCTGGATTTCAAGGGGGAGAGGTGACACCCTTGTTTGCTATCGGTGCGTCTCTTGGTGTTATCTTGGCTCCATTTTTTGGACTTCCGGTAGAACTGGTTGCAGCAGCAGGGTATATCAGTGTCTTTGCCAGCGCGACCAATACCCTACTTGCTCCTATACTGATTGGCGGAGAGGTCTTTGGCTTTCATCATCTCCCATTTTTTACGATTACCGTTATCATTAGCTACCAGTTCAATCGCAAGCAATCTATTTATGGTTTGCAACAGGCTTTAGTTATCGATGTAGAATAAATAAGAGAAAAGGAGGCCCACAAAATAGGCTTCCTTTTGGTTAACTTCCATATATTAGGGCTCTAAAGCTGCAACAAGATCTGTTGCGAATTTTTCGAGATTGACAATATCGTCTTCTTCAGCTGCTAAGTCGACCTTGACATTTTCTGCTCCTTTGGTTGCGCCACGTGAAGCGAGCATGAGGTCAAAATCGTCTACTGACTTACAAAAATCTTCATAGAAGGTGTCGCCAGATCCGCAGACGCCGTAGATTTTTCCTGTCAAGTCATAATCAGCTAGGTCTGTATAGAAATCTACAATTTCGTCTGGCAATTCCCCGTCGCCCCCATAAGAATAGGTATAGGTTGCTACGATGATAATATCTGCGTCTAAGATTTCTTCTGTTTCGACAGTAGTACACTCGTCATTGTGCACTTCAAGACCAAGCTCTTCGAGTTTTGTTGCGACAATATCTGCAATTTCTTCTGTATTGCCTGTCATACTAGCGTAGACAATTTTTGCTAGTGCCATAGTTTCCTCCAAAAATAGATGATAGCACTAGTATACCACATTCTCCAAATTTTCAAAAGCGTCATTTTTATGATAGAATGAAAAAAAGGAGTGCTTAGAATGCTAGAAATGATATTAGAAAAAATAAGAGAGTACCAAACCATTGTCATTCATCGTCATATGCGGCCGGATCCAGATGCCCTAGGGAGTCAAGTCGGATTACAGCGCTTATTGCAGAAGAATTTTCCAGAAAAAACGATTAAGGTGACCGGCTATACAGAGCCAAATCTTGCTTGGTTGGCGGAAATGGAAACAGTAGCGGATGAGGAATACCAAGGAGCCTTGGTTATTGTGACGGACACAGCCAATCAAGCTCGTATTGATGACAAACGCTATAATCAGGGCGATTTTCTCATCAAGATTGACCATCATCCAAACGATGAAGTCTACGGAGATCTTTCATGGGTCAATACCAGCGCTAGCTCTTGTAGCGAAATGATTGCGCAGTTTGCCTTTGATATGGGGCTGGAAATAGATGCGGACATTGCCTACCTACTCTATGCAGGTATTGTGGGGGATACAGGGCGCTTTTTGTATCCAGCAACTTCGGCAAAAACATTTGACATTGTGGCAAAACTTCGTCAGTATGAGTTTGATTTTGCAGGTCTTTCGCGGCAAATGGAGTCAGTTGATTATAGTGTTGCTAAGTTAATTGGCTATGTCTATGATCATTTGGAAATTGATGAAAATGGAGCAGCACGTGTGCTTCTCAGCCAAACCTTGCTCAAGGAATTTGGCATTGGAGATGCAGATACCGCTTTTATCGTAGGAGTACCAGGTCGTATCAATACAGTCAAAAGCTGGGGTGTTTTTGTGGAGCAACCTGACGGTTCTTATCGGGTGCGGTTGCGCAGTAAGTTTCTTCCTATCAATGAAATTGCCAAGCGCCATCATGGAGGAGGTCATCCTTTAGCCAGCGGTGCCAACTCATATTCGATTGAAGAAAATGAGGAAATTTACCAAGAATTAAAACAGGTGGCGGCAGATGCAAGCGAGTAGTCGACAACTTCGTCTCATGGGAACAGTCATTGATATTAAAATTTGGCACCAAGAGGCGGAGCCAATTTTAGATCAAGTAGAGGAGCTCTTATATCTGTATAAGGATCGCTTTTCGGCCAACGATTTAACATCTGAACTCATGGAAGTGAATTATAATGCAGGGATTCAAGCAGTCCCTGTTGCGTCTGATTTATTTGAATTGATTGCACTTGGAAAGTTCCATAGTTGCGCTTCCAATAGCCGTTTAAATATCACAATTGGTCCTCTCGTACAAACTTGGCGGATTGGCTTTTCAGATGCGCGTGTCCCTAGCCAAGCAGAGATTGATAAAAAATTAGCCTTAATCAATCCGCAAGACATTGAACTAGATGAGGAAACGCAATCTATCTATTTACGAAAAGAAGGAATGGCCATTGACCTAGGTGCCCTTGCAAAAGGCTACATTGCGGATCGGATTGTCGAACACCTACACCGTGTTGGCGTATCAAAAGGTCTTATCAATCTGGGGGGCAATGTCCTGACATTTGGCCAGGCTAGCCACAATCCAGATGGCCAGTGGCATATTGGTATTCAACATCCAAACCTTCCAAGAGGAAATAATATTGCTATTGTAAAAATTGAAGACGGCTCTGTTGTCACCTCAGGTATCTACGAACGGACCTTTACCTATGAAGGAAAAACCTACCACCATATCTTTGATAGTCAGACAGGCTATCCCGTCACAAGTGATGTCGCAAGTCTGACCATCGTTTCCAAACAATCAGTTGACGGAGAAATCTGGACCACCCGTTTATTTGGACGACCTATTCAAGAAATCTACCAAACAGTTCAAGACCAAGAAGGGATTGAAGCGATTATTCTGACAACTGACAATGAAATGCTGGTGACAGATGGTCTGAGAAATGCTTTGGTAAAATAAAAACGTTTACAAATAATAGCAAAAGTGATAGAATGAATACGAATATATATTAGATAAGAAGGTATAAATATGAAATTCATTGCTATTGTTGGGACGAATTCTGCCCAATCAACCAATCGAAAATTACTTCAATACATCCAAAAACATTTTGCGGATGTCGCAGAGATTGAATTGATTGAAATCAAAGATATTCCCTTATTTAATAAGCCTGCCAATAAAACGGTTCCACCAATTGTGACAGAAATTGCAGAGAAAATCGCAGCTGCAGATGGCGTCATCATTGGAACACCAGAATATGACCATTCTATTCCAGCTGTCTTAATGAGTGCCCTAGCTTGGCTATCCTATGGCATTTATCCACTGTTAAATAAACCGGTGATGATTACAGGTGCTTCCTATGGAACCTTAGGATCATCTCGTGCGCAACTCCAATTACGTCAAATCTTGAATGCTCCTGAGATTAAGGCGAATGTTATTCCAGAAGAATTTTTATTGTCTCACTCTCTTCAAGCTTTTAATAGTGATGGTGACCTCATCGACCTGGATACCATTCAAAAATTGGAAGCCTTATTTGATGACTTTAGACTCTTTGTGAAAATTACAGGTAAATTATCCAATGCCAAAGCCTTATTGCACAAAGAAGCTGAAAATTTTGATTGGGAAAGTTTATAGGAAAAAGGAGTAGAACCATGAAATTTGTAGGACTTGTAGGGTCAAATGCGGACGAATCATACAATCGAAAATTATTAGAATTCATCAGAAGACAATTCAAAGTAAAATTCGAATTAGAAGTATTAGAAATCGATGATATTCCGATGTTCAATCAGGATGAAAACTGGGAAGAATGCTTCCAATTGCGTCTTCTCTACCATAAAATTACCCGAGCAGACGGTGTCATTATTGCGACACCAGAACACAATCATACCATTACAGCAGCTCTAAAAAGCGTGCTTGAATGGTTGTCCTTTAAGGTTCACCCTTTTGAAGACAAACCTGTCATGATTGTAGGCGCTTCTTACTATGATCAGGGAACATCTCGAGCTCAAGTGCATTTACGCAAGATTTTGGACGCTCCAGGAGTCAATGCCTTTACGCTACCAGGAAATGAGTTCTTGCTTGGAAAGGCAAAAGAAGCCTTTGACGGAAATGGAAATATTACCGATCAAGGAACAGTGAAATTCCTAGAAATGTGCCTTGACAATTTCATCAAATACGTAGGAGTTGTGTCTAGTTTGAAGAAACCAAAACCAATTGAAGCAGAAGACCTTTATTGTAAGGGAGCGATTGATACAACTATTCTTGGTATTGATCCAGATGATCCAGACTGGCTAGAAAAGGCTGCAAAACAAGTCAACGCAGTAGAAGGGGATACCTATGTCAAGCTGGACAATGGTTTGTTGACGGTTAATCAACTGAATATGTTTTTAAATGCTATGCCATTTGAATTGACCTATGCTGACGATAACAACCAATTCTTGTACTATAACGATGCTCATCCAGATCCAAATACCATGTTAGGTAAACGTGTAAAAGAACAGGTAGGAAATCGCCTTGGTACAGTTCACGGCACATTGCCACCAGCACGTATGAAGAATGTTGAGTGGGTTGTGGGAACCTTACGAAATGGTAACCAAGAATATGTCCGTACGATTGTTCCGGGAACACCTCCAGAAGTGATTAATACGCATAATTATCAAGCGATGTACTACCCAGATGGATCGTATGCTGGCATAAATGAGATTATCTTCAACTTTAAACCTTGGTTAGACTGGTATCTAAAAGAAACTGGCCAACGATTGGTTGGTGGTACAGGAATGCAAACGGTGCATGGTGCAACAGATGCTGATTCTGGAGCTTCTAGTACCGATGCAGCTGGTTCTGGAGCAGATCTGACAACAGATGCCGATTCGGGTGCCTCTATTCAATAAAAAATAGAAAAAAATAGTTGCCAAGTGTTGGAAAATATGATAGACTATACTGGTATTATCTATGGCTCGACAAAGAGTCCATGGCAGAAAGGAATTTTTAAAATGAAAAAAGATATCCATCCAGAATATCGTACTGTTGTCTTCATGGACACAACTACTGGTTACAAGTTCCTTAGCGGTTCTACAAAGAACTCTAAAGAAACTATCGAATTTGAAGGTGAAACATACCCATTGATTCGTGTGGAAATTTCATCAGACTCACACCCATTCTACACAGGACGTCAAAAGTTCACGCAAGCAGATGGACGTGTGGATCGTTTCAACAAAAAATACGGTCTCAAATAATCAACCGCATTTATTGCTTAAGAATGTTGATGTTAAGCCATTTCCGTTTTCGGGAATGGCTTTTCTTTTTCTAAAAGAATTGATACATGAAAAGTAGCAATTATAGTCCCCTAGTAAGTCTGTAATTTTTCACACAGTTAGGTACCGAGGAAGGGGGCTTTTTCAAAATCGGAGACGTCTCAAAATAAAAAGGGGGAAAAACTTGCTAGAAACGAAAATTTAAAGAGATAAAATAACTATAGCTAGTGATTATGGTATAATAGAGCTAACGGAGGTACAAAATGACCTATAATCAAGATTATTTAGATGATATACTTGTTAGAATGGCGTATCATTCTAGCGGTATTGAGGGTAACACAATTACACTACCTGAAACAGTTAGCATAATTTTAGAAAATACCTTACCGACCAACAGAAAAAGTATTAGAGAATTTTACGAAATTGAAAATCATAAGCAGGCTTTTTCATACCTTTTAGATTTGTTAAAAGATAATAAGCCATTTAATTTAGGGCAAATTCAAGATATACACGCGCTTTTACTTGACCGCCTTCAACACGATAGAGGACAATTCAAGAAGCAACAGAATGCAATTGTAGGGGCAGAATTTAAAACGGCAAGCCCTGAAGAAACTCCTATACTTATGAGACAATGGGCAGATAACACTGCTTATAGATTGGATATAGCAAGTAATGAGACAGAGAAGTTAGAAATACTAGCAGTTACCCATATTGAATTTGAGCGTATCCATCCATTTTCAGACGGTAACGGAAGAACTGGACGGCTTTTACTGATGTACCTTGCTATGAAATACCTAGAAAGTCCCGTTATCATTTTAAAAGATCGTAGGGCGGAGTATATGGAACTTTTAGCAATGCAAGATGTTACAGGACTGGTCGAATTACTCAAGTTATCGTTAGACTATGAGCGTGACCGAGTTAAACAATTTAGCAAAAAAGGCTATTAATAGCCTTTTGATTTATACCATATTTTTTAATAAAAATTCATGTTTTTTATTTTCTAAACTAGACGAGCAAGCGAGTTTGGGTCCACTGGACTGTTTTTTCATGAGTCGAGAAATAAGAGAGTGAGTTCAGGTCCTGCGGGACTTTTTTCATTTTCCCTATTTAAATTATTGTATCCTTCTTATCTTTCTAGTTCAAAATTTTTCTCTTTTCTGCTATACTGGAATGGTGAGTTAGTGGAAAGTATGAGGAATGAAAATGAAGAAAACTCCTTCTTTGGAGAGTCGTGTTGATTATGCCCTAATTTTACCGGTATTTTTTTTATTACTAATTGGCATTGCAGCAGTGTATATTGCAGTTAGTCAAGATTATCCAACCAATGTGGCTACGATTGTTGGTCAGCAGTTGATTTGGATTGCACTAGGCATCGGTTTTTCCTTTCTAGTCATGTTCTTTAGCACCAAATTTTTATGGTATGTTACACCAGTCTTATATGCATTGGGACTAGGATTGATGGTGTTACCCTTGGTCTTTTACAGTCCAGAACTGGTCGCTTCGACCGGAGCAAAAAACTGGGTGACCATTGGTGGAGTCACACTTTTTCAGCCATCAGAATTTATGAAGATTTCCTATATCGTCATGATGGCACGTAGCATCGTGAGCTTTCAGACCAAGCATAGTGAGCGATCGCTAAAAAAAGATTTTCAATTGATTGCTTACCTGATTGTGTGGACAATCCCTGTTCTCATGCTCCTATATTTCCAAAAAGACCTCGGAACCTCCCTTGTGTTTCTAGCTATTTTTAGTGGTATGGTCTTATTGTCGGGTGTATCTTGGAAAATATTGTTGCCGACCTCCCTTACAGCCTTCGTTTTGATTGGTGGGTTTTTACTTCTCTTTATTGCACCTGGTGGCACAACTTTTTTGCATAATATGGGGATGGACACCTATAAAATCAATCGTATTGCAGCTTGGCTTGATCCATTTAAAAATGCAAAATCGACAACCTATCAGCAGGCACAGAGTTTGATTGCGATTGGGAGCGGAGGTCTGACAGGGCTAGGCTTTAATAAGACCAATTTGCTTGTTCCAGTTCGGGAAAGTGACATGATTTTTACGGTAATCGGAGAGGATTTTGGTTTTGTAGGAAGTGTAACGGTGATTGGTTTGTATACCTTACTTATCTATCGCATGTTACGCATTACCTTGCAGTCTAACAATCGCTTTTATACCTATATTTCGACAGGCTATATCATGATGTTGCTCTTCCATGTTTTTGAAAATATTGGTGCAGCTACAGGAGTATTACCCCTAACGGGAATTCCCCTGCCCTTTATTTCTCAAGGAGGATCATCCATTATTTCCAATCTGATTGGGGTAGGACTAATGTTGTCTATGAGTTACCAATACACCTTATCCAATGAGCAATGGCGCAATAAGTCACGTGCATTCAAAAAAATCACGATAAAACGTGTAGAAAGATAGGTTCAAATGAAAAAAGTAGCAGTTGTATTAGCAAATGGTTTTGAGGAAATCGAAGCCTTGACACCCGTAGATGTCTTGCGTCGTGCTTCAATAGAGTGTGACATGATTGGCCTAACTGGTAAAGAGGTAGAAGGCTCACATGGCATTACAGTACAGGCTGATAAGATCTTCACAGGAGATTTAACAGACTATGATTTGGTCGTATTACCAGGAGGTTTACCAGGCTCTACTAATCTCCGTGACCATGGTGAGTTGCTGCAAGCTCTTCAAGCCCTTGCAGCAAGTGGAAAATACCTAGCAGCTATTTGTGCAGCGCCCATTGTATTAGACAGGGCAGGTCTGTTACAAGGACGTCGCTATACTTGTTACCCAGGAAAAGAGGCGGATATTGATTCAGGACACCATGTCAATGAAACAGTTGTTGTGGATGGAAACATCATTACCAGCCGAGGAGCAGGAACCAGTTTAGCATTTGCCTACACATTAGTTGATTTACTCGGTGGAGATGGAGCTGGTCTAGCAAAGGCAATGGTGTATGAACAGCAGAAACTGAAGATCTAGCTAAAAATATTCTAAACTGCCAATAAATAAAGGAATGAGAAAAATGTATATCTGTCAAATGACAATAACTTCTCACTCCTTTTTTTGTAGGAATATAGGGAAAAATATGATATAATAAAGGGTACTAGTTAAGCTAGATTGATTGCGAATAATAGTGTGTAAAATAGTTTTTGTGGCCCCTATCAGCCACTTGTTAGAGACTGTTTTACCTCTAAGATAAAAGGGAAAAGAATGACAGAAGAAACAAAAAATTTACAGGAAAAAGCACAGGAATATGATGCCAGTCAGATTCAGGTTTTGGAAGGTCTAGAAGCGGTTCGCTTGCGCCCAGGAATGTATATCGGTTCAACCTCGAAAGAGGGTTTGCACCATTTGGTCTGGGAAATTGTCGATAACTCCATTGATGAGGCGTTAGCTGGCTTTGCGACCCATATTGAACTCTATATTGAAAAAGATAATTCGATTACGGTTGTTGATAATGGGCGTGGTATTCCAGTTGATATTCAAGAAAAAACTGGACGTCCAGCGGTTGAAACCGTCTTCACAGTGCTTCACGCTGGAGGAAAATTCGGCGGTGGTGGTTATAAGGTGTCAGGAGGCTTGCATGGCGTAGGTTCGTCTGTTGTAAACGCCCTGTCTACCCAGTTAGATGTTCGGGTGTATAAAAATGGTCAAGTTTACTACCAAGAATATCGTCGTGGGGAAGTCGTAGCAGACCTAGAAGTGATTGGTGAAACAGACAAATCAGGAACAACTGTTCATTTCACACCAGACCCTGAAATTTTTACTGAAACGACAGAATTTGACTTTGCTAAACTCAATAAGCGTGTTCAAGAATTGGCCTTTCTCAATCGTGGTTTGCATTTGTCCATCATTGATAAGCGAGAAGGATTAGAACAAAGTAAGGAATACCACTATGAAGGCGGGATTGCTTCTTATGTTGAATACCTCAATGAAAATAAAGATGTCATCTTTGACACTCCTATTTATACAGACGGAGAAATGGATAGCATTACTGTTGAAGTGGCCATGCAATACACGACTAGCTATCATGAAAATGTCGTCAGCTTTGCCAATAACATCCACACCCATGAGGGGGGAACGCATGAGCAAGGATTCCGTACAGCCTTGACCCGTGTGATTAATGACTATGCCAAGAAAAATAAAATTCTCAAGGAAAATGAGGACAACTTAACGGGTGAAGATGTTCGGGAAGGATTGACAGCTGTTATTTCCGTCAAGCACCCTGGCCCACAATTTGAAGGACAAACCAAGACAAAACTCGGAAATAGCGAAGTAGTGAAAATTACCAATCGTCTTTTCTCAGAAGCCTTCTCAGAATTTTTACTGGAAAATCCTCAGGTAGCACGGCGCATTGTTGAAAAAGGAATTCTAGCAAGTAAGGCTCGGATTGCTGCTAAACGTGCGCGCGAAGTCACTCGGAAAAAATCAGGTTTAGAAATTTCAAATCTCCCTGGAAAATTGGCGGATTGTTCATCAAATGATCCAGCGCAGACAGAACTCTTTATCGTAGAGGGAGATTCAGCGGGTGGTTCAGCAAAATCAGGACGTAATCGTGAATTCCAAGCAATCTTGCCGATTCGTGGGAAAATCCTCAATGTTGAAAAAGCAAGCATGGATAAAATCTTAGCGAATGAAGAGATTCGGAGTCTGTTTACCGCTATGGGAACTGGATTTGGAGCAGACTTTGATGTGACCAAGGCACGCTATCAAAAACTCGTCATTATGACAGATGCCGATGTTGACGGTGCCCACATTCGTACCCTTCTCTTGACCCTCTTTTACCGTTACATGCGTCCGATTGTCGAAGCGGGCTATGTCTACATTGCCCAACCACCGATTTATGGTGTCAAGGTCGGAAGTGAGGTCAAAGAATACATTCAACCGGGTGTCAATCAAGAACAGGAATTGCAAGCAGCCTTAGAACGTTATAGTCAAGGGCGTTCGAAACCGACTATTCAGCGCTACAAAGGACTGGGAGAAATGGATGATCATCAGCTGTGGGAAACAACCATGAATCCTGAAAATCGCTTAATGGCGCGTGTATCAGTTGACGATGCGGCAGAAGCTGATAAAATTTTTGATATGCTCATGGGAGATAAGGTAGAACCACGTCGAGAGTTCATCGAAGAGAACGCAGTTTATTCGACGCTCGATGTATGATTTTCGAAAAAACAAGTGCATATCACTAAAAAGTATGATATAATAAAGCGATATTTTCCAGTACAACTTATTATCGAAGGAGATTTACATGTCTAGAGGAACAATCATTTTAATCGTAGCGATTGTTGTTATCTTAATTATTGTCTATATTGCCTGCCTTATCGCCCGCAAACGAAATGATAATTTATTGATTGCATTAGAAGAACGGAAAGAAGATTTATTTAACCTACCAGTAAATGACGAGGTAGAAGTTGTAAAAAGTCTTCATTTGATTGGTCAAAGTCAGGTATCGTTTCGTGAATGGAACCAAAAATGGGTTGATCTTTCCTTAAATTCATTTGCAGATATTGAAAATCACATTTTTGAAGCAGAAGCCTTTAATAATTCATTCCGATTTGTCCGTGCTAAGAGTGCGATTGATAGTATTGAAAGTCAAATTGATTTAATTGAAGAAGACATTGCAGCTATTCGTAAAGGATTGAAGGATTTAAAAGGTCAAGAGGAAAAAAATACAGGCCGCGTTAAGCATGCCCTTGATCTCTTTGATAGCTTGCAAGCATCTGTGCGTGAACATTCTGAGCAATACGGTGAAACCTTGCCAGAATTGGAAAAGCAACTCAAAAATATTGAAGTTGAATTTTCAGAATTTGTCATGCTAAACTCATCTGGTGACCCAATTGAAGCAGCAGGTATCCTAGATAAGACAGAAGAGCACATGATTGCTCTCAATCAAATCATGGATCGAATTCCAAACTTGGTTGAAAAGGTAAATCAATCTTTCCCAGATCAGCTAGAAGATTTGGAAGCTGGATACCGCAAATTGGTTGAAGAGGGCTATCTCTTTACAGAAGGAAATATTGAGACTCGTTTCCAAGAAATTCGAGTGGCTATTCGTGAAACAACTGCTCTTATCGTATCCTTTGACTTAGATGCGGCAGAGGCAGAAATTGACGAAATCCAATCAAAAATTGATTACTTATATCAAGTCTTTACGCGTGAAATTGAAGCCCACAAAGGCGCTGTTAAAATCAGTAAAAACTTGCCAAAATTCTTGGAACATGTGGTTCATAATACAGGTGTCTTGACAGAAGAAGCCGAACGGTTGAATCATTCTTACATTTTGGTGGAAAGCAAGCAAGCACGTATTTCAAAATTAGCTACTAAACTTTCTTCAATGGAAACTGTTGTTCATGATAGTATCGCAGAGCTAGAAAATCCACAAGTTGCTTATTCTATTTTAGAAGAACGCTTAGAGCATGCCTTTACTACTCTCAAGCAAATGGAGGAGGAACAGCTTGTCTTAGCAGATTATTTGAAATCACAAGAAACCTCAGAGACAACTGCGCGTAAAAAAGCAACTCAATATATTAATCAACTACATACCTTGAAACGCTATATGGAAAAACGTAGCTTGCCAGGTATTCCAGAGGATTTCCTATCCATGTTCTTTAAAACAAGTGGGCATGTTGAAGCCTTGCTAGCAGAATTGGACTATAAGCGTATCAATATTGAAATTGTGAACCGTTTGTTAGAAAATGCTACCTTTGACATGAATGAATTAGAAGAAGTAGCTTATACTATTGTTCAAAATGCCGCTCTTACAGAGCAGTTGCTCCAGTATTCAAATCGCTACCGTTCAAATCATTCTTCGATTCAGCAAGCATTTAACAGAGCCTTGTCAATCTTTGAGAAAGACTATGATTATCAAGCAGCTTTTGAGGAAATCTCATTTGCCTTAGAAGCAGTTGAACCAGGAGTAACCGAACGTTTTGTACGTTCTTATGAAAAAACACGAGAGACTATTCGTTACTAAAACAAAAAGCCCTTGGGCTTTTTGTTTTATATAAATAAAGGAGAAGAATCATGACAGTAAAAGGATTAGTAGTCATGGATGTGGACAGCACCTTGATTCTGGAAGAAGGAATTGACTTACTAGGTGAGGAAGCTGGTGTTGGAGAGGAAGTCGCTACTATCACAGAGCGTGCCATGCGGGGAGAATTGGACTTTAGAGAGGCACTAGCAGAACGTGTTGCCCTCTTAAAAGGCTTGCCTGTGAGCGTGTTTGAGCGCATTTTAAAACGGATTCATTTTACACCTGGTGCACGTGAATTAGTTGCTACATTGCACCAGAGAGGATACAAGGTGGCCGTGGTATCAGGGGGCTTTCATGAGACAGTTGATGTACTGGCTAAAGAGTTAGGAATTGATTACGTTAAAGCCAATCGCTTGGAAGCTGAAAATGGGATATTAACAGGTCGGGTGCTTGGTGAGATAGTGACCAAGGAGACGAAAAAAGCTTGTTTGGAAAAATGGGTCCTAGAAAATGGTCTACGTTTAGCTGATACGGTTGCAGTTGGTGATGGTGCCAATGACCTTCCTATGATTCAAGCAGCGGGAATAGGCATTGCCTTTTGCGCCAAACCAATCGTACGAGAACAGGCACCTTATCAAATCAATGAAAAAAATCTGATCAAGGTTCTGGATGTCATGGACGGACTGATGAACAATAAAAAAACGGATTAGAACAGATGTTCCAGTCCATTTTTTATATCTCAACCAAATAATTTTTTCCAGAAGGAGGTTTTCTTCTTGGGTGTAGAAGATGTAGCTAGGAGAAGGGAAGAAAACTGCTGATAGAGGTCAGGTTCGTCCACTTGACTGGGATGATCTGTATGAATGACCAGCCCATATTGTTTTGAACAATCTTCAGAGACAATCGTAGCCTCACAGCCCAATTCCTGCGCCATTTTGAGGTAGAGAATTTGCTTTTGACCATCAATATAGGGAGAAATTTTAACAAAAATAGGTGAAAAATCCTTACTCAGTTGTCGCAATATTTCCTTGAAATGTTCGATCAGTTCTTGCGTATTTGCCTCGTCAATGCTGCATAGGCCAATCACACGCTCTTTAAAAGTATATAGAAATGTTCGCTGTTCATCTGGATTGAGTTTCACCCCTCCAGCAGCTTGTTGCATAATGATGTCATTTATATCTTTCATATACCTAGTATATCATAAGCTAGTCTAAATCGAAAACGAACAAATGAAATCGTTTTAGCTTTTCCTCGGAAAATGCTAGTAACTGTGGTACAATAAGGTCAAGTACAACAAAGGAGAACAGTTATGAAAATGATTCATAAGGAGATCGTGCCAGGTTTTATCCTATCTTTTCTGGTAGCAGTCATTGCAAAAGGTCTCGCAAGGTTTTTTCCCAGTATAGGAGCAGCTAGTTTAGCTATCTGTATCGGGATTTTTTTAGGAAATACAATCTGTAGAAACACGCGATTTGAAAAAGGGACGAAATTTTCAGAAAGTAGGCTACTAGAAATCTCAGTTGCCCTGCTCGGTCTAACCGTGACCTTTCAAACCATTGCCCACTTAGGCTTGTCCGGTCTTTTCTATATTCTTCTCATGATGGCTAGTGTCATCACATTTAGTTATTTTCTAGGGAAAAAATTAGGTTTTAAAGAAGAAATGGCACTTATGATTGCAGGAGGAAATGCGGTTTGTGGCTCGTCGGCTATCGGAGCTATTGCACCAGCTATTCGAGCCGATAGTAAGGACAAGGGGCAGGCGATTGTGCTGATTAATCTCCTCGGTACAATTTTGCTATTTGTCCTACCTTTTATCGGGGTGCAACTGTTAGGTTTTTCTGACTTGGCAAATAGCGCTTTGACAGGAGGTGTTTTACAGTCAGTTGGCCAAGTCGTAGCAGCTGCCAGCCTGATTAATGCAAATGTCACCCAATATGCGACCCTCTTTAAGATTACCCGTATCCTCTTTCTAGTGGTTGTTGTATTTGCCTTTGAGCGCTTGATGACTAGGCAGAAAGGAATAGCCCCTGCTGAAAATACTAATCCACAATCAGTTTTAGCCAGCATTCCTTGGTATATCTTAGCTTTTCTCATCCTTTGTTTCTTGAATAGTTTTCTTCCTCTTCCATTCTTTTTCGGGAAAACATCTACATTTTTTAGTTCTTGGTTTGAATTGACAGCTCTTGCAGCGATTGGGCTACGGCTAGACTTTAAGAAGTTTCTCCAAGAAGGTCTTAAATTCCTGATTTACATGGGATTGATAGGTCTTTTTCAAGTCTGTCTAGCCTTACTATTGATTTTTCTGTTCAGAATTGGATAGAAGTCGAAGCAAGGAAACGTTATCATTCCAATATATACGAAAATTTTGAGTTTTTCCTTGAAAAAAATGCGTTTTTAAGGTAACATGGTTTAGTAAATAAAATTAACTCAAAGGAGAGTAAAAAATGTCAATTATTACTGATGTTTACGCTCGCGAAGTCCTAGACTCACGCGGTAACCCAACACTGGAAGTAGAAGTTTACACTGAATCAGGTGCATTCGGTCGTGGTATGGTTCCTTCAGGAGCTTCTACTGGTGAGCATGAAGCAGTTGAGCTTCGTGATGGAGATAAATCTCGTTACCTTGGTCTTGGTACACAAAAAGCTGTTGATAACGTAAACAACGTTATTGCAGATGCTATCATCGGTTACGATGTTCGTGACCAACAAGCAATCGACCGTGCAATGATCGCTCTTGACGGTACTCCAAACAAAGGTAAATTGGGTGCAAATGCAATCCTTGGTGTGTCTATCGCTGTAGCACGTGCTGCTGCTGACTACCTTGAAATCCCACTTTACAGCTACCTTGGTGGATTCAATACAAAAGTTCTTCCAACACCAATGATGAATATCATTAACGGTGGTTCTCACTCAGATGCTCCAATCGCTTTCCAAGAATTCATGATTTTGCCAGTTGGTGCGCCAACTTTCAAAGAAGGTCTTCGTTGGGGTGCTGAAGTATTCCACGCTTTGAAGAAAATCTTGAAAGCTCGTGGTTTGGTAACAGCTGTTGGTGACGAAGGTGGATTCGCTCCTAAATTCGAAGGAACTGAAGACGGTGTTGAAACAATCATCGAAGCAATCGAAGCAGCTGGTTACGAAGCTGGTGAAAATGGAATCATGATTGGTTTCGACTGTGCATCATCTGAGTTCTACGACAAAGAGCGTAAAGTATATGACTACACTAAATTCGAAGGTGAAGGAGCTGCTGTACGTACTTCTGCAGAGCAAATCGATTACCTTGAAGAATTGGTAAACAAATACCCAATCATCACAATTGAAGATGGGATGGATGAAAATGACTGGGATGGTTGGAAAGCTCTTACTGAACGTCTTGGTAAACGTGTACAATTGGTTGGTGACGACTTCTTCGTTACAAACACTGACTACCTAGCACGTGGTATCAAAGAAGGAGCTGCTAACTCAATCCTTATCAAAGTAAACCAAATCGGTACACTTACTGAAACATTTGAAGCAATCGAAATGGCGAAAGAAGCTGGTTACACTGCGGTTGTATCACACCGTTCAGGTGAAACTGAAGATTCAACAATCGCTGACATCGCAGTTGCAACAAACGCTGGTCAAATCAAGACAGGTTCATTGTCACGTACTGACCGTATTGCCAAATACAACCAATTGCTTCGTATCGAAGACCAACTTGGTGAAGTTGCAGTATACAAAGGGTTGAACTCTTTCTACAACTTGAAAAAATAAATCTTATATAGATTGATAGATAAAACGACTCTCTAGATTGACTTCTAGAGAGTTTTTTGTGTTCTAACGGAGTCCCTGATACTACATTCCACCGTCAAAAAACAAGTTGTCTCATTGTCATCAAATTGTTACAGTATTTTATAAACTACAAGAAACCTATCGAAATAGTGAAAGCAGATGACAAGGGATGTCATAAAACTGATATTATATGTGAAAAAATAGCAACGGATTTCATTAGAAAATAGAGAATTATCTTAGAATAAACAGGCAAATAGAAAGAGGAAAAACTTTGACTAAACAAACTATTTTTTTGAGTGCAAAAACTTGCACGATAGGGGGGAGGGTGGTATAATGTCACTAGTGGCTTTCTGTCTCATAAACAGGAGGAAACTGTCTGTTTAAAAGACAGAAATATTTTAAAAAAATGGGGGAAAGATTGATGTTTTTCAATAGAAAACAACGATTCTCAATTCGTAAGTTTACGATTGGTACGTGTTCGGTCCTTTTAGGAACGGTACTCATAGCAGGAGTGAATCAAGTATCGGCTGAGGAAACGAGTCTTAATGAAGTAGTTTCTTCATCAGTAGAAAAAGAAGACAAGGTTGGAGAGACGGTTGCTAGCGCAACTGTAAGTCCAGTAGCTTCTGTAGAAGCACCGGTTGCAGCAGAAACAACTGAGACTGTAGTAGCGCGCACTTTTGTCGTTAAAAACAAGGTAGCAGTTCTTGATGCAGCAAATCTCAGCGATTCTGAAAAAGCAGCTGTAGTAGCAACTGTTCGTTCAGACAACAACCTAACAGAAGCGTTCAAAGTACTTGTAGCAAACGACGGTTCTGTTACCATTTTGGAAAATGACCAAGAAGTTGCTCGTCTTGCAAGTGCAGAAGTTGTAGAAGTTCATGCAACAACGACACCTGCAGCGCCCGTAGCAGAGCCAACAGTAGCACCAGTTGCTGAACAACCTGCACCAGCTCTTACTGTGTCAGCAGAAACAACAACAGCACCAGCTACTGAGACAGTAGATTTGGCAGCATTGAAAGAAGCAAAAATTGCTGAGTTGAGCACTTATGCACTCTTATCAGAAGCAGTACGTGCAGACTATCGTGCACGTTTCCAAGAAGCAGTAGATGCAGCAGCTCTTGAACTCGTTGCAAAAGAAGCAAAACGTGCACAACGCCGTGCCGCAGCTTTCCCAAATGAAGGTCAAGCAATCCCAACAGGGACTGGCTTCCGTGCGGATGTGCCAGCAGCAAATGAAACCTTAGATACTGAAGGTTGGAAAACACTTGGACGTTTCAGTAATAAACCGGGTGTTTTCTATGTTCAAAAATCTGGAACTGTCAATGGTGGTAATAGTACCAACAAAGAAACAATGATCTATGAAATTGATACTACAACTGGTGAAATAGTGGAAGTTTCTAAAGATGATTTTGAAGGTGGAGGCACTCTTTATGAACACCTTGAAAAGCTTTCTGCAGAGCAAGGATTTTCCCCTTCAAACCCAATTCCAGGAACGACATCTACTCGTGATGGATATAGAGTAGTAAATGCGCTGGGATTGTCGAATGATGGTCGTTATGCGTATGCACTTGGTATTACGTCTCAAATTTTAGTTGATGACCGTACCACCATCAATGGTATTTACCGCTACGACATGGAGTCTAAAAAATGGAGCCTTGTAAGTAACTCTAATGATTGGCCTGAAGGTATGGCAGTAATGCGTACCAATGCATGGACAGCCGGAGCAGTCAATCCAAAAGATGGTAAGTACTACTTCGGTACGTTAACACTTAAGACTGATCCTGCATTCTCACAAGTTGCACCTCGAGATGATGCTGCTTATCAAGCAATGAGAGATAATGGAACATTTGATCTTTACTTCCGTATGTGGTCATTTGATCCAGCAACAGGTAACGTGGCTAGCGCTGGATATATTGATACTAATTTAGTGAAAAGTGGTTCCTTTGACAAAAATGAAGATTACTTTAAACGAGCTGGTGAAAGTTATGTAGTTGGTAACGATATTGCCTTTGATACAGATGGTAATATGAAATTGATTATGAATCAATTTAACTCATCAAATTACTATATCTACTCTGTGGATAAAGCTAATTTTGATGCAGCCGCTGGACAGAATAACAAATATGCTAAGCATAATGGTACTTTATCTAAGAATATCCCTATTTACACAGATATTAACCATAATATTTCTTCTGCCGGTTCTGGGAACGAAGCGGTAGCAGAAGCCATGAAAGCGAATAATGTAACTACAGGTGGACTTGCAATTGATGCGAACGGAGACCTTTTCTTCCACAGCCGTCAAGGTAAGATTGGTAGGATTGTATCAGCATTAACACATGGTGGTATTTTAAACAATGTAGAAGGTCCTACTGGTACTACAACATGGGGAGACGCAGCAAGTATCCGTGGTACTGTTGGCAAAGGTAACGTCTATCGTGAGTACTACATCCAAGGTACAGAAAACATTCTTGCTGGTACAGTTGGTTCTATCGTAGATGGCAAATTCGTACCAACTACTGAGACAACGACAGGTAAAGACGATATTGAAAAAGAGCAGGCTCTTTATAAAAATTATGATGCTACTGTAGGTCGTCCACAAGCAATCCGTGCAGCGGACGGTACGGTATATGAATACGTGCAGGTGAAAGAAAATTCTGATCCTGAAACAGGTGAGGTTAAAAAAGAAGACCAAACTATTAGATATGAATATGCACCAAAAGCTGTAACTGGTAATGTTATCGTTAAGTACATTGATGTAGAAGGTAATATTATTAAAACTGAAGTTAAGGATGAAACAAATGCAGATGCAAACACTCCTTATAACACAGATGAAGACCGTAAATTAGACCTTATCAAGGGAACTAAGGAGTTCAATAATGAAGGTAAGATTTATGAACTTGTTCCTGCAGGTACATACGGTACTTATAATAATAATCCAATTGAAGTTGATGATAATGGTCATTTAACTTCATCTGATTCTACAACTGGTGACGTAGAAGCTGGAAAAACAAAAGAAGTTGTTTATGTTTACCGTGAAGTAACCCAACCAAAAACAGGTGATGTTGTTCTTCACTATGTAGATACAAAAGGAAATGAACTTCAACCAAATCACCACAATTCTGATGATAAACCAGTAGATGAAAGCTACACAGTTAAATCCGCTGAAAAACCAGATACTCTTGAAAAAGATGGCGTTGTTTATAAGAAAGTTGAAGTCTCTGAAACTGGTGTAGTTGATGGGAAGCCTATTGCAACTGAGAATGTAACGACAGACGAGACTGGTAAGATTATCGAAGGTACTAAAAACATCGTTTACGTTTACAAACCAGTTGGATCAGTTGTGATTCATTATGTAAACACTAAAGGTGAAGTTATCAAGCAAGAAGTGAAAGATATCACTGACGGTGATATTGATGCACCGTATAATGCTGCTGATAATAAAGAAAATGCAGATGAAAAACCAGCAACAATTGCAAATGGCGATGTAAACTACAAGTTTAAAGAAGTTTCCACATCCAATACAGTTGGTGGTAAAGTTGTCGTAAGTGAGAATGATACAAACGTCGTAAACGGACAAGAAGGCAAAATCGTTCCAGGTACAACTCACGTTATCTATGTTTATGATGAAGTAGAAACACCAGTTGAAAAAGGTTCAGTAGTAGTTAACTACATTGATACAGAAGGTAATCCTCTTGCAACTCAACAAGATGTTGTCAAAGACCAACCCGTTGGAAGCAAGTATGATTCTACAACTGAAGCGTTGAAACCAGCTGAAATCAAAGTTGGTGATAAGACTTATGTTCTTGCTCCAGCAGATTCATATGAAGGAACATACAACGGTAATAAGATTGTTGTTGATAACAATAACCACTTGGTAGGTTCAGACGCAATTACTGGTGATGTTGCTAAAGAAACGAAGACTATCACTTATGTCTACAAGTTGAAAGAAGAGCCAAAAGAGGAGCCAGTTAAACCAGGTTCTGTTATCGTAAACTACCGCGATGTAGATGGTAACTACTTGCAACCAGAAGACACAGTCTATGATACAAAAGATGGTGCAGATAAATCTGGCTATAATACTATCGAAGACTTACGTCCTAAGACAATTGCGAAAGACGGTAAAGTCTATGAGCTGGTAGAAGAAGCTGGCACTCATAAAGTAGGTAAAGTCGAAGCTAACGGTCATTTGGAAGGTACGGATGATGTAACTGGTACAGTTGAGGCTGGTAAGACGAAGAAGGTAACATATATCTATAAGGAAGTTACACCAGAGCCAAAAGCTGGTAATGTTACTGTTAAGTATGTAGATACAGAGGGTAATCCTTTACTTCCTGAAGCTGTTGATGAACTCAACGCAGCGATTGCTAAAGAGTACACGACAACTGACCATAAACCAAAAACAATTACAACTGCAGATGGAACATATGAACTTGCTCCAGCAGATGACTATATTGTAGGTAAAGTCGGCGAAGATAACACATTGACTGAGTCTAAGAAAGCAGATTTGAAGAAGTCTGATGCTGAGACAGGAACAGTTGAAGAAGGTACTAAAACAATTGTTTACGTCTATAAGAAGGTAGAAACACCAGTAGAACCAAAAGGTTCAGTCGTTGTTCACTATGTCAACGAAGCTGGTGAAGTCATTCAATCTGCATACAAAGATACAACAGATGCAGCAGTAGATTCAACATACAACACGAAAGAAAACCCATTAGAAAAACCACAAGAAATCACATTTGGTGGCAAGACATACGTGTTTAAAGAAGTATCAATGACGTCAAAAGTTGGTCAAAATGATGTTGTAAAAGAAGATGCAGCAAACAGAGTATTCTTCTCAGGAAATGAAACAGGTAAAGTCGTTGAAGGAACAACACATGTAATCTATGTGTACTCTGAAAAACAACCAGAAGAAAATCCAGTGAAACCTGGTGGCGAAGTAACAGCTCAATACTTCGTTGAAGGTGAAGAAACTCGTCTATACGAAGATCCAACTGTAGAAAAAGATACAGTAGTTAAAGAAAAAGACACACCAGTTGGAACTGAGTACAAAGATACACCACCAGCAGTCTTAACTGACGGAAAAGATATCTATGACTTGGTGAAAAAAGAAGACGGTACTCCAAAACTGAAAGAAGATTCAGCGAACCCAACTGGTAGCGTAACTGAAACTCCACAAGTTATCAAGTACGAGTACAAGAAACGTGAAACACCAAAAGAAGAACCAGTAAAACCTGGTGGCGAAGTAACAGCTCAATACTTCGTTGAAGGTGAAGAAACACGTCTTTACAAAGACCCAACTGTTAAAGAAGATACAGTGGTTAAAGAAAAAGACACACCAGTTGGAACTGAGTACAAAGATACACCACCAGCAGTTTTAACTGACGGAAAAGATATCTACGACTTGGTGAAAAAAGAAGACGGTACTCCAAAACTGAAAGAAGGATCAGCAGAACCAACAGGTGAAGTAACTGAAACTCCACAAGTTATCAAGTACGAGTACAAGAAACGTGAAACACCAAAAGAAGATCCAAAACCAGAAGCACCAAAAGGTTCAGTAATCGTTAAATACGAAGACGAAGATGGTAACGAAATTCAAAAACCTAAGGAAGATACGCCATTATCACCAGTTGATACTCCGTACAATACAGTTGATAAACGCGATGAGAAAATTGAAGTTCCAAATCCAAATGATCCAGAAAATCCAACAGTTTACCACTTGACTAAGAATGAACCAAAAGAAGGTGAAGGGGAAGACGACGGTAAAGTTAAAGAAGGCGAAAAAGTTGTAACATACGTGTACAAGAAAGCCGGATCCGTTATCGTTCACTATGTAGACGAAGCTGGAAACGAACTTGCAGACGATCAAGTTGCGAAGAAAAACGAAAAAGACGGAACTGCCTACGACACGACTACGAAAACATTACGTCCAGCTACAATTACAGTAGGGGATAAAGTGTATGAACGTGTGCCAGCAGGCACATACGGTGCAGGTGAAGTTGATGAAGATGGTCACTTGACTTCTACAGATAAAGTTGACGGTTCAGTTGAAGCTGGTAAGACGAAGAAAATCACTTACGTTTACCGTGAAGTGAAACCAACAACACCTCCAACAGAGGAAAAACCGAACAAGTATATTCCATACATTCCGGAAAATCCTGAAGATCCATCAAATCCAAAAGATCCTAAGTATCCAAATGATCCAGAGAACAATCCTCCTCTAGATCCAAATGGAAATCCAATTCCACCAGTGGATTATGACAATACACCGGAAGATCCAAGCAACAATCCTCCGTTACCGGATATCGACGGTTATGTTCCAGTAGATCCAAAAGATCCAAGTGAACCATTGAAACCAAAAGATCCGAACGATCCAAGTAAAGGATATGAGCCACCAAAACCAGTTGATCCTAAGAAAGATACCCCAGTACCTTACGTACCAGCAGGTTCAGTAGTGATTCACTATGTGGACGAAGAAGGTAATGTCATTAAAGACAAACTGGTGGATACAGTAAAAGCGCCAGTTGATTCTGAGTATGATGCAACTGAAAAAGTAGGAAAACGTGAAGAAAAACCGCAAGAAATTACGGTAACTGATGCGAACGGTAAAGAGCGCGTATACGAACTTGTTCGTGTATCAACTTCAAATAAAGTTGGTGATCAAGAAGTTGTTCCAGCAGGTTCAATTGTAGGTGCAGAAACAGGTAAAGTTAAGAAGGGTGAAACAAACGTAATTTACGTTTATAAAGAAAAACCAGGTAAATACATTCCATTTATTCCGGTAGATCCAAATAACCCTAATGACCCAACAGATCCACAAGATCCGACAGTTCCAGAAACTGGTAAACCAATTCCACCTCGTCCATACGATGAGACACCGGAAGATCCGTCAGATGATCCACGTTTACCAGATGTACCAGGCTATATCCCAGTGGATCCAAGTGATCCAAGTGGTAAGACACCATTGAAACCAGTAGATCCAGAAGATCCAAGTAAAGGATATGAGCCACCAAAACCAACAGATCCACATGAAGACACACCAATTCCTTACGTACCAGCAGGGACTGTCACTGTTCACTACGTAAATGAAAAAGGTGAAGTGATCAAGGATCCAACAGTGGACACACCAAAATCACCAGTCGGAACGAAGTACGATACTGATGAAAAAGGTAAGGAAATTCCTAGAGAAATCACTGGTAAAGACGGTGAAAAATATGTACTTGTCAAAGTGAAAGACGGTGATAAACCAACTGGTGAAGTAGAAAAAGGTAATATTGATGTTACGTACATCTACAAGTTGAAAGAAAAACAAACACCACCACCAGTAGAAGAGGAAAAACCGAACAAGTACATTCCATACATTCCTGAAAATCCTGAGGATCCATCAAATCCAAAAGATCCTAAGTATCCAAATAATCCAGAGAAGAACCCGCCTCTAGATCCAAATGGAAATCCAATTCCACCAGTGGATTACGATAATACTCCAGAAGATCCAAGTAACAATCCTCCGTTACCAGATATTGATGGATATGTACCAGTAGATCCAAAAGATCCAAGTAAACCATTGAAACCAAAAGATCCAAACGATCCAACTAAGGGATATGAGCCACCAAAACCAGTTGATCCTAAGAAAGATACCCCAGTACCTTATGTTCCAGCAGGAACCGTTACCGTTCATTATGTGAACGAAAAAGGTGAAGTTATCAAAGATCCAACAGTTGATACTCCGAAATCACCAGTTGGAACCGAGTACAACACTAATGAAAATGGTACTGAAATTCCTAAAGAAATCACTGATAAAGATGGTAATGTTTATGAACTTGTTAAAGTGAAAGACGGCGATTCTGAAACTGGTAAAGTGGTGAAAGGTAACACAGATGTTACTTACATTTACAAGTTGAAAGAAAAACCAGGCGTTCCAGCTCCAGGTACTCCATCTGAGCCAAGTAACCCAGCACAACCAGCTACTCCAACTCCAGTCAAACCAGCAAATACAACCACTGCGAAATTACCAAGTACAGGTGATACTGCAGGAAATGCTACATTTGCATATGGTGCTGTTGCCCTTGGATTTGCTGCTTTGCTCGGATTAGGCAAGAAAAAATCAGAAGACGAAGAATAATTCGAAACCTGATGTACTCAAGATAGCTGATGTCTTCCTCAAGCTATCAAAAGAGTTGTAAAATAACCAGAAAGTTCATCTTTCTGGTTATTTTTTATAGTGGCTTGAGAAAGGAGGTAAGCGCTCCATAACGAGGTATCTAGTAATCCTCTCACTCCTCCAGTATACTGTTAGTAGAAAACAGAATTGGAGGCTATTGTGATGTCACAACCTATTGTTCCTTTGGAAACGCCCCAATCTCGTCGTTTTGATAAGAAAAACAAAAACGAGATGGTGCTGAAAATGCGTATTGGAAGAGTTGAACTAAGCTTGTTCCAATCTCTTCATCAAGAAACACTGGAAACTATTTTAGATAAGGTATTGCTCTATGGCGATTCATCTCAGTGATCTAGGCAAGGTCTATCTTGTCTGCGGGAAAACGGATATGAGACAAGGTATTGACTCGCTCGCTTATCTTATTAAACGTCAATTTGAATTAGATCCCTTTTCTGGTCAAGTTTTTCTCTTCTGTGGTGGCCGCAAAGATCGTTTCAAGGCCCTTTATTGGGATGGTCAAGGATTTTGGCTACTCTATAAGCGTTTCGAGAACGGGAAACTGACCTGGCCGAGTAATGAAAACGAGGTCAAAGCCCTGACACCTGAACAAGTAGACTGGCTGATGAAGGGATTTTCGATAAGCCCTAAAATAAACCCTACAAACAGTCGTGATTTCTATTGAAATCATGGCTTTCTTTTCGGTATAATAAAGAAAACTGGAGGGTGAGACTATGGAAGAGTTATTAGCCATTATTAAACAACAAGCAGCTGTTAACCAACAACTCACAAATGAACTTGCTCTCCTTCGTGAACAAGTAGCTTATCTGACACAAAAGCTCTATGGCAAGTCATCAGAAAAGGTTGTGTATCAACCTGGTCAGCTAAGTCTCTTCGAAGAAGAACCACTTCCTGAAGAAGACGCTAACTTGCCCAGGTGACACAGAAACGATTACCTATAAACGTAAGAAAACCAAGGGAATTCGTCAGGCTATTTTTAGTCAATTCACTCCAGAGATGGTTCATCATGAACTAAAAGGCGAAGACTGCACTTGTCCAGACTGTCACGGTCAGTTGAAAGAGATTGGTTCAACCGTCCAACGTCAAGAATTAATCTTTATTCCTGCGCAATTGAAGCGGATTGATCATGTCCAACATGCTTACAAATGTCAGGCGTGTAGCGAGAAGAATCTCAGTGATAAGATTGTCAAAGCTCCCGTCCCTAAAGCCCCTTTAGCACATAGCTTTGGGTCAGCCTCCATCATCGCTCATACGATTCATCAGAAATTCAATCTCAAGGTACCGAACTACCGCCAAGAAGAGGATTGGAATAAACTTGGCTTGCCTATCACACGGAAAGAAATCGCTAATTGGCACATCAAGTCTAGTCAGTATTATTTCGAGCCGATTTATGATCTTCTGCACGAGAAATTACTAGAACAGCCCATTCTCCATGCGGATGAGACTTCTTATAAGGTCTTGGAAAATGATAGCCAGTTGACCTTTTACTGGACCTTCTTGTCTGGGAAGCATGAAGAACAGGGAATCACTCTTTATCATCACGATAAAGGGCGGAGTGGCTTGGTTGTGAAGGAGTTTCTTGGAGATTACACAGGCTATGTACATTGTGATATGTGGTCGGCATATAGGCAGTTAGACAAAGCTCAGCTAGTTGGTTGTTGGGCTCATGTCAGAAGAAAGTTCTTCGAGGCGACGCCTAAGAAGGCAGACAAGACCTCTTTAGGAGCTAAGGGATTAAGGTATTGCGACCGCTTATTTGCTTTGGAGAATGACTGGGTTGACCTCTCTACTGAAGAGCGACTACATAAACGCCAGGCAGAGTTAGCCCCTTTGATGGATGAGTTCTTCGACTGGTGTCGTGAGCAGGCTGTTTTATCAGGTTCTAAATTGGGCATGGCCTTAGAGTATAGCCTCAAATACGAAACCACCTTCCGAACGATTCTCTCGGACGGCAATCTAGTCTTGTCCAACAACATAGCAGAGAGGGCTATGAAGACCTTGGTTATGGGGCGTAAGAACTGGCTTTTTTCTCAGAGCTTTGACGGCGCTAAGGCGACAGCCATCATCATGAGCTTACTAGAAACAGCTAAGCGTCATGATCTCAACACTGAGAAATACATGACTTATCTTCTAGAACATCTTCCTAGTGAGGAAAGCCTCGTAAATAAGAACGTTCTAGAGGCTTATTTACCGTGGGCGGAAAGTATTCAAAACAACTGTAAATAGAAAACATTCCAGAGTCCGTCCAGACTTTGGAATGTTTTTCAATATACCTCGTTATGGAGCGCTTACGAAAGGAGTAGAACCAGGCAAGGAGCTGCAGATAGAACTGGCGTTCATCAAATATTCAATTTACTATATCTTGCAACATTTCATACTGAGCGGACAGTAACGACTTTGTTTAGCTATACCGAGAGACCGCTTAGGTGAGTTTAAACAAGGATTACCGGATTACCATCGGCATACAGATAACCTTGAAGACTTGATGATTCGTCCCTATTTACTGTTTGACTTTCTACGAATCTATTTAGACAAAATTATTGATAGGATCGTTTAATACAGAGCCTTGTTGATTGGTTACAAAACTTTGAAATAGAAAAGTGTATCTTTTGATTTTTATATGATTTAGTGATATACTTTTAAAGTCTCGGGGGGGGGGTAGCTATTAACAGGCTATTTTCAACGAAGAAAAGAATGTAAACTGCATGTTCCTCCACCTTAGAATGTAAGTATTAAAAGGTGGCGAACGATGTCTATAGATAGAAGGCTTCAACAACTGATACTATTTATAGTTCAGTTGTTTATTGTATTATTGGTGACCGTAGGTGTCCATGTATTTTTGGATGCGAATATGTCACGAAATGGTATCATTATTTTACCACTATTACATGTTATTGTTTCCTATATCTGTCATTATAATGATGAAATATTTCGTAGAGGCGATTTTTTTGAGTTCATTCAGACAATACAATATAGTGTACTCTATACCGTAATGATTACCTTTACTTCTTTTGTGTTGAAGGATAATTTTGATATTTCTCGTAAAGGACTGCTGTATTTGGTAGTTATGAATGCCATTAGTCTTCATATGTTAAATACAATCATTAAACGATTTTATCGAAAAGTTTATCCAAAATTACAAAGGAGTCGTAAACTATTAGTTTTAACAATTGTGGAAAGAGCAACGGAGACATTAGATAGCTTACTAGCTTCTTCCAATTTTTATCATGATATTGTGGCTGTCTCCACTTTAGATGGGGAATATACCCTACCATCAAAGATTGCATTAATTACAAAGAATGAATTAATTCCTTATGTGACAAAGTCTATAGTGGATGAAATCTTCATTAATCTTCCAAGCAGCTATCCGATTCAAGATTATATCGCTCAGTTTGAAGCGATGGGAGTTAGTGTAAGTGTAGCACTAGATTCATTTGATTTTTCTGCTAATGATAAAAAATTAGGTGAAATAGGTGATTTTAATGTAGTGACCTTCTCAACAAACTTCTACAAGACGAGTCATATTTTAGCAAAACGGATATTGGATATTTTCGGAAGTTTGATTGGTCTTTTTTTATGTGGAGTTGCCTACCTGTTTTTAGCACCGAAAATAAAAAAAGATGGTGGTCCAGTTATTTTTAAACAGCAACGTGTAGGTCAAAATGGGCGATTTTTTGATTTTTATAAGTTTCGCTCCATGTATAGGGATGCTGAGGAACGTAAAAAAGAATTATTGACACAGAATACCATGACAGGTGGGATGTTTAAAATGGATAATGATCCACGGATTACTCCAATTGGTCGATTTATGAGAAGGAGTAGCCTAGATGAACTACCTCAATTTTACAATGTTTTAAAAGGTGATATGAGTTTAGTAGGGACAAGACCACCGACTAGGGATGAGTATGACCAATACACTCCTGAACAAAAACGTCGCTTGAGTTTCAAACCAGGAATTACAGGCTTATGGCAGGTCAGTGGTCGAAGTAAAATAACTGATTTTAATGACGTTGTTAAATTGGACTTACAATATATCGATGGATGGACCATTTGGTCAGACATCAAGATATTACTCAAAACGCTGAAAGTAGTGTGGAAGAAAGATGGAGCGAAGTAAGATTCCAAGTACGAATATGAAACAATCTGTGTATATCATAGGTTCAAAGGGGATTCCAGCAAAGTATGGTGGCTTTGAAACTTTTGTGGAAAAACTAACTGAATATCAAAAAACATCAGATATTCGGTATTATGTTGCTTGTATGCGTGAAAATTCGTTGAAGTCGAATGTTTTTGAAGATATTTTTGAGCATAATGGAGCAACTTGTTTTAGTATTGATGTTCCCAATATAGGTCCTGCTAGAGCGATTGTGTATGATCTACTTGCTTTGAAAAAAGCTATTGCTATGTCAAAGGTAAATCAAGATAAGCAGCCGATATTTTACATTCTTGCTTGTCGCATTGGACCATTTATTCATCATTTTAAGAAACAGATTCATCAGATGGGAGGGCAATTATTTGTTAATCCGGATGGACACGAATGGCTTAGGGAGAAATGGTCTCGCCCAGTTCGTCGTTACTGGAAAATTTCCGAAAGTTTGATGGTAAAACATGCGGATTTATTAATCTGTGATAGTCAGAATATTGAACGATATATTCAGCAGAATTATGCTCAATATTCTCCTCAAACAGTCTATATTGCTTATGGAACAGAACTTGAAACATCAAAATTATCATCTAGTGATGATAAGGTAAGGAGATGGTTCTCAGAAAAAGGAACGGCTGAAAATGAATACTACCTTGTAGTTGGGCGATTTGTACCTGAAAACAACTATGAATCTATGTTGCGTGAGTTTATGAAATCAAACTCAAGTAAAGATTTGGTATTGATTACCAATGTTGAAAAAAATGCTTTTTATGAAAAATTAAAAGCAGAGACGGGATTTGACAAAGATAGCAGAGTGAAATTTGTTGGAACTGTTTATGACCAGGAATTATTAAAATATATCCGTGAGCATGCGTTTGGGTATTTTCATGGACATGAAGTTGGAGGGACAAATCCTTCCTTATTAGAGGCGTTATCATCCACTAAATTAAATATTTTGCTTGATGTTGGCTTTAACCGTGAGGTTGGAGCAGAAGGAGCAATTTATTGGGAAAAAGATAATCTTCATCAGGTGATTGATGAAAGTGAAAAATTATCTGAGGTAGAAATTCAGAAAATGGATTACTTATCGACTGAGCAAGTGAAACGGCGATTTACTTGGGATTTTATTGTGGATGAGTATGAGAAGTTATTATTAAATAATGGTAGTAAGGAAAGTAAGATGAAACGCGTAATTACGTATGGAACTTTTGATTTGCTTCACTATGGTCATATTAATTTATTGAAAAGAGCTAAAGCTCTGGGAGATTATCTTATTGTTGTCATTTCATCGGATGAGTTTAATTGGATTGAAAAGCAGAAGAAGTGTTATTTTAATTACGAACAGAGAAAAGCTTTAGTAGAAGCAATTCGTTATGTAGATTTGGTAATTCCAGAAACTAGTTGGGAGCAAAAAAAATCTGATGTTCATGAGTATCATATCGATACATTTGTGATGGGAGATGATTGGAAAGGTAAATTTGATTTTCTGAAAGAAGAAGGAGTAGAAGTCGTTTATTTATCTCGAACTCCTGAAATTTCCACAACGCAGATTAAAGAAGATTTGAATAAGTAAAGGACAATCATGGAACCAATTGAAAAATTACATGAGGTCGATTTAGCAATAGTAAAAAAAGTCATTGCAATTTTTGAAAAATATGAACTAAGCTATTTTATGCTTGGTGGTACGATGCTTGGTGCAATTCGTCATAGCGGATTCATTCCATGGGACGATGATATTGACTTAGGGATGCCTCGTGAGGACTATGAGCGATTTTTGAAGATTGCAGAACAGGAATTACCGGAACATCTGCAAATTGTTCATTACAAAAATACTCCTTCCTATCAGTACTATATTACAAGGGTTCAAGATACGAATGTTAAGGTCGTTGAAGAGCGAATTGGAAATGAGTCAAAATTTACCTTTGCATCAATTGACATATTTCCAATTGATGGGACCCCCAATAACTCTTTGTTGAGAAAAATCTATTATTTTAGAGTTTTGATGCATAGAGTGTTCATGTCCTTGCATTATAAAGATTCTATTGATCGTCATCGAAAACGTGGTTTAGTAGAACGTATTTTTTTATGGGGAATGGAGAAAATTCCTTTTGAAAAAATAATCGACCCATATAAGGAAAAAGAAAAAATCGACAGATTACTTTCACGACAAAAAATCGAGGATTCCAAATATATTGGTAATATTATGGGAGCTTACCGCACACGTGAGATTGTTCCAAAAGAATGGTATGGTCAAGGGACAAAATATACATTTGAAGATATTGAGCTTATCGGATTTGACCGTTATCATGAGTATTTAACATTCACCTATGGTGATTATATGAAGTTACCTCCTGTGGAAAGTCGTAAAACTCATTATATTTTAGAAGGTTTGGAAGTTAAAAATGAATAACGCAGAAAATTCTTTTTCTAAACTATTTAAAAAAGTAAATGGATTTCAGGTTTTAAAGCAATATTTTAACTCTGGAGTCCTGTTCTTTGCTGTTTTTCAAGTACTATTACAGGGGAAAACGAAAAAATCTTTAGAGATTGTTCGTAACTCAGTAGACAATAGAATATTAAAAAAATTAAGGAAGAAATATACTCCCTACATACTTAAAAATAAAGAGAGAATTCTAAGCGAATCCTCAGAACGTCGTCCATCTGATAAGGTATGGGTAATGTGGTTGCAAGGAATGGATGATGCTCCAGAGATTGTTAAAAAGTGTTACGCTTCTTTGATAAAGAATTTACCGAATAAAGAAATTATTCTATTAACAGAAGGCAATTATAGAGATTATGTTACTTTTCCTAACTATATCCAGAATAAGATTGATAAGGGACTAATAGGAAACGCTCATATGTCAGATCTGCTACGTTTGGAGTTGTTGGAAAATTATGGTGGTACATGGATTGATGCGACTGTATTTCTATCAGATGGCAATATTCCAGACTTCATGCTCGATACAGATTTTTTTATGTTTCAGAAATTGAAGCCAGGATTGGATGGGAATCCTCTTTCTATATCAAACTGGTTCATCACGTCCACGACTTCTAATCCTATGTTAAAGATGACCAAAGAGCTGTTGTATCAATATTGGCAGAAAAACAATCAGGCGATGCATTATTTTATATTCCATATGTTGTTTCAACTGGTAATAGAAAACTTTGAAGAGGAATGGAAAAAAGTAGTCCCTGTCTCTAGTTCAACTCCTCATATACTTTTATTGAAATTATTTGATCCGTATAAAAGTGAAGTCATGACTGCGATTTATCGTCAGTCATCCATTCATAAATTAACCTATAAATTGAAAGATGAAGATATTCGATTATCCAAGACGTTTTATCATTTTTTATAGAAGGGAGCAATTAGTGTGAGAAAAAATAGTATTGCCTTGATTGTTCCTTTTTTTGGTCCTTTACCTGAATATACAAAATTATTCTTTTATACTCTTGGCTATCATAAAGAAATTACTGTACTTCTTTTTACAGATCAGCAAGTAGAGAAAGTTCCAGAGAATGTGAAGGTGACACATACATCCTTTGAACAATTTAAAAAACGATTGGAACATCTGTTTGAGTTTGAGATTAGTCTGGAAAAATCATATAAGCTCTGCGATTTTAGACCAGCGTATGGCTTGTTATTAGAAAAGGAGCTACAAAATTATGATTTTTGGGGTTACTGTGACCTAGATATAATCGTGGGAGATATTTCAGGATTTTTACAGCCAAATATTTTAGAGAATTATGATAAGATCTATCAACATGGGCATCTGACTTTATTTCGAAATACTCCTGAAAATAATAGACGTTTTATGGAAAAGGCTGGAATGGACTATCGGGAATGTTTTACTTCGCCGATTAACGCTATTTTTGATGAGGTTTTAGGAATACAGCGGAAATATGAACTGTTAGGAATCTCAACTTATATCTCCAGAGATTGTGCTGATATTTCTCCGTGGCACTATTCCTTTAGACGGGTAGAATCTCATCTAAAAGACAATGAGATGAAAAGCTTAAATTATAATCTACAGGTCTTTTTCTGGGAAAAAGGAAAAGTATACAGGGCGTATTGGAACGAAGAATTATTCACTGTCGAATATGATCAGTTTAATTATCTGCACTTTCAAAAAAGAAACTTATCGTTGTCTTTTTTAGAAGGAAAGATTGAAAAACTGGATTCTTTTTATATTTGCAGAGATGGTTTTCAACCTAAAAAAGTAGGATTTAATGTTACTTTAGATGAGATTCGCTCTTTAAATGGGCATAATCGATTTAAAGACTTACAAAAAAGATGGGAATATAAGTTGTTTATGTGGAAAAGAAGATTCAGTAAATATTTGTTAAAGAAGTAGTGGTATGAAAATAATTATTCGAGAGCAAAATATTGTAACGTTGTATGTGACGACTGTTATATTGGTCTTAGCAGCGCCTTCCGCCATATTTAATGGAAGTGTATTGGTTCAATATTTTGATGAAATTTTTACAGTATTTGCTACTGTACAACTTATTTTTCAATTTCAGCGCATTAAAGTAGAAAAGGACAGTTTTCAACTAGCCCAAAATAGTTTTTTTGTCATTTTTGGGATTGTTATTCTTGGTCTAGTCTCTAATAGTTTTTCTAGGTTAATTCATCTTTCTCCTATTCTAATCGATTTATTAGGAATGATTAAAGCGCCAATCATTTTCTTGTATTGTCTGTCTTTGATAAGGAAGCAGGATAAAATAACCATTCAAGGTAACCTATTAGTTATCGCTAAATTTTTTGTAACAATTGTCTTTTTTACTTCTATTCTTCATCTGTTTGTTGATATTGGTATGACATTTGATATTCGCTATGGACTACGCTCATTTCGTTTTATATATGCTAACCCTGGTGGCTTAAATATAGCCCTGTTTGTAGCTTATGTGATTATCATAACGCAAGTAAAAAGTAAATTTTCCCGTCAGCTATTTGGATTCTTTAGCCTAGTACCAATTATTTTAACCTTTAGAGGGATAGGAGTTGGGACTGTCGGAATTATTCTTATGTTAAAAGTATATGCAGCTAGGGGGGGATTCAATAAAAAATTAACTCTAAAAGATATGATTCCGTTAGGCTTAGGAGGTGTTCTACTTGGATATGGCCAATTAAAAGAATATTTCATAGGTTCAGATTCTATTCGAAGTATTTTATTGCGGAATGCAATAGTAGTGATGACGCGCTATTTTCCTATTGGATCTGGTTTTGCGACCTACGGTTCTGATCAAGCATTTAAGAACTATTCTAGACTATATTATGAATTTGGCTATCATTATATTTATTACTTAAGCCCAGGAAATGGTGCTGTAGCCAATGATAATTTTTGGCCGATGTTAATCGCTCAATTTGGAATAATTGCTGTATTTCTATATCTATATTTATTGTATGCTCAGTTAAAATATGTTTTAACACATTCCTTAGACGATAAATATAAAGTTGCTGCAATTGCCTTATTGTCCTTCTTGTTTATTACCTCGCTAGGGAATGCGGTATATACAAGTGCATCTGGTGTTTTAGCATATATTATGACAGGATTGATGATTATCAAACAAGAGAAAATGGGATAGGAGAGATGAATGGACAAAAAGTTTTCAATTATACTCCCCTTTTATAATGCAGAGGCTACGATTCAGCTAACGCTTGATAGTATCGTACAGCAAAATCAAGAAAATTTCGAAATTATTTGTGTAGATGATTGTTCTACAGATAGATCATTAAAGATTGTCCAAAATTATAGCGAGAATTATAGCAATTTTAAAGTTGTTTCACTTACTTCAAATGTTGGTGTTTCAGAAGCTAGAAATGTTGCATTGAATCAAGCAAAAGGGGAATTTATATTATTTGTAGATGCGGATGATTTATTACCTCGAAATTTCATTGATTTTTTGAATCATTATAAATTTAAAGAGGAGTACGATCTCCTTATATTTAATTATGATACTATTTACCAACAGATAGATGTTGGATATACCTATCCTACTCAAGTATCGGTTAGGAAATTGACGGTTGAAGAATGTCAAGATGCTATCATAGGAATCAAAAGTGGTAAGGAAAGTTGTCCAACTCGTTTAACTTCACTATGGGCAAAAGTATTTCGACGTAAGATTATAGAATCTAATCAGCTTCTATTTGATTCTCAGCTTAAAATTGGAGAGGATAGTTTATTTGTCTTTGATTATTTGCAGTTTGTTAGTGAAATACATTTTTATGATGTGATTGCCTATTATTATTATCAAAACTCTCGTTCTTTAACTCATAGTTTTCAACCTCAAATGGTTGAAAATGATGTAGCTTGGCAACTAGCCTTCTCAGAGCGCGTGAAAAAAATTGCTGATACAGATAAGCAAGAAAAGTATCGTTATTATTCTTTAGCGAAAGGTCTTTTAAATATTTGCTATTTGTTTATTGGTCACAAGGGGTCTAGTTTTAGTATAAACCAGAAAAAAGAATGTTTAAAAGCAATTCTTGAGAATCCAATGTATCAAGATTTATGGAAGATACCTATTTTGAATGAGCTACTGGCATCTTTTTCGCTTCAGGAACATGTCTTGCTTTATTTATTGAAAAATAGACAATATTTGATAATTATTTGGATTTTTCAACTTAAAAATAGAATGAAATGAAATTTAATAAGAGGAGAAATATGCCTAAAAACCAATATGCTACAATGAATATTGTCATGGCTGCCGACTATAGCTATAAAATTCAGGTCGAGACTGTAATGAAATCAATCTTGCAGTATCATACAAAGGTTCAATTTTTTTTAATAAATAAGGATTATCCAAAGGAATGGTTCGTGTATATTAATGAAAAACTAAATATATTTGATTCCTGTATTATGGATAAGAAGATTACACCTATTTTATACAAAAATTTTAAAACTTTTGATCACATTTCAGAAGCAACCTTTTATCGATATCATATTCCAGAATTAATTGAGGAAGATAAAGTGTTGTATTTGGATTCAGATATATTGATAGTAGCAGATTTATCTTCTCTATATAACAGTGATATTGCACACACTAGTCTGGCAGCCGTGAGGGATGCTAATTTAAAAAATGTATTTAATGCGGGGATGCTGCTAATTAACAATCGTAAATGGCGTGAAAAAAACGTTTTAAGTCGTGCACTTAGTATCCACGAACAGTCTGACGATGCTTTAACATTTGCTGATCAAGATGTACTAAATATATTATTTGAAAATGAGTGGTTGGAAATGCCAGATAGATATAATATGCAAATTTTTGGCGGGAAGTTAGATTTGAAGCGCTACACTGTTCCTGCTGATGCAGTTGTGATTCATTATTTAACAGCAATAAAACCATGGTCCACTTACAAGAAAACAATCAAATCAAGGCTTGGGCGATTGTATAGAATCGTGGCAGCATATGTAAGTGGTAGAGATAGAAGATACCCACTGAGAATCGCATTAAAAAATAGAGAGACATTACCATTTGAAAAAAAGTGGCATCAATTGAGTCAATTAAGTTGGGAAGATTTTGTAGAAAATAATAGGAATGCAAAAAATTGATTGAAAAATTTTGCAAGATTGGTAATTAAGCATAGAGAGAAGGGAAAATGTCAGTGGAGAAAAAATATCGGATGAACATTGCGATGGCTACCGATTATCGTATGCATGAGCAGGTTGAAGTAGTGATTAAGTCTATTCTAAAATACCATCGAGGAGTACAGTTTTTCTTGTTAAATAAGGACTATCCTGAGGAATGGTTTGATAGCTTAAATGGACAATTACTAGAATTTGATAGCGTTATATACGACAAAAAGATTCGCTCCCGAAACTTTGAGCAATTGCATACTTATCATTATGTTACAGAGGCAACTTTTTACCGTTATTACATTTCTGAGTTGATAGAAGAAGAGAAAGTCTTATACCTTGATGCAGATATTGTAGTGACAGGAGAGTTGGATTCTTTTTATGATACGGATATTACAAGTTATGCGATGGCTGCTGTAGTAGATCCAATTGTTGCTTATGTACATCAAAGAAAGGATTTTAATGCAGGTGTCATGCTGATAAATAATAATAAATGGCGTGAAAAAAATGTTTTAATGCAAGCCTTACAACTCCATGTAGATTCTTCGGTTTCATTGCCAGATGCAGACCAGAGTGTTTTGAATATTCTTTTCAAAAATGAATGGCTAGAGATGGATGATACATATAATTATCAAATCGTTGCTTCGTATCCAGAAATTCGGAAAGAATTTAAGAGGAAAAGAGGACGAATCATTCATTATACGACGGCGGCAAAACCCTTTTTACAAAGAAAAATTGGGAGAAAGCGTGGATTAAAATTACTGCTGAAAGGGGATATATCTTTTCGAGATTTCTTAAAAAATGTATATACTGTTCCTTTTGCAGATGAGTGGCATCAGGTACAGAAACTAAATTGGGAAGATGTAAAGAAACAGCATGGTAACAAAAACTAGAACACAGCGAGCATTTTATAACTCAGCTTCTAGTCTCGTTCTTTTTGGCTTGAGATTAGTAGTGCAATTTGTCAATCGTAGTTTATTCATCAAGCTATTAGGGATTTACTATTTAGGGTTGAACGGTGTATTTTCTAATATCTTAGGCATGTTGTCTCTTGCTGAGTTGGGCTTGGGAGCCTCTATTGTGTATGCTTTGTATAAACCAATTGCAGAAAATAATAAGGGAAAAGTAATAGCTTATATGAATTTATATAGTAAGGCTTATAAATTCATAGGGTTTATTATTCTAATACTGGGATTAGTCGTATATCCATTCTTGCCAGCTGTTTTACAGATTTCCAAATTAGGGCACGAGGAAACAGTGATTTATATTCTGTTTCTAATTAATTCCGTAATTAGTTATTTATTATTTTCATATAAAAGAAGTCTCTTAAATGCCCATCAAGAAAATTACATTGTCTCTTGGCTAGATTTTGCCCTATATGTTATGATAACAATCTGTCAATGGAGCGCTATGTGGTTGACTCATAATTATATATTGGTGCTTGTACTAAATATTTGCTCAACTATTCTTTCTAATTTCTTGGTTGCATTTGTAACCAATAAGCGTCATCCATTAAAAAATATAATACCAGAACCGATAACTCAGGCAGAAAAAAACTCACTAAAGAAGAATGTACTAGGGAACATTATTGGAAATATTGCGACTGTCGTTGTTTTTAGCACAGATAATATTTTGATTTCTTCTTTTATCAGTGTGACGACAGTAGGGATTTACTCCAATTATACAATGATTACAAATTCCTTTAATACTTTATTATCTCAAGTAATGGTTTCACAATCTGCATCTGTTGGAAATTTGGTCCATACTTCTAATTCAGATAAGGTATATGACGTATATAAGAGATATCAATTTGCTAATTTTATTAGCTCCTATTTGGTTTCACTACTTATATTTATTTTAATCAATCCTTTTATTGTATTGTGGATTGGTAAAGACTACTTATTGTCGACTCAAATAGTTCTATTACTAAGTATGTATATATTTCTGCAAACCTATCGTTATTCGGGTTTTATACTATATAATGCTTATGGTTTATACTGGGAATCTCGCTATAAGCCAATTGTAGAAGCTGTCTTAAACTTAGTATTTTCCTTGTTATTTCTCGTGGTTTTTAAATGGGGTATAAGTGGCATTTTGTTGGGTACAATTTGTTCGACTTTATTGACGAATACTTGGTATGAACCTTACATTATTTTCAAGTATGGTTTAAAACGGACGATGAAGGAGTATATCTGGATAAATATTCAACAGTGGCTGGTTTATTTTGTGACACTAGTTGGTCTATATTTCATAGCTCCTCAGCGATGGTTTGCTCCGAACTTAATAGGATGGCTTCAATTGGCTACTGTGTCAGGTAGCGGATTGACTGTTTTATTATTTATTGTGCTTCATAAGGATGAAACATTAAGATGGTGGCTTAACTTTGTAAGTAAACGATTGCTAAAAATCGTCCGTAGATGAGGATAAGGAGAAAAAATTGCAGTCTTTCTCTCTATCCACTAATTTGATTGATAAATAAATATAAGGTGGTATTTATAAGAACAAAATGGAAAGTGGTTGCACTTCAGCTTGAAGAAAAAGTCTTTTTATTGCTATCATCCTCATGTACTTTTGGACATCAGCGACTTCCTTCGGAGTAAAATAATCCAGTGGATTATTTTAGCCCGAGCCCAGAAACAAAGAAGCGAGGATAATCCACTGGATTATTTTAGCCCGAGCCCAGAAACAAAGGAGCGAGGATAATCGATTTCAACGAAATCACGACTTCTGTCTCACTCCCACTTTTAGCACGGTGGAGGTGGCGGTATTGTGTTCGCTACGCTCGCAAATTTTCTAACTTTAAAACTACAGAAAATGAAATATTATTGTAATGTTTTTCTGAATTGTGAGGTTTATCTACATTCTGAAGTGGATGCACTTCTCATTAAAAAGATTCCTTTTAGGGTTGAAAGAAAAGGAAAGATTGATTACTGGAGAATGAAGTTCAAAAACAAAGATTTTACCATTGTCAGTAATAACTGTTAGGGCGGGAGAGTATATGAGGAGCTGAGTCTTTCATACACTACTCCCTTTATTGTGCTGTATCTGTATCTGTTTACAGAAGATTATATGAAATTGTTAAAAACCTAAAATACTATATAGAAATGGAGTTGCGGTTCACACATACCTCACGCTTCAAACTAGATTATGATAATCGTTATCCTCTTGGTGATGAATTTACAGAAGAGCAGATAGAGCTCCATTTGGTGTATTATTTTAGTGAGTTAGAAGCGCTTGAAACATGTTCTCCTTAGTTCTCAGTCTAGCTTTTCTCGAAGAAACACAGTCGTCTTTGCTTCAAGTTTTGCGCTCCTCACGAAAAAACTGCATCCTTGGTTTTTAGTCCTGCTTTCCTCGTTGGAAACATGTCATCCTTGGTTCCTAGTCTCCCTTTTTTCGTTGGAAACATGTCATCCTTGGTTCCTAGTCTCCCTTTTTTCGTTGGAAACATGTCATCCTTGATTTCTAGTCTTGTTTTTTTCTTTGAAAAACAGTAGCCTTGGTTCCTAGTCTTGCTTTCCTCTTTGAAAAATAGTAGCCTTGGTTCTCAGTCTTGTTTTCCTCTTTGAAAAATAGCTGCCTTTGTTTTCAGTCTTGCTTTCTTCAGCGAAAACGTTCTTACCTGACTGTTAGTCTTTGCAACATCAATAAAAAGCACAAGGCCATTGGACAGCTTTGTGCTTTTTCTGTTATGCAAATGTGATAGCAACGGCTTCTGGTACAATAAAGTCAGAAGATAGGTTGGCTAGTTTTCCAGTTTCGCTATCGCGATGAAAGACACTGACATTGTCGGAATCTTGGTGGGCAACAATAACGAAACGATTGTCAGGACTCAAGATGAAATCACGTGGTGTTTTGCCAAGACTTGGTACGATTTCAACCAACTCAAGGCTAGCATCGCCAAGCACCTTGTAAACAGCAATCGAATCATGTCCACGGTTGGATCCGTAAAGGAATTTTCCGTCAGATGAGAGGCGGATGGCTGCTGTACCATTAAAGTCTGTGTAGTCACTTGGCAGGGTGGAAATGGTCTGCATAAGCTCAAATTCTCCCAGTCCGTCATAGATGAGGACTTCAATGGTGGAGTTCAATTCACAGATCAGATAGGCAATCTTCGCTGTTGGATGGAAGGTAATGTGACGTGGACCAGCTCCTGGTGTTGCCTGATAGCGGGCGAGAGGGGCAAGCTTACCTTGGTCAGAGACGGTGTAGGTGACGACTTCGTCTAGCCCTAAATCGCAGGTAACGAGATAATTGTCAGGAGTCAAATCAGCGAAATGAACGTGGGCACTAGCTTGGTTTGGGTGTGGCCCAGAACCCTCGTGTTGTTGGCAATCGGCTAATGCGAGTCCGCCGTTTTCTAAGCGTTTATAGACAAGCACTTGTCCTTTATGGTAGTTGGCGCCGTAGACAAGCTGACGCTTATCATCTACAGATACATAGCAGTGGGGTGCGCCTTCTTCAACTGCATGATTGATGGGCTCCAAGCTTGGTGTAAATGCAGCCAATCCCCCTTGGGAATCTTCGGCACCAACTGTGTAGAGAAAGTGATCGTTTGAAAAGGCTAGATAGGTCGGATTTGGCTCAGTCGCAACCAAGCGGCGGTTACTTAGTTCTCCTGTTTCTGTATTAAAATCTACAGCATAAATCCCCTCAGAAGCTCGTTTTGTGTAAGTTCCAAAATAAAGTGTCATCATTCATTCCTCACATTTGATATTCTATAGTATGTCAAATTATACCATATTTTTAGGAGAAAGTCCCTCTAATCAATGATTTCTAGGACACGAAAATAGGGGATACGTGGTATAATAGAAAAAAATATATGAAAGAGGTACACTATGGACGATCAAAAGCAAAAATTTTCAACTTCTTGGTTTTTTAAATGGTTTGTCAATAATCAGGCTGTGACATTTTTCCTCGTAACCTTGCTGGTTTTACTGACCATTTTGGTTTTGACAAAGATTAGTTTTATTTTTAGCCCAATTGGTAGTTTCCTAGAAATTATTCTCCTTCCGATGTTGTTGACAGGATTGCTCTATTATTTGCTCAATCCCATTGTTGATATCTTGGAGAAATATAAGGTATCACGAACGGTTGCGATTGGGATTCTCTTTGTCATAATTGCCTTTCTCTTGGTCTGGGGCTTGGCTGTTGCCATTCCAAGTATCCAGAAACAGGTAGTGGGTTTTGCACGGAATCTTCCGGTCTATATTCAAGACATTGAGACACAGGTGACAGCCCTATTACAGGATGATCGGTTTGAGCAGTTTCGACCAACAGCCTTGGAAATCTTGGACAATGTTAATAGTCACATTATTTCCTTTGCGCAAAAGTTATCATCCAGTGCAGTTGATTGGGCCAAGGAATTGATTAGTGCGACCTCACAAGTAGTTGTAGCGGTTTTGATTATGCCCTTTATTCTCTTTTACCTCTTGCGGGACGGGCAACACCTCAAGGCCCATATTACCAAATATTTGCCGACCAAATGGCGGACATCAATCGGCAATGTCTTGACGGATGTCAACAGTCAATTGTCTAACTATGTGCGTGGTCAGGTGACAGTTGCGGCTATTGTTGCCTTGATGTTTTCGATTATGTTTACCGTTATTGGACTGAGCTATCCGATTACTTTGGGAATTGTAGCTGGTTTCTTAAACTTAATTCCCTATCTGGGATCTTTTCTTGCCATGATTCCTGCACTTATCCTTGGAGCTATTGCAGGACCTTTCATGCTGCTTAAGGTGGTCATCGTCTTTGCAGTAGAGCAGACAATTGAGGGACGGTTTGTAACGCCATTGATTATTGGTAGTTCATTGAACATTCATCCGATTACCATTTTATTTGTCCTCTTAACGGCTGGTCAGATGTTTGGTGTTGTTGGGGTCTTGCTAGGAATCCCAATTTATGCCTCTATCAAGGTTATCTTAAAAGCAATCTTTGAATGGTATAAGGAGTATAGTGATTTGTATGAACCAGAAGCAGAAGTGATTGAGGGAATGAATGACAAATAGTGAAAAAATGCTCGTCTGCCTTGAGCAGCAAGACTTACCAAAGGCCATGAAATATTTTCAACGTGCCTTAGACACAGATGAGGATGAGCTGCTGTTGGAGTTAGCAGCCTATCTGGAAAGCATTGGTTTTTTACCGCAGGCAAAAGAGATTTATCTACATTTGCAAGAGGCTTATCCCGAATTAGCCATTCAGCTAGCTCAAATTGCTAATGAAGATGGTTTGGTAGAAGAAGCCTTTGGCTATTTGGAGACGATTGACAGGACTAGTCCTGCTTATGTAGAGGCCTTGCTTGTAAAGGCAGATTTATACCAATCAGAAGGTCTTGCTGATGTGGCAAGAGAAAAACTCTTGGAAGCTAGTCAGTTATCAGCTGATCCGGTCATTTTATTTGGATTGGCAGAGTTGGATATGGAATTACAGGAGTATAAAGAAGCGATTCAGTACTATGCTCAACTGGACAATCGTGAAATCTATGACTGGACAGGTGTATCGACTTACCAGCGGATTGGTCTTGCCTATGCTAGTCTTGGAAAGTTTGAAGTAGCGATTGACTACTTGGAAAAGGCAGTCGAGTTAGCCTATGATGACCAGACAGTTTTTGAATTAGCTACGTTATTGTTAGACCGTGAGGATTATCAGAAATCTGCTCTTTATTTCAAACAGCTTGATACGATGAATCCAGAATTTGAAGGCTACGAATATGCGTATGCCCAAGCCCTTCATGGAGAGCATAAGTTGGTAGAAGCAAGAGAAATGGTTGCAAAAGCTCTAGCCAAAAACGAATATGACCCAACTCTTCTTTTACTAGCTTCTCAGTACGCTTATGAGGACCACGATGTGCAGGCAGCAGAAGCCTATCTCTTACAGGCTAAGACAGATAGTGAGGATGAAAATGAAGTAGTTCTTCGCTTGACCAACCTTTATTTGGAGCAAGAACGTTATGAGGAAGCTGTCAGTCTGTACTCGGAAGAATTGGACCATGTCCTAGCCATTTGGAATATTGCAAAAGCCTATCAAGCCTTGGAAAGAGATGACGAAGCGCTTGCCCTCTTTGAGCAATTAGAGCAGGACTTGGCTGGAAATCCTGAATTTTTAGCAGATTACGTTGAGCTTTTGCGGCAGATTGGTCAGTTAGACAAGGCGAAACACATGGCAGGCCGTTATCTTCAGTTGGTACCAGATGACTTGGTCATGCAGGAATTTTATAATCAGGGATAAGGAATGGAAGCAAATAAATTATTTCAGTATAATACACTAGGGGCCTTAATGGCTGGCTTGTACGGTGGTTCTTTGACTGTTGGAGAATTGCTAGAACACGGTGATTTGGGGCTTGGAACGCTAGATTCCATTGACGGAGAATTGATTGTACTGGACGGAAAAGCCTATCAAGCCAAAGGTTCTGGGGATCAGCCAGAAGTGGTCGAAGTATCGCATGATGTCAAGGTACCTTATGCAGCGGTGATTTTTCATCAAGCAGAAGTAATCTTTAAGCAACGTTTTGAAATGACTGATCAGGAATTACAGGCACGAATCGAATCCTACTATGACGGTGAAAATCTTTTTCGCTCGATAAAAATCCGTGGGCATTTTTCAAAAATGCATGTCCGAATGATTCCCAAATCTTCTTCAGATATGAAATTTGCAGAGGTCGCAACGCATCAACCAGAATACACCGCAGAAGATATTTCAGGAACGATTGTTGGGATTTGGACACCTGAAATTTTTCATGGGGTGAGCGTAGCAGGTTATCATCTGCACTTTATCTCAGATGACCACAGCTTTGGTGGTCATGTCATGGACTATGTCATCAGCCAAGGTTTTGTAGAAGTAGGGGCAGTCGACCAGTTAGACCAACGCTTCCCTGTCCAAGACCGCCAATTCCTCTTTGCTAAATTTAACGCCAAAGAAGTACGTGAAGATATTGACAAGGCGGAGTAATCGTTTTTACGAGCTTGGGACAAAAGTCTGATTAGAAAAGTAAAAAACGGATAAAGGAAGAGCTAAAACCTTAAGACTCTCTCTTTGTTCGTTTTTTGTATATATTTTAGTAAAAAAGACTATGTGAAATGATTGAATTTCTAACGTGAAACTCTTTTGTTCTAAGCTCGTTTTGACATGTAGTGCATTGAATAAAGGTTAAGACCTCGTTAAGTCGCTTTGATGAATACCAATGCCAGTTTTATCTATAGCTCCTTGTCTTGTCCAATTTCTTTCGCAATCCACTATACCATTGCTGTCCTTCGTGGTCTCGGCTTTGAAGTATCAGATATGTGTGGCATCGTACCAGAAAATGACCATACTGAAGATGACGTATGCTTCTATTTTTCTCCAGAAATATGGCAGGAAGTCTTAGCCGATATTCAGCAGTATGAAAGAAAAAGAGGCGGTTAGCCTCTTTCAAAATGTAGAAAAAACCGAGATTTATTTAAACAAATTCAAGAGTTCTGCTAACTGAACAGTTGATTTTTACGATTTTCGCGAGCGGAGCGAGCCTCATCAGATACTTTTCGCTGTGGTAAAAGTAGCGTCAGGACCAGTCATGACGCTACTCGGAAATGTTGAGACTTTAGGCTCAACATTTAGGTATGGAATTCCGTAGGAAGTCGCTACCGTCCGCACCACCTAAGAAAAGTATCTCAAAAACTTTTTCCTTTTATCATCTAATCGTACAATATTTCTTTCGTATGGGAGATGCAGTGGTTTTCTTCATCCCAGTAGTGGATACGCTCAAAGGAGCCTTTGCGCCAGTAGAGGGGAAGTCTATCACGAATATCATCTTGCATGTCCAGCTGGTCAAGTTGGTCAATCGACCACCATTTGGGTGTCCCTTCAGGCGATTCGCTCAAGACCTCGCCCTCAAAATCCTCACAGAGAAAGTCGTAGTAGACATAGCGCTCATTTCCGATAGGATTGGTAAAGCCAGAGATACCTTTTAGCTGTAAGTTGAGAACGGTAAGACCCGTTTCCTCCTTGACTTCACGCACGGCCGCTTCAAAGAAACTTTCTGGGAATTCAACCTTGCCCCCTGGCTGAATCCAGCCCTTAAAATCATCATGTTGGCGGTCTAATAGCAGAATTTGATTGCCTTTTTTGATACACACATTGACATAATTTTTAATGGTTTCGCGCATTTTGCCCTCCTTTCTGTCGTGAGGAGAAGTTATTGTTTCATGGCTTTAATCTTAGCTTCATCAGGTGTGACACGGAGCGTCTTTTGGCCACGATAGGTCACAAATCCCGGCTTTCCACCAGTTGGTTTGTGCAATTTTTTTGCCTCAATCATGTCAACCTGGACCAGATTGGAGTAACGAGATTTGGAGAAGTAGGCTGCCAACTCTGCTGCATCTGTCTTAACTTCATCACTTGGGTTAAGGTTATCCGTGATAATGACATGACTTCCTGGGATGTCTTTGGCATGGAACCACAATTCGCCTTTTTTTGCCAGTTTAAAGGTCAATTCATCATTTTGGAGATTGTTTTTTCCAACGAGAATAATCGTTTTTCCGTCTGTTGCTAGATAGCGCTCTGGTTTTTGGCGCTTGGCGATCTTCTCCCTATGTCGGCGTTTGAGATAGCCGGTTTCAATCAATTCTTCTCTAATTTCGTCAATTTCAGAAAGGCTAGCCTGTCCTAGCATGGTGTCAACACTTTCTAAGTAGGTAATGCTAGCCTTGGTTTCTGCAATCAGATTGGTTAAATGTTTGACAGCTTCCTTTAATTTCTGGTATTTCTTGAAATAACGTTGGGCATTTTGGCTTGGAGTGAGCGCAAGGTCTAGTTCAATCTCCAATGGTCCATTGGTATAATAATTGTCGAGGGTCACACTAGCTTGGTCATTGGGAACTTGGTGCAGGTAGGTTGTCAGCAATTCTCCCTTTTGGCGAACTAGTTCAGCTGTTTCAGTATCGAGGAGTTCTTGTTCTTGCTTGCCTAATTTTTTGCGGTTCTTGTCCAATTCGCTAGCGACTCGTTTGATCAATTCCTGAGCTTGTTGGGCAACACGGTCTCGCTCCGCCTTATCCTGATAATAAAAGTCAAGGAGTTCTGATAGGCTGGCAAATTCTTCCTGACTATCTGCAAAAGGAACAGCAGCGTATGATTTAGCCGTTACGTTAGGTTGGCAGGTTTGGGCAAAAAAGCTACGGAAGTTTTTTAGTTTATCCGTGAGCAGTCGTTCAGACAAGGCTGTTGCAGTATCTCGTCCCAAACCTTGGAAAAGATGTTGCAGGTGCTTGGGAGCGAGGTTTTCTGTACTTAAGATTTCAAATAATTTTTCATCCTTGATCGTAAAGGGATTGTGAGCATTGGTCTCAGGTGGACGAACATAGCTTGAACCTGGTAGAATCGTCCGATAAGAATTTTGTGAGAAGCCGATGTGCTTAATCGCTTCAATGATTCGCTCCTCGGTCTTGTCAATCAGAATGATGTTGCTGTGCTTTCCCATGATTTCAACAATCAAACTGACCTTGATATGGTCTCCGATTTCGTCCTTGTTTGATACGATAAATTCCAAGATGCGGTCATTTTCCCATTGGTAAATGGACTCGATGATTGCTCCTTGTAGGTATTTCCGTAGAATCATGGTAAAGGTGTTGGGGACTTTGGGATTGGTGAATTCTGTCTTGGTCAGCTGGGCGCGGCCAAATACCGAATGAGCAGACAAAAGGAGCTTATGGCTAGCTCGATTGCTCCGGATGTGGAGGACAATTTCTTGCTCAAAAGGCTGGTTAATTTTTTGAATTCGTCCGCCCTCCAGTGCCGTTCGCAATTCCTCTGTCATGTGGTGTAAAAAAAATCCGTCAAAAGACATGGTTATTCCTCATATTTCTAGTTAGTAGTGGTGTTCGTGTTCCGTTTCTTTGCTTCCCAATTATACCATTTTTTAAAAATTTTACAAAAACCTATTGACAAATAAAATGAGAAATTTTATAATGTTTACTAATCAGAAGAAGTAGTAAGTGAGATGCTTTCAGGGAGCTTGTGGTGATTGTGAACAAGTAGCGGACATTTATGAAATGGACTGAGGATAAAGATGAATTCAAAACAATGAGAATTCGGTTGGCACCCCTTACCGTGCAGCTCCTTGTTAGAGGAGATGGAGATATGGAAGGATTCTAGGCACTTCCATAAGTGAGGTGGCACCGTGTCATTGACGCCCTCGCATACAGTTTTTGTATGCGGGGGCTTTTTCATATAGTCTTACTGAGATAAGACTAGTAGGAGGGATTTTGTATCATGAAGAAACGATGGCGTCTGTAAAGATGAGGAGCGCAAATAGACTAAAACGTAGAGATACTTTATAAATGAAATAGGAGATCGATCATGAAAAACAAAAATTTATTAACAACCATTGCAGTGCTTGCAGTAGTCGTAGTTGGTGGTATATTCTTTTCAACAAAGAAGGATATGAAAAAAGAAGCAGGTCAGACAGATGTTGCCAAGGTAGGAGTCCTTCAATTTGTGACCCACGAAGCGCTTGATGAAATCTACCGCGGTATCCAAGATGGCCTTGCAGAAGAAGGATTTGCAGGCGATAAAATCAAAATAGACTTCATGAACTCAGAAGGAGACCAAGGTAAAATTGCAACCATGAGTAAACAATTAGTCGCAAATGGCAACCAAGTGGTGGTAGGAATTGCAACTCCAGCAGCCCAAGGCTTGGCTAGTGCAACGAGTGACCTTCCTGTTATCATGGGAGCAATTACAGACCCAGTTGGTGCAAAATTGGTGAAAAGCCTTGAAAAACCAGGTGCAAATGTGACAGGTGTTGCTTGTCCGCAACCGATTGGGCAACAGCTGGAGTTAATTAAAAAACTAACTCCAAAGGCTAAAACAATCGGTGTCTTGTATTCCAGTAACGAAGATAATTCTAAATTGAATGTTGAAAAATTCACAGAGCTAGCTGAAAAAGAAGGCTATACAGTTCTAGCTTATCCAGTTCCGTCTAGTAATGAGATTGCTTCAACCATGGCTGTCATGACCAGCAAAGTTGATGCGATTTGGGTTCCACAAGACAATGCCATTGCTTCAGCCTTCAAAACAGTTGTAGCGAGCAACAAAGAGGCAAAAGTACCAATCTTCCCAAGCGCAGACACAATGGTGAAAGAAGGCGGTTTGGCATCTGTTGTTGTGAGTCAATACGGTCTTGGTGTTTCAACAGGAAAAATGACTGCTAAGATTTTGAAAGGTGCAAAACCAGCAGAAACACCAGTAGACGTAGTGGATCAAGGAGCACCAATTATCAACAAAAAAGTCGCAGCAGAATTAGGCATTACAATCCCAGAAGAGATTGAAAAAGCTGCTGGTGAAATTGTAGAATAAGCTAGAAAATGAGAGTGGGTCTAAGTTCGTGATCAACATGACCCCACTTATTTCTTATAGTATAGGATAGAAAATATGATTGTATCAATAGTATCACAAGGTCTGGTCTGGTCTATCTTGGGTCTGGGCATTTATATGACCTTTCGGATTTTGAATTTTCCAGACATGACGGCTGAAGGGAGCTTTCCTTTGGGTGGTGCGGTAGCAGTTACGCTAATTAGCGGTGGCATGAACCCATTTCTTGCGACAGGAATTGCAGTCCTTGCTGGTTGTGTGGCTGGTCTTGCAACAGGCTTGCTCTATACCAAAGGGAAAATTCCCACTCTTTTATCAGGGATTTTAGTGATGACCTCCTGCCATTCCATTATGCTGATGATTATGGGGCGGGCCAATCTTGGTTTGTTAGGGACGACACAAATTCAGGATTATCTTCCTTTTACGGATGCTATCAATAATCTAGTAGCAGGTTTGCTATTTGTAGTTGTCGTGATTGCAGCTCTGCTTTTCTTCCTTGATACTAAGTTAGGGCAGGCCTATATTGCAACAGGAGACAATCCAGATATGGCACGGAGTTTTGGCATTGATACCGACCGTATGGAACTCATGGGCTTGGTCTTGTCAAATGGAGTGATTGCACTTGCTGGTGCTTTGATTGCCCAACAGGAGGGGTATGCGGATGTCTCACGTGGAATCGGCGTCATTGTCGTGGGTCTTGCCAGTCTGATTATTGGCGAAGTGCTCTTTAAGAGTCTCAGTCTTGCAGAGCGGTTGATGACCATTGTCATTGGAGCGATTTCCTATCAATTTTTGATTTGGGCTGTGATTGCACTTGGCTTTAATACGAGCTATCTTCGTATTTATAGTGCGGTGATTTTAGCAATCTGCCTCATGATACCGACCTTAAAAGCAAAAGTCTTCAAAGGAGTGACCATTAGCAAATGACAGCAATTGTAGAATTAAAAGATGCCACTAAGGTGGTCAATAGCGGATTTGGCGAAGAAAAAGTGATTTTAAATCAGGTCTCTCTAACGATTCATGAGCATGATTTTATTACGATTTTAGGGGGAAATGGTGCTGGTAAATCAACCTTATTCAACGTGATTGCAGGAACCTTGCCACTGACTAGCGGAACAATTCATATCTTGGGTGACAATGTAACGCATTTATCACCGGAGAAAAGAGCCAACTATCTGGCTCGAGTCTTTCAAGATCCGAAAATGGGAACAGCTCCTCGGATGACGGTTGCAGAAAATCTCTTGATTGCGAAATTCCGCGGGGAAGGGCGTGGTCTTGTTCCACGAAAACTCAGTAGTTACAAGGAAGAATTTCAAGCAACGATTGATCAAATTGGCAATGGTCTTGAAAAGCATCTGGATACACCGATTGAATTTCTTTCTGGCGGTCAACGTCAGGCTTTGAGTCTTCTCATGGCGACCTTAAAGCGACCAGAGTTACTGCTTCTTGATGAACATACAGCGGCGCTAGATCCTAAGACCAGTGTAGCGCTTATGGAGTTGACCGATCGTTTTGTAACAAAGGACCAATTGACAGCTCTGATGATTACTCACCAAATGGAAGATGCCCTCAAATACGGCAATCGCCTCTTGGTGATGAAAGATGGGCAAATTATTCAAGATTTGAACAAAGAAGAAAAACAAGAGATGACCTTAGCAGATTACTATCGCTTGTTTGAATAGCAGAATATTCCCAGTCAGAAGGCTGGGAATTTTTAGGCCAAATCGGCTAAATGCAGATTTTTGTACGAGTATCCCTTCTTGTTCTGTTCAGCGTTCTAGCCTTGTGTGATTTTTTGAGCTATATTTTGAAAAAATACTGAAAAAAAGGTATAATAGTATGGATATGCAAGAGATTGCAAGACTGTAATTCGACTTGGAACTCCAAGGACCGTTAGTAAAAAAAATAGAATGAAGGAGTTATCATGAGTGATATCAAAATTATGGCTTTAGGCGGTGTGAGGGAGAACGGAAAAAACCTCTACATCGCTGAAGTCAATGGCATGATTTTCGTCTTAGATGCGGGATTAAAATATCCAGAAAATGAGCAACTAGGCGTTGATGTGATTGTGCCAAATGTCGAGTATTTGGTAGAAAATAAGGAGCGGGTAGCTGGAATCTTTCTGACCCATGGACATGCGGATGCGATTGGGGCCTTGCCTTATGTATTGGAAAATGTGAGAGTACCAGTATTTGGTTCGCATTTGACCATTGAACTAGCGAAATTGGTCGTAAAAAATTATCATGCAACCAAGAAATTTAAGGATTTCCATGTCATCAATGCAGGGTCCGAAATTGATTTTGGTGCTTCTGTTGTTTCTTTTTTCAAAACAACTCACTCGATTCCAGAAAGTTTAGGAGTGGTTGTCAAGACAGACGAGGGCAATATTGTCTATACGGGTGATTTCAAATTTGACCAAGCAGCCGATCCCTTTTACAAGACTGATTTTGGGCGTTTAGCAGAAATTGGAAATGAAGGAGTTTTGGCCCTCTTATCTGATTCAGCCAACGCAGATAGTAATATTCAAGTAGCAAGTATGCATGAAGAAGCAGAAGAAATTCTCAATACCATTGCGGATTGGGAAGGTCGTGTGATTGTTGCAGCGGTTGCAAGTAATATCGTGCGGATCCAGCAAATCTTTGATGCTGCTGAAGCAACCGGTCGCCGTGTTGTATTGACAGGACACGATGTGGAAAATATTGTCCGCACAGCCATTGATTTGAAAAAATTACGGTTGGTCAGCGAGCGTTTGTTGATTAAACCAAAAGAAATGGCAAAATTTGAAGATAATGAGTTGATTATCTTGGAAACAGGTCGTATGGGCGAGCCCTTGAATGGTTTACGTAAGATGTCGATTGGTCGCCACCGTTATGTGGAAATCAAGGACGGCGATTTGGTCTATATTGTGACAACGCCAACCATTTCAAAAGAAGCAGTTGTTGCGCGTGTTGAAAACATGATTTATCAGGCAGGTGGAGTAGTCAAGTCCATTACGAAAAACTTGCGGGTATCTGGACACGGGAATGCGCGTGATTTGCAGTTGATGCTCAACATCTTGCGTCCCAAGTATTTATTCCCAGTTCAAGGGGAGTACCGTCAGTTAGATGCCCACGCACGTGCAGCACTTGAAATTGGTCACTATCCAGAAAATATTTTTATCGTCAAGCGTGGGGACATCATGAGTTATGAACAAGGCGAATTTGTCCATAATGGCTCTGTGCCAGCAGGGGATGTCATGATTGATGGAAATGCGATTGGAGATGTTGGTAATATCGTGCTTCGTGACCGAAAAATCTTATCAGAGGATGGTATTTTCATCGTAGCCATTACAGTAAATCGTCGTGAGAAACGCATCATTTCAAAAGCCAAGGTCAATACACGTGGATTTGTCTATGTCAAAAAGAGTAGAGATATCTTGCGTGAGGCTTCTGAATTAGTCAATATTACTGTCGAAAATTATTTTACCAAGGATACGTTTGACTGGTCAGAACTGAAATCATCTGTCCGAGATGAACTAGCCAAGTACCTCTTTGACCAAACGAAGCGCCGTCCAGCTATTTTGCCTGTTATTATGGAAGTGAAATAAGATAGTCGTTCAGGTTTAATTGATTGCGTTTTGTCTAACTTCAGTTATGCCTGTAACTCGTGGTCTAGTACCAAAAAAACTGAAAGACGATAGCATAACAGATAAGAATAAGGAGAGAAAGGTGGTAGCTACTTTAACAAGATAAAGTAGCACCTTTTTCTATGATAAGGAGAAGAAAATGGCTTTAATGAGCATTACCTATTATTCGCAAGTAATGGATTTGGATTTGTCGGTGCAAATCTTGTACCCAGACAAGGGACGGGTGGAAAATCCCGATGATACCGATATTCCTGTCCTCTATCTCCTGCATGGAATGGGTGGTAGGGATACGACTTGGCTACGCTTAACCGCCTTGGAGCGCTTGGTGAGAAAAACCAATCTCATCGTTGTCATGCCCGATACCCATAATGGTTGGTATGTCAATACCCAGTATGGCTACCCCTATTTTGACGCCTTAGCCGTAGAATTACCAGCTGTTTTGCAACGCTTTTTCCCAAATATGACTGATAAACGTGCAAAAACCTTTATTGCAGGTCTGTCGATGGGAGGGTATGGTGCCTTGCGTTTAGCCTTAGAAACTAATCGCTTTTCATATGCGGCCAGTTTGTCAGGTGCCCTGAGCTTTAAAGATTTTGATCCGAGAAAAGAAAGTTTAGGAAATGCTGCTTATTGGACAGGGACCTTTGGGGAAATTGCAGACTGGGAAAGCCCAGATAATCCCCATTCCTTGGTGAATCTTGCTAAAACAGCTGACAAAGATACTAAGTTGTATATCTGGTGCGGTGAAGAGGATTTTCTTATCGGTGCAAATGATTTTGCAGCGCAATCCTTTAAAGACTTAGGTTATGATGTGGATTATCAAACAGCACCGGGTAAGCATGAATGGTACTATTGGGACAAGCAGCTTGAGGTTATTCTAGCTTGGCTACCGATTGATTTTCAATTGGAAGAACGCTTGAGTTAGACTGACGAATTGCTGTGTTTATGTAGATCAGGAAGTGGGGAGGACGTGAGTCTAGCCTCGTTGGGATAATAAAGACATGATTATTTTACAAGCGAATAAAATTGAGCGCTCTTTTGCAGGGGAGGTGCTCTTTGAAAATATTAACTTGCAGGTGGATGAACGGGATCGGATCGCCCTTGTGGGGAAAAACGGTGCTGGGAAATCGACCTTACTGAAAATTTTAGTTGGCGAAGAAGCACCAACCAGTGGGGACATCAATCGCAAGAAAGATTTGTCCCTGTCCTATTTAGCGCAAAATAGTCGCTTTGAATCAGAAAACACGGTCTATGATGAAATGTTGCAGGTATTTGCTGAACTGCGTCAGACTGAAAAACGCCTAAGAGATATGGAATTGCAGATGGGTGAATTGACAGGACAAGCCCTTGAGCAGTTGATTCAGACCTATGATAGTTTATCAGAAGAATTTCGAGTGGCAGGAGGCTTTACCTACGAGGCAGATATTCGTGCACTATTAAATGGCTTTAAGTTTGACGAGTCCATGTGGCAGATGAAGATTTCAGCCCTATCAGGTGGACAAAATACCCGTCTAGCCTTGGCGAAAATGCTACTTGAAAAGCCAGAATTGCTAGTCCTTGATGAGCCAACCAACCATTTGGATATTGAAACGATTGCTTGGCTGGAAAACTATCTCGTGCATTACAAGGGGGCGCTACTGATTGTCAGCCATGACCGTTATTTTCTCGATAAGGTTGCTACGATTACGCTCGATTTGACCGCGACATCGCTGGATCGGTATGTGGGGAATTATTCTACTTTTGTGGAGTTAAAAGAGCAAAAATTACTGACAGAATGGCAAAATTATGAAAAGCAGCAAAAAGAAATTGCTAAATTAGAAGATTTCGTTCAAAAGAACATAGTTCGTGCTTCTACGACCAAGCGAGCCCAAGCAAGGCGCAAACAATTAGAAAAAATGGAGCGCTTGGACAAACCAACCTTGCAGCAAAAATCTGCTCATATGGCCTTTCATTCAGAAAAGACCTCTGGGAATATTGTCTTAACAGTAGAGCAAGCAGCAGTAGGTTACCAACATGAGATTTTATCTGAGCCGATTAGCATTGATCAACGCAAGTTAGATGCCATTGCCATTGTCGGTCCAAATGGGATTGGGAAGACAACCCTACTAAAATCTATTATTGGCCAGATTCCCTTTGTCAAAGGAGAGGCAAAGTTTGGAGCCAATGTAGAAGTAGGCTACTATGATCAAACCCAGTCAGCCTTGACACCTTCCAACTCTGTACTGGAAGAATTGTGGTCAGCCTTTCCGACACGACCTGAGGTGGACATTCGCAATCGACTTGGTGCCTTTCTCTTCTCAGGAGATGATGTGAAAAAGTCCATTTCTATGCTATCAGGCGGTGAAAAGGCACGTGTTCTCCTTGCTAAATTGTCCATGGAAAATAATAATTTTTTGATTTTAGATGAGCCGACCAACCACTTGGATATTGATAGTAAAGAAGTTTTGGAAGATGCTTTGATTCAGTATGACGGTACTCTTCTCTTTGTCAGCCATGACCGCTACTTTATCAATCGAGTTGCGACAAAGGTATTAGAGCTATCAGAAACCGGAAGTACCCTTTATCTGGGTGATTATGATTATTATTTGGAGAAAAAAGCAGAGCAACTAGCAAATGCGGAACAGGCAGTAGAAGTCGACAGTACAGCTAGTTCGAGCGGAGCAACCGACTACCAAGCTCAGAAAGAAAGCCAAAAAGAGCAGCGTAAAATCGCCCGTAGGCTTGAGCAAATCGAAACAGAGATGGAGGAATTGGAAGGGCGTTCAACCCAACTCCAAGCTACTATGTTAGAGACCAATGATATTGGAGAATTAACAGATTTTCAAAAGGAAATCGAAGCCCTAGCCCTTCAGCAGGACCAATTAATGCAGGAATGGGCAGACTTGGCTGAAAAGAGTGAACAGCTCTTATCCTCTTAATCTTTCTTTAAATGGTATATATAGTGGATTGAGAACTGAACACGGGCTAAGCACTATGTGAAAAAGAGACGCAGATGTTCCAACTTCAGTTGGTTACAGCTGAGGCTCCCTTTAGGGATAAGTCTTCCTAGCTCCAAAGGTATAGTATACCTTTGGAGGTGAGTGATAGGAGTTTGCAGAGCAAACTCTCCTTTGACTCTTCGTCAGACTTCCTATTTTCACTTTGTGCTTTATACGCCCTCGTATCTTATGAAACTGAACTCGGCCTAAGCACTGTGTGAAAAAGATAAGTCTTCCTAGAGTCTGCTAGCTCTTCGTCAGACTTTCTATTTTCACTTTGTGCTTCATACGCCCTCGTATCTTGCGGAACTGAACTCGGGCTAAAAGCTCGGAAAAAAGATAAATGCTCCTAGAAGCTTCCGCTTCTTCGTCGTATTTCCTATTTTTCATTCGCTTTTTTAACGCCCTCGTATCTTATGAATAGGACACGGCAAGGAGTTGCAGATAGAACTGGCGTTAATTGAGGATTACTCCATAATCCTTATTTCCAACCTTCAACAGTCTACTGGACTATTGAAGCAAAGCGACTTATACTCGTCAAAAATCAAAGTCTGGCGTCGTTAACTCACCTTGCTGAACTTCAGTTCTAGCTACGATTTCGTTGCCTAGTCAGATTTTGATTTTTATAGAGTATAACGATGTCCTAATTTTTATTCAATTCACTATAGATTATTCTGAAAGAGTATCCCTATTCGTATGGGGATATTCTTTTTTACTAAATAAATCTAATCAATATTTACTAAAAAAATAATAAAAATTAGTAAAAAACAGTTGACAAACCAACTGTAAAAATATACTATTGATATATAAAAAGAAATCGCTTTCAAAAAAGAAAAGGTTATCTATAAGCCTATAGAAAGGAAACTTTTAGGATGAAAAAATTTTTAAAATATGCGGCAATTGCTTTTGTGGCAATGCTATTAGTTGCATGTGGTGCAAAAGGCGGAGGAGAGTCTGGCTCTGGAAAAACCTATAATGTAGGGGTTGCCATCTATAAATTTGATGATAACTTTATGACCTTATATCGTGAGGAACTAGAACGGTATTTTGGTGAATTGAGTAAAAAAACAGGCAATAAATATGTCTTGGATATTCAGGATGGAAAACAAGACCAAGCAACACAAACCGAGCAAATCAATAATTTTATTGCCCAAGGAAAAGATGTCATTTTGGCAAATTTAGTAGACCCAACAGCGGCTGGTAGTATTATCAATTCTGCCAAGTCAGCAGATATTCCTGTTGTATTGATTAACCGTGAACCAGAGGTAGCTGAACTAGACATTTGGCCTGGTAAAACAACCTATGTTGGGGCAGATGCTACTCAATCAGGGACTTTCCAAGGGGAAATCATCGCAGCAACAGATTCTAAAGGGGATCTAAATGGTGATGGTGTTGTTAATTATATTACCCTCTTTGGTGATCCAGCCAATGTTGATGCTCAACAACGGACAGCCTACTCTGTTAAAGCGCTTGATAATGCAGGTATTAAACGCAAGGCGCTTGCTGAACCGTATCTTGCTAACTGGGATACTGCAAAGGGTCAAGAAGTAACAGCTTCTGCGCTCGAACAGTTCGGTGATAAGCTAGAAGTTGTATTTGCAAACAATGACGGTATGGCAGTAGGAGCTGTAACAGCTATTAAAGCTGCAAAACGGACGGTTGGTAAAGATATTCTCGTTGTCGGAGTTGACGCAATTCCAGATGCGATGGAACTTCTTGCAAAAGGAGAATTGACCGGTACAGTTTTGAATGACCACTTTAATCAGTCTCACACTGCTGCAAATGTTGCCGTTAAATTGATGAATGGTGAAGATGTAGAGTCTTATTACTGGGTTGACTATGTTAAGGTAACCAAGAAAGAAGATTCTCAACTAAAAGAAGCTGAGCCAAAGACTGAGACAACAAAAGAGGCCAAAGAACGTTACGCAAAACGTGACAAATAGGTCAGCCCGATAGATAACCAGTTTGAAAAATGATTTCTTCTGTCCCACGGACTAAGACACCACGGTGAAAGGATTGTGGGACAGATTTTTTAATGCTGAAAAAGAAAGTAGGTCAAATGGAAAATGAGTGAGTATATTTTGGAGATGCAGCATATCACCAAGACATTTCCTGGCGTAAAAGCATTAGATGATGTTACCTTTCGGTTAAGACCTGGGACCGTGCATGCCCTCATGGGAGAAAACGGTGCAGGTAAGTCAACCCTGATGAAATGTCTATTTGGTATCTACCATCGAGATGGAGGCTCCATTCTCTTTAATGGTGAGGAGGTTGATTTTAAGGATTCAAAAGAGTCGATTGATGCAGGTATTTCCATGATTCATCAAGAATTGCAACCAATTCGAATGATGACGATTGCTGAGAATGTCTTTCTAGGAAATTATCCCCTTGGAAAATTCAATTTAGTGAATCATGCCAAGATGAATGAAGAAACTAGAATCTTATTAGATGAGGTTGGACTCTATCTGAATCCAAATACCTTATTGAACGATTTGACGGTATCGCAAATGCAGTCTGTCGAGATTGCAAAGGCCATTTCGCACAATGCCAAGGTTGTAATTATGGATGAGCCGACTTCATCCCTAACAACATCGGAAGTAGAGAAACTCTTTGAAATTATTGAAAAATTAAAATCAAAAAATATTGGCATTATCTATATTTCTCATAAAATGGATGAAATTTTACGGATATCTGATGATATTACGGTCATGCGAGATGGGCAGTATGTCGGGACTTGGCCTGCCAAAGAAATGACGACTGCAAAGATTATTCAGGCCATGGTTGGTCGGGAGTTGACCAGTCTTTTTCCAGAAAAAACCAATCAAATTTCAGAAGAAATCGTTCTCGAATTACAAGATCTCACCTCGCCAAATCCTCTGTCTTTTAAACATGCGAGTTTTACGCTCCGAAAAGGGGAAGTGCTAGGAATTGGTGGCTTAGTTGGCGCACAGCGGACGGAGCTAATGGAAGCCCTCTATGGTATGCGGGTCTTACAGCAGGGGAAAATTCTCATCAAGGGACAAGAAGTAAGCATCAGACGCCCTGCTGATGCGATTAAAAATCGTATTGCGCTCGTTACTGAAGATCGGAGATACAATGGTATTTTTGGTGTTTTGTCGATTACAGATAATGCCTCTGTGGCAGCTCTGAAAGAGTATGTCGGTCGAATGGGGCTCTTGGATGAAAAGAAAATGAACCATGTCGTTGACGAAAATGTGGAGCGCTTGCGTGTGAAAACGCCTGATAATAAGACAAGGATTGAGAGTCTATCAGGAGGAAACCAACAGAAGGTCATATTGGCAAGATGGCTTGCCAACAATCCAGATATTTTGATTTTAGATGAACCAACGCGTGGGATTGATGTCGGTGCAAAATATGAAATTTATCAGATTATCAATGATTTAGCAGCAGAAGGAAAATCTATTATCATGATTACCTCAGAAATGTCTGAATTACTGGGTGTTTCAGATCGAATCATGGTTATGTGTGAAGGCCGAGTTGCTGGATTTTTAGACCGGGAAGTAGCGACCCAAGAGTCTGTCATGACCCTTGCTACAAAATTTATGGGAGCTCATGAAGGAGGAATGGAAAGTGTTTAAAGTAGATAGTCCAAAAACAGCAAAACCGTTTAGTCTGGGAGATTTTTTGACAAAGAATTCCATGTATATCGTTGTTGCTGTCATGATTTTATATACAGGATTGACGCAGGATAATTTCTTTACGGTGGGAAATGCAGCCAATATCATGGCCAATACCTCCGTTCGTTTTATCATTGCGCTTGGAGTATCAGGCTGTTTGATTATTAGAGGAACAGACCTATCTGCCGGTCGGATTGTTGGTTTGACCGCCATTATTACGGCTACACTTGTGCAGCGTCCTGATTTTGTGGATAAATTTTTCCCAAATCTACCTGACTTACCCATTGTTGTTCCCTTATTGATAGCCTTGCTTGTCGGCGCTACCTTGGGATTGTTAAATGGAGCGATTGTATCCTTTTTAAATGTTCCCCCATTTCTGGCGACTTTAGGAACGCAGATTATGATTTACGGTTTTGTTTTGATTTACTCAAAAAGTAAGCCAATTGGAACGTTCAAGGATGAATTTGTTGCCTTTGGTCAAGGAAAGTTATTTGGATTTCTTCCATATATTACCATTGTTGCGGCGATTATCGGCTTAGCCATGTGGGTACTCTACAATAAAACTCGTTATGGGAAATACATGTATGCTATTGGTGGGAATGAACATGCAGCAGAAGTGTCTGGTGTCAATGTTGGATTTTCTAAAATAAAAATCTTCCTTCTAGCTGGCTTGCTCTATGGTTTGGCAGGTTTCTTACTCTCTGCCAAGACAGGTTCTGCCGGCGCTGGAGCTGGTATGGGATACGAACTAGATGCTATTGCCTCAGCGACCATTGGTGGCGTTTCAACCGCTGGGGGACAAGGTACCGTTCCAGGAATTCTCTTAGGGGTCTTTGTCTTTGAGTTATTGAAAGTCTGCCTCACCTATTTGGGAGTGACCCCAGATATGACCAATGTAATCCAAGGTATTGTCATTGTTGTAGCAGTAGCGCTTGATATTCGTAAGACCATGGTGAAAAAATAAATACGAGTAGGAGATAAGGTATAGCTAGAAGTACAAAAGCTATCGTTCTTTCAAGCAAAAATAAATCCCTCTATCAGTCAAGATAGGGGGATTTTATCGTGGATTGAGAAAGGAATGGGTCGAGGCAAGAAGCTGCAGATAGAACTGGCGTTAATTGAGGATTACTCCATAATCCCTATTTCCAACCTTCAACAGTCTACTGGACTATTGAAGCAAAGCGACTTATACTCGTCAAAAATCAAAGTCTGACGTCGTTAACTTACCTTGCTGAACTTCAGTTCCGATTTCGTTGCCTAGTCAGATTTTGATTTTTATAGAGTATAACGATGTCCTAATTTTTATTCAATTCACTATATCGTGGTCTTATTCTATTGTTTGTCCTTCTTGCTTAGCTTGTTCTTTTAGTGCTTGTTTTTGAGCTTCCAATTCTTTCTTGGCTTGTTTTAGCTCACCTTTGATGGAGAAGTGTTTTCCCATGCCAAGAAGACTAGCGATAATGGCACCAAGTAGGACTGAAATCAGAATCAAAATGATAAGAGGTAATTGGAAAGAACCAAAGAGATAGCTAACCTTGACCGTTGCCATATTGGCAAGAGACAGGCCTGCAATGAGGAGGATTAGTAGTAGGACGATAATGTAGTGTAGCTTTGTTTTCATGAGAATCTCCTATTCTTCTTCAAAACGTGCCTTACTTTTGACATCGCCATATTCTTCAGGTTTTTCAAGAGCTAGAATGTCATCATAAGACGGAAGTTCCATGTCCTGACCGTATTTATTGCGGAGGGCAGTGGTTACGAGGCGGTAAGCGAGGTTGGCATTGCGTGAGAGGATTGGACCGTGGAAGTAGCTTCCAAAAGTATTTTTGTAGTGCATGCCTTCACCGCCGTCTTCGTTGTTATTTCCATTCCCATAAATCGTTTGGCCAAGTGGTTTTTGGTTGTCGGCTAAAAATGTTCGTCCTTGGTGATTTTCAAAACCATAGTAGGTCTCATTAAACTCTTCATTATGAATCTTGATATCTCCAATGAAGCGGTTATTGACTTGGTTGAGCGTATAGTGATTGAGAATGCCTAGCCCATCAATTTTGCGACCACCTGCTTCAATATAGTATTGTCCAAGTAATTGGAAGCCACCACAGATGGCAAGAACCACACCATCATTTTCAATGAATTCAGCGAGTGTATCTTTTTTAGTTGGCAAATCTTTTGCAAGGATAGACTGCTCATAGTCTTGTCCTCCACCGAAAAAGGCAATATCATAAAAATCCTTGTCAAACTGATCTTCTAACGATACGATGTCTACTTGAACACCCGCCCCTAATTTTTCAGCAACATACTTGAGCATAAGGATATTTCCATTATCTCCGTAAGTATTCATCAAATCGCCGTAGAGATGAGCAATGTTGAGCTGATAGGGATAGTCATTAACTGGGCTTAAAAGTGATGTATACACCATATTATTTCATCTCCTTTCCAACGATTTGCCGTTGCGCAAGAATATCGCGCAGTTCTAACATAGCAGTATAGGTGGCAAGAATGTAGGTATGCTGGGTAGGGTTGCTTTCAATAGCAGACAGAACATCTGCAATTGCTTCTTGCTGTTCAATCGCCTCTGCTGGATAGCCTGTTACCCGTAATCTTCGTGCAATTTCAGATGCTCGAGCTCCTCCTGTGACGATACGAGGAATGGACATATCCATTATTCGTTCAAAATCTGCATCCCAAATCCAACTGGTATCAATACCGTCTGCGTAATTAGCATTGAGTAGGACAGCTAAGTTAAATTCGTAAGGTGCTAGTTGAATCATTTCAAGAGCCTGTGTTGCACCGACTGGATTTTTAATCAAGACGAGAGTGCACTCTTTATCTCCTAAGCGGAAGGTTTCTTGACGACCAAAGACCGCCTTACTTTTATCAAAACCAGCCTTGATAATATCAGGAGTTACACCTAGAAATTCTGCTACACTGACTGCTGCAAGGGCATTGTAAATATTATAGAGGCCTCCGATGTTAATCTTGTATTCTTGTCCGTCAATGACGAAGGTAGAAGATACATGCGTAATTTCTTTTAAGTCGGTGAGCTTGTAGTCCAAGTCAGGACGAGAAAAGCTACAAGATAGGCAAATGTAGCTACCAAGATTGGCATAGGTATTCATCTTATACTGCAAAATATGGTGGCAATGCGGACAGAGGATTCCCTCGGTGTTGTAATGAGCGAGTTGTGGCTCGTGTTCGTCTGTTGCAAATCCATAGTATTTTACTGGATTGACCAACTTGGTCGAATGAAAGAGTGGACTATCTCCATTTGCAAGGATAGTAGCAGAAGGTGCCTTAGCAGCTCCGTCAACAATCATCTGATAGGTTGTATAAATCTCACCGTAGCGGTCCATCTGATCGCGGAAGATATTGGTAAAGACAATCAAACTTGGCTGAATAAATTCGGTCACCTTAGCTAGACTAGCTTCGTCAATTTCAAGTACCGCAATTTTCTTTCCATTTTTATTTTTCTTAGCAGACAAGAAAGTAGCGGTAATCCCAGTCAACATATTGGCGCCGCTGGTATTGGTTGTTACGGCTCCAAAGGCCTCTTCTAAAATACCAACCGTCAATGCTGTTGTCAGTGTTTTTCCATTGGTCCCTGTAATGACGACGATTTCATAGTCTTTTGCAAGGCTATCTAAAATGTGTTTATCAAATTGAAGGGCAATTTTTCCTGGCAGAGTGGTCCCGCGACCTAGCTTACTAAGAATCGCTTGAGATGTTTTTCCTGCAAGAAGCCCTAAGGCTGTATTTAGTTTCATCATAGGCTTATTTTAACATAAAATACTCTCTATTTCTAGAAAGGAGACTATCCGGTTTGGAAAATCAATGACGAGAAAAATAAGCTTCTATCATGTGAAGAGCAAGGCATTTTGAAATTCTTTTAAGAAAATTTACTTCAAGTATGGTATAATAGGGACAGTAAGAATTAGAAAGTTTGTGAAGCGGATGCTTAATTTTAGTCAACTATTGGATGTCAACTATTGGTCCAGTTTGTCAGCTAGTCCTTGGACGGTTCTGATACACCTAGTCGATATTACGATTGTTAGTTATCTCATCTATCGTTTTAGTAAGGCCTTAGCAGGCACCAAAATTATGACCTTAGTTCGCGGGGTTTTTCTCTTTTTATTCTTCCAAATTTTGGCAACCTTGCTAGGACTGCAAACCATTTCCTGGTTGATGAATCAAGTCATTACCTATGGGGTTATCGCTGGCGTAGTGATTTTTGCTCCAGAGATTCGTGCTAGTCTAGAGAAACTTGGGCGCACAACCCAGTTATTTGCTCGTGTAGAATTGAGTTCAGAAGAAGCCTTGATACAGGCATTTGTGAAAGCGACAGCCTATTTGGCTCCTCGGAAAATTGGAGCTTTGGTTGCTGTGGAGCGGGCGCAAACCTTGCGTGAGTATTGTTCAACAGGAATTTCTCTTGATGCGGATATCTCGAGTGAATTGCTCATCAATATTTTCATTCCAAATACACCGCTTCATGATGGGGCAGTAATTATTCAAGAAAATAAAATAGCCGTTTCGTGTGCCTATTTACCATTGACTGAGAGTGCGGGAATTTCAAAAGAATTTGGCACTAGGCACAGGGCAGCGATTGGTCTAGCAGAAGTGTCAGATGCCTTTGTCTTTATTGTTTCTGAAGAAACAGGAAGTATTTCTGTGGCCTATAATGGCTCCTTTAAGCACGGCTTGAGCTTGGACGAATTTGAGCATGAATTGCGAACCATTTTTGTGCCTGAGAACGTGAAAAAGAAAAGCTGGTTAGAGCGACTCGGAGGTAGAAAAAATGCACGATAAACTTAAAAAAGTTGGACATTTGTTTCTTTCTGTTTTGATTGCGCTAGTGCTCTTCTTTTATGCAACAACGACCAATTATAAAAATTCAATTACAACTGCCAATACAACCAAGAAGGTCACTGAGTCAGAAACCTATACTCATACGATTACCAATGTGCCAATTGAAATGAGATATGACAATGAAAATTATTTCATCTCTGGTTTTTCACCAACGGTGACAGTCTCATTGACAGCTTCAAATCGTGTCATTTTACAACGAGAATCAGATGAATCGACACGTACCTTTTCAGTGGTAACCGATTTGAATGGATTGGCCAGTGGAACGCATGCCATTGAACTAGTAGCCTCTAATTTACCGACAGGAGTCAAGGCAAAACTAGCCCCCAATACTGTAACGGTTAAAATCGGAAAAAAAGTGAGCAAGAGCTACAGTGTTCAAGGTGTTATTACCAATAATCAACTGGCTGAAGGGTACAGTCTAGGAAAAGTGACGGTCAATGTGTCATCGGTGAAAGTCACAACGGATGAGGATACCATGTCTCATATCGACCATGTCGAAGCAGTTGTGCCAGATGCTAGTAATCTGGATGAGAATTATAGTGGGACAGCTACCTTACAAGCGGTCGATAATCAAGGAAATGTCTTACCAGTTGTCTTATCGCAAGACGGTGCTACCTTGCAAGCAGTTATTACAAAAACAAAATAAGAAAGAGAAAAGATAAAAATGGGAAAATATTTTGGAACAGACGGTGTTCGTGGAGAAGCAAATATTGAATTGACCCCAGAATTAGCCTTTAAATTAGGCCGTTTTGGTGGCTATGTCCTCAGTCAACATGAAACAGAAACACCACGGGTGTTCGTTGGGCGTGATACGCGCATCTCAGGACAAATGTTGGAATCAGCCCTAGTAGCAGGTCTTTTGTCTGCTGGGATTCATGTCTACAAGCTAGGTGTGATTGCAACTCCAGGCGTGGCTTATTTGGTGCGGACTGAAAAAGCAAGTGCTGGGGTCATGATTTCAGCGAGTCACAATCCTGCCCAAGATAACGGAATAAAATTCTTTGCAGGTGATGGCTTTAAGTTAGATGATGCCTTAGAAGCAGAAATTGAAGCACTCCTTGATGCGGAGGAAGATATTCTACCTCGTCCGTCTGCTCAAGGTTTAGGAGATGTGGTCGATTATCCAGAAGGTCTTAGAAAATACCAGGAATTTCTTGTTTCTACTGGATTTGATTTAGAGGGAATGAAGGTCGCTCTTGATACAGCAAATGGTGCAGCCAGTACCTCTGCTCGTCAGGTCTTTGCAGATTTGAGTGCGCAATTAGCTGTTATGGCAGAAAAACCAGATGGCCTAAATATCAACGACGGTGTCGGCTCGACTCACCCTGAAGCCTTACAGGAACTCGTCAAAGAAACAGGTAGCCAGATTGGTCTGGCCTTTGACGGAGATAGCGACCGCTTGATTGCAGTTGATGAAAAAGGTGAGTTGGTTGATGGCGATCGCATTATGTATATCATCGGTAAATACTTGGCTGACCGTGGATTGTTGGCACAACAGACTATTGTAACCACAGTCATGTCAAACCTTGGCTTCCACAAGGCTTTGGACCGAGAAGGGATTGCTAAAGCTGTAACGGCTGTCGGTGACCGCTATGTGGTCGAAGAAATGCGCAAATCAGGCTATAATGTCGGTGGTGAGCAGTCTGGTCACGTTATCCTTATGGATTATAATACGACAGGAGATGGCCAGTTGACAGCTGTTCAATTGACCAAAATCATGAAAGAAACTGGGAAAACCCTGTCTGAATTGGCTAGTGAAGTCACCATCTATCCACAAAAATTAGTCAATATTCGTGTTGAAAATAGCATGAAAGATCAGGCGATGGAAGTTGAAGCAATTGCTGCAATTATTGAAAAAATGGAGCATGAAATGGCTGGTAATGGTCGGATTCTTGTCCGTCCAAGTGGCACAGAACCGCTCTTGCGGGTTATGGCAGAAGCGCCGACCGATGCAGAAGTGGATTACTATGTCGACACGATTGCTGATGTGGTAAGAGCAGAGATTGGTATTGATTAAAGCAATTTTCAGCTTGTGATGGAACAATAACATAAAGGGAAGTTTGGGACCCAATCACTGTCTCAAACTTCCTTTGATATAGGGATGATAAAAGAGGAGAAAACGTGAGTATTTTAGAAGTAAAAAATTTAAGTCATGGCTTTGGGGATCGTGCCATTTTTGAAAATGTCTCCTTTCGCCTTTTAAAAGGCGAGCATATCGGACTCGTAGGAGCAAATGGAGAAGGCAAATCAACCTTCATGTCAATCGTGACAGGTCAATTGCATCCAGACGAGGGAAAAGTTGAGTGGTCACGCTATGTTACAGCAGGGTATCTGGACCAGCATGCTAAACTCGAAAAAGGGCAATCTGTGCGTGATGTGTTGCGAACCGCTTTTGATGAATTGTTTAAGACAGAAGAGCGCATCAATGAGATTTACCTATCTATGGCAGACGAAAATGCTGACATAGATGCCCTGATGGAAGAAGTTGGGGAATTACAAGATCGCTTGGAAAGTCGTGATTTTTATACCTTGGATGCCAAGATTGATGAAGTGGCTCGTGCTTTAGGAGTCATGGATTTTGGGATGGATAGCGATGTTACTGAGTTATCTGGTGGGCAAAGGACCAAAATTTTGCTTGCCAAGCTCTTACTTGAAAAACCGGATATTCTACTGCTTGATGAGCCGACTAACTATTTGGATGCGGAGCATATTGACTGGCTCAAACGCTATTTGCAAAATTATGAAAATGCCTTTGTTCTGATTTCCCATGATATTCCTTTCCTGAATGATGTAATTAACATTGTCTATCATGTGGAAAACCAGCAATTAACGCGCTACTCAGGTGACTATTACCAGTTCCAAGAGGTACATGCCATGAAGCGTGCCCAGTTAGAAGCAGCTTATGAGCGTCAGCAAAAAGAAATTGCCGATCTTCAGGACTTTGTCAACCGTAATAAGGCCCGTGTTGCTACTCGTAATATGGCCATGTCTCGCCAGAAAAAACTTGATAAAATGGAGATTATTGAGCTACAGGCTGAGAAACCAAAACCGTCCTTTGATTTTAAAATGGCACGAACTCCGAGTCGCTTTATCTTTCAGACCAAAGATTTGGAAATTGGCTATGACCGTATTCTTAATCGCAAACCACTCAATCTGACCTTTGAACGCAATAAGAAAATTGCCATTATCGGAGCGAATGGGATAGGAAAATCTACCTTGCTAAAAAGTTTATTAGGCTTGATTCCGTCCTTAGGTGGTCAGGTTGAGCAGGGGGAGTATCTAGAAATTGGTTACTTTGAACAAGAGGCAGCCAGTGGTAACCGTCAAACGCCACTCGAAGCAGTCTGGGACGCCTTTCCTGCCCTCAATCAGGCAGAAATCCGTGCAGCCTTGGCTCGTTGCGGTCTGACATCCAAGCACATTGAAAGCCAGATTCAGGTCTTATCAGGAGGAGAGCAGGCCAAGGTACGTTTCTGTCTTTTGATGAATCGTGAAAACAATGTCTTGATTTTGGATGAGCCGACCAACCACTTGGATGTTGATGCCAAGGATGAATTAAAGCGTGCCCTGCAGGCCTATAAAGGCTCCATTCTCATGGTCTGCCACGAGCCTGATTTCTACCAAGGATGGGTGGATGATGTCTGGGATTTTAATGAGATGTAATTTTCTATTTATAGCAGAGTAAAAAAGGCCATCAATGGTCTTTTTTCCTGTTATTCTCAGTGATTTTTTCGTAAGCGCTCCATAACGAGGTATATTGAAAAACATTCCAAAGTCTGGACGGACTCTGGAATGTTTTCTATTTACAGTTGTTTTGAATACTTTCCGCCCACGGTAAATAAGCCTCTAGAACGTTCTTATTTGCGAGGCTTTCCTCACTAGGAAGATGTTCTAGAAGATAAGTCATGTATTTCTCAGTGTTGAGATCATGACGCTTAGCTGTTTCTAGTAAGCTCATGATGATGGCTGTCGCCTTAGCGCCGTCAAAGCTCTGAGAAAAAAGCCAGTTCTTACGCCCCATAACCAAGGTCTTCATAGCCCTCTCTGCTATGTTGTTGGACAAGACTAGATTGCCGTCCGAGAGAATCGTTCGGAAGGTGGTTTCGTATTTGAGGCTATACTCTAAGGCCATGCCCAATTTAGAACCTGATAAAACAGCCTGCTCACGACACCAGTCGAAGAACTCATCCATCAAGGGAGCTAACTCTGCCTGGCGTTTATGTAGTCGCTCTTCAGTAGAGAGGTCAACCCAGTCATTCTCCAAAGCAAATAAGCGGTCGCAATACCTTAATCCCTTAGCTCCTAAAGAGGTCTTGTCTGCCTTCTTAGGCGTCGCCTCGAAGAACTTTCTTCTGACATGAGCCCAACAACCAACTAGCTGAGCTTTGTCTAACTGCCTATATGCCGACCACATATCACAATGTACATAGCCTGTGTAATCTCCAAGAAACTCCTTCACAACCAAGCCACTCCGCCCTTTATCGTGATGATAAAGAGTGATTCCCTGTTCTTCATGCTTCCCAGACAAGAAGGTCCAGTAAAAGGTCAACTGGCTATCATTTTCCAAGACCTTATAAGAAGTCTCATCCGCATGGAGAATGGGCTGTTCTAGTAATTTCTCGTGCAGAAGATCATAAATCGGCTCGAAATAATACTGACTAGACTTGATGTGCCAATTAGCGATTTCTTTCCGTGTGATAGGCAAGCCAAGTTTATTCCAATCCTCTTCTTGGCGGTAGTTCGGTACCTTGAGATTGAATTTCTGATGAATCGTATGAGCGATGATGGAGGCTGACCCAAAGCTATGTGCTAAAGGGGCTTTAGGGACGGGAGCTTTGACAATCTTATCACTGAGATTCTTCTCGCTACACGCCTGACATTTGTAAGCATGTTGGACATGATCAATCCGCTTCAATTGCGCAGGAATAAAGATTAATTCTTGACGTTGGACGGTTGAACCAATCTCTTTCAACTGACCGTGACAGTCTGGACAAGTGCAGTCTTCGCCTTTTAGTTCATGATGAACCATCTCTGGAGTGAATTGACTAAAAATAGCCTGACGAATTCCCTTGGTTTTCTTACGTTTATAGGTAATCGTTTCTGTGTCACCTGGGCAAGTTAGCGTCTTCTTCAGGAAGTGGTTCTTCTTCGAAGAGACTTAGCTGACCAGGTTGATACACAACCTTTTCTGATGACTTGCCATAGAGCTTTTGTGTCAGATAAGCTACTTGTTCACGAAGGAGAGCAAGTTCATTTGTGAGTTGTTGGTTAACAGCTGCTTGTTGTTTAATAATGGCTAATAACTCTTCCATAGTCTCACCCTCCAGTTTTCTTTATTATACCGAAAAGAAAGCCATGATTTCAATAGAAATCACGACTGTTTGTAGGGTTTATTTTAGGGCTTATCGAAAATCCCTTCATCAGCCAGTCTACTTGTTCAGGTGTCAGGGCTTTGACCTCGTTTTCATTACTCGGCCAGGTCAGTTTCCCGTTCTCGAAACGCTTATAGAGTAGCCAAAATCCTTGACCATCCCAATAAAGGGCCTTGAAACGATCTTTGCGGCCACCACAGAAGAGAAAAACTTGACCAGAAAAGGGATCTAATTCAAATTGACGTTTAATAAGATAAGCGAGCGAGTCAATACCTTGTCTCATATCCGTTTTCCCGCAGACAAGATAGACCTTGCCTAGATCACTGAGATGAATCGCCATAGAGCAATACCTTATCTAAAATAGTTTCCAGTGTTTCTTGATGAAGAGATTGGAACAAGCTTAGTTCAACTCTTCCAATACGCATTTTCAGCACCATCTCGTTTTTGTTTTTCTTATCAAAACGACGAGATTGGGGCGTTTCCAAAGGAACAATAGGTTGTGACATCACAATAGCCTCCAATTCTGTTTTCTACTAACAGTATACTGGAGGAGTGAGAGGATTACTAGATACCTCGTTATGGAGCGCTTACATTTTTTCTTTTCTGAATGTCAAATTCTGCTTTCCTTCACAAAAAATCGCTCCCTAGTTTTCAAGTCTGCCATTTTTTTATGAAAAATAGTTCCCTGAGTTTCAAGTCTGCCATTTTTTTATGAAAAATTGTCCCCTGTGCTTTAAGTTTGCCATTTTTTGGTGAAAAATTGTTTGCTGTGTTCTAAGCCTTGCATTATTTGTTGAAAACTGCTTTCCTGCACTTCAAGTCTGCTTTTTTCTTTAGAGTTTTCTTAACATTTGGTGAAAAGGTGTCTTGTTGGTCTTTTTCTTGTCAAATCTATGAAATCTCTTTCATTTTGTGATAAAATAGTATCACTTCATACTTGAAAAGGAGAATAGAATGTCGATTGATTTTAAAGCAGAAGTGGAAAAACGCCGCGAGGATTTACTAGCTGATTTGTTTAGTTTGCTTGCAATCAACTCTGAGCGGGATGATAGCCTAGCAGATGCCGAGCATCCATTTGGACCTGGCCCTGTTAAAGCTCTCCACAAATTTTTAGAGATTGCAGAGCGTGACGGCTATCCAACTAAGAACGTAGACAACTATGCCGGGCATTTTGAGTACGGTGACGGTGATGAAGTCCTTGGTATCTTTGCTCACATGGATGTAGTGCCTGCCGGAAGCGGCTGGAATACAGATCCTTATACGCCGACCATTAAAGACGGTAAACTTTATGCACGTGGTTCAAGCGATGATAAGGGACCAACTATGGCTTGCTACTATGGTCTTAAAATCATTAAGGAATTGGGCTTGCCAATTTCCAAGAAAGTTCGCTTTGTCGTGGGAACAGATGAAGAATCTGGCTGGGCAGATATGGATTATTACTTTGAGCATAGTGGTGTCAAAGAACCTGATTTTGGTTTCTCACCAGACGCTGAGTTTCCGATTATCAATGGTGAAAAAGGAAATATTACCGAGTATCTTCATTTCGCTGGAGAAAATAGCGGAGCAGCACGCCTGCACACATTTACAGGCGGCTTGCGTGAAAATATGGTGCCAGAGTCTGCAACAGCCCTCGTATCAGGTGCTCTGCCAGACCTAGCAGGCAAGTTAGCAGCTTTTGCGACAGAATACAAGGTCGCATTTGAACTTGCTGAAGAAGATGACAAGTACAAAGTGACCATTATTGGAAAATCAGCTCACGGAGCGTCTCCACAATCTGGCGTTAATGGGGCAACTTATCTTGCTCGCTTCTTGAACCAGTTTGATTTTGCAGGACCAGCTAAGGATTACCTTGCAGTTGCAGGACAAATCTTATTTGAAGACCACAAGGGTGAAGCGCTTGGAGTAGCACATACAGATGAGAAAATGGGGGCACTGTCTATGAATGCAGGTGTTTTCCGTTTTGATGAGACAGTTGCTGATAATACCATTGCGCTCAACTTCCGTTATCCAAAAGGCACAAGTCCAGAAGAGATTCAAGCTGTCTTGAAGGAGTTGGCAGTAGTAGATGTAACCCTATCAGAACACGGTCATACTCCGCACTATGTCCCAATGGAAGATCCATTGGTTGCGACCTTGCTGGATGTCTACGAACGCCAAACAGGTTTGCGTGGTCATGAACAAGTCATCGGTGGTGGAACCTTTGGCCGTCTCTTGAAACGTGGTGTGGCTTACGGCGCTATGTTCCCTGATTATACAGATACCATGCACCAAGCTAATGAATTTGCGGATGTCGAAGACCTTATGCGTGCAGCTGCTATTTACGCAGAAGCAATCTATGAATTGGTCAAATAAGTCATCACAAAAGAAATGTAAAAGAGAGGTTGGGCAGAAAGTCCAGCCCCTTTTTACAAAGGAGGTGTTTGCATGCTAGACTTAGAAGAAATACGTGTAGCAATCATGGCAGATTCGGATAACCAAGTCTATACAGAAAAAGGTATTCAGCCCTTGTTTCAGGTAGACAGTAGGGCAAGAATTGTGATTGTTGGTCAAGCGCCAGGCTTGAAGGCGCAAGAGCGTAGTCGGTTATTTGCAGATCCGAGTGGGGAGCGCTTGCGTGCCTGGCTAGGTGTGGACGAGGAGAGGTTTTACCAGTCAGGACAGATTGCGATTCTACCCATGGATTTTTACTATCCAGGAAAGGGGAAATCAGGCGATTTGCCACCGAGAAAGGGGTTCGCAGAAAAATGGCACTCAGAGCTGTTTGCGATGATGCCCCAGCTTGAGTTGACACTCTTGATTGGTCAATATGCGCAAGAATATTACTTGAGAGACAGACGAAAACGCACATTGACCGAAACAGTCAAAGCCTATGAAGACTATCTACCGCAGTATCTACCGCTCGTACATCCCTCTCCCCGCAACAATATCTGGCAGGCGAAAAACCCTTGGTTTCAAACAGAACTCATTCCAAGATTACAGGAAAACGTAGCACAAATCTTAAATAAATAGGGGAAATATGCTATAATAATACAAAGGAGGTGATCCTATGAAGAAAGGTGTACGTTGGATTGTCGGATTGTTCCTAATCCCTCTGATGTTCCTGTTGCTTACTCCCTCCGTATATGCCCAAGTCCCTGATAGACCGCTAGAATCAACGGTGCTAGATGAGACCCATTCCCTATCAAGTGACACCATTCAAGCCATTGATAGTGAGAATCGTGCTTGGAAATCAACGACCGAGCAACTTCAGGTCGGGGTCTATATGACAGATTCCCTTTCAGGAGATATCGAATCCTTAGCGAATGAAGTGTTTCGCAAATGGCAGGTCGGGTTTTCAGGTACCAATAATGGCATCTTGCTGGTTATTGCCCTAGAAGATCGCAAGTTTCGGATAGAGACCTCAGATAATGCTGCAACTGTGTTGACAGATGTCGAAGCGCGGCGCATCTTAGAGGACGCGCGTAGTTTTTTCCGAGAAGGGGATTACAACGGTGGTGTCCATTATATTGTGGATGCTATTGGCGATGCCTTTTATGGAACAGATCGAGCTCAGGCACGTATGAATGAGTTTGAAGAAGAACATGGTGATGATGAGTCTATCTTTGCGCTTCTTCCTTTCTTAATCGTTGTGATTGTGATGGTGATTATCTTAAAGGGCGGTGGTAGAGGAGGTCGTGGTGGCCGCGGAGGCGGTGGAGATTTACTTCTATGGATGTTATTAAATGGTACATCTGGTAGCTCAAATAGTCGTTCTCATTCATCAGGATCGTCAGGATTCGGCGGAGGTGGCTGGTCTGGCGGCGGAGGTGGCGGAGGCGGTGCCTCATCTGGTTGGTAGTATCGTCCTTTCGTTTTTCTCTATTATGTCGTTAATAAGTCTTGCCTACCCTACCCTATGCCTGCGACTTGCGACTGAATGGTAAATGAAAACGAAAAGACTGTAAAAAGAAAGGAAAAATAATGAACAAAAAATTACTCTATATTGTCATTCCAGTATTAGCGATTGTCTTTATCGCTATGGGAGCCATTGGTCAATACAATGGTTTAGTAGATAGTTATGCTGAGGTTGAAAATGCCCAGTCCAATGTCGATACACAGTTGCAACGGCGGTATGATTTGATTCCAAACGTTGTTTCTTCTGTAAAAGGAGCAATGGAGCATGAGACAGAAGTCTTTACTGCTATTGCTGACGCGCGTGCTAAAATCGGCTCTAGCAAGCAAGGTTCTGCCGAGTACAAGGAAGGGCAAAGCCAACTCGATTCAGCGGTTTCTCGCCTCCTCGTCCTCACCGAAAATTATCCGCAATTAAATTCCAACCAACAAGTCTCTGACTTGATTACAGAGCTTGAAGGAACAGAAAATCGTCTCTTGGTTGCCCGTAAGGATTTCAATACCATTGCGACAGCCTACAATAAGAAAATCAAACGCTTCCCAACAAGTATCTACGCAGGAATCTTTGGTTATGAGAAAGTAGATTTATTCCAAGCGACATCGGATGCCGCAACAACGGTACCAAGTGTCAATCTTGGGGATAAATAAGACAAGCCAGCACCTCTATCTAAGTGATAATTGAGGTGCTTTTTTTGCCCTGTCAAAATGCAATTTTCATTTCCAATACGGATAGTAAAGTGATATACTGTAATAGAAAACGTTTTAAAAGGAGTCGGTAGATGCTAAGTTTGAAAGAGCAGGTGGGGATAAAAGCTGCTGAATTCGTGACAGATGGAATGATTGTAGGTCTGGGAACAGGGTCCACTGCTTATTATTTTGTACAGGAGTTAGGGCGCCGTGTTCAGGAAGAAGGATTGTCCATTGTTGGTGTAACGACGTCCAGTTCTACGTCTGAGCATGCTGCTTCTTTAGGAATTCCTTTAAAATCCATTGATGAGGTAGCCTATGTAGACATCACAGTTGATGGCGCTGATGAAGTGGATGCTGCTTTTAATGGAATTAAAGGCGGTGGCGCTGCTCTTTTAATGGAAAAAATTGTCGCCGTCAATAGCAAGGATTGCATTTGGATTGTGGATGAGTCAAAAGTTGTTGAAACTTTAGGAGCCTTTAAATTACCAGTAGAAGTGGTTCAGTATGGCGCTGAAAATCTCTTTCGGAAATTTGAAGAAAAAGGCTATCGCCCAAGTTTCCGTATGAAAGACGGAGAAAAACTCGTGACCGATATGAAAAACTACATCATTGACTTAGACTTAAAAGAGATTCAGGATGCTGAAGCCTTGGCCAAGGAATTGGATCATACAGTCGGTGTCGTAGAGCATGGTCTCTTTATCCAGTTGGTTTCAAAAGTTATCGTAGGCTATCCAGACGGGCCACGTTTTCTCCAAAAGCACTAGGACAATCCAAACGCTTTACCTAGATATGACTAGGAAAGCGTTTTTGTGTTATAATAGAAATAATCATTCATTTAAAGGAGAAAGAAATGGCAAAATTTAAACGCATGCACGTTGTGGTATTGGATTCAGTAGGAATCGGTGCGGCGCCCGATGCAGATCAATTTTTTAATGCAGGTGAGCCAGATACGACGTCAGATACTTTAGGTCATATCTCAGAAACTGCAGGTTTGAACGTCCCAAATATGGCAAAGATTGGTCTTGGAAATATCGAGCGTGACACACCGCTTAAAACTGTTGCTGCTGAAGAAAATCCAACAGGTTATGTGACAAAATTAGAAGAGGTATCACGTGGAAAGGATACTATGACCGGTCACTGGGAAATTATGGGTCTCAATATCACTGATCCATTTGATACCTTCTGGGATGGTTTTCCAGAAGATTTGCTTCAAAAGATTGAGGCATTTTCAGGACGAAAAATCATTCGTGAGGCCAACAAACCGTATTCTGGAACAGCAGTTATTGATGATTTTGGCCCACGCCAAATGGAAACAGGTGAGTTGATTGTCTACACATCTGCCGACCCTGTTCTTCAAATCGCCGCTCACGAGGACATTATTCCACTAGAAGAACTTTATAAAATCTGTGAATACGCACGTTCGATTACACTTGAGCGCCCTTCTTTATTAGGACGGATTATCGCGCGTCCCTATGTGGGAACACAGGGCAATTTCACACGGACTGCCAATCGTCATGACTATGCTGTTTCTCCATTTGCTCCAACCGTGCTTGACAACTTGAAAGCAGCAGGTATTGATACCTACGGTGTTGGAAAAATCAACGACATTTTCAATAGTGCAGGAATTTCCCACGATATGGGTCATAATAAGTCTAACAACCACGGTGTGGATACCTTTGTCAAGGTCTTGCAAAATGAGGACTTTACAGAAGGTCTGTCCTTTACCAACTTAGTGGACTTTGATGCGGTCTATGGTCATCGTAGGGATACAGAAGGTTACCGCGATTGCTTGGAAGAATTTGATGCCCGCTTGCCAGAAATTATTGAAAACCTTCGTGAAGATGACCTCCTCATGATTACGGCTGACCACGGAAATGACCCAACTTATGTCGGAACAGACCACACCCGTGAGTATGTACCATTGCTTATCTTTGGAAAATCGCTCACAGGTGCAGGCCGTATTCCAGTTGGGCACTTTGCGGATATCTCAGCAACGATTGCAGATAACTTTGGTGTTGAAAAGAGCCAAATTGGGGAAAGTTTCCTAGATAAATTGGTATAAGATGAAAGAATATGAATCCAAGGTAGCCTTGTTAGCAGAAATAAAGCAGAAAGCCGACCTCTTTATTGGAGAATTTTCGGTGATTTCTGAGCAGGACAAGGATTTGCTGCTAGACGGAGTGGATCGCAGTCCAGCCCAGATGCTTGCCTATCAATTAGGTTGGTTGAAACTGTTGCAAGGCTGGGAAAAGGATGAACAGGTAGGACTTGACGTGATCACACCGCATAGAGACTTTAAGTGGAATCAGCTTGGCGGACTCTATCAGCAATTTTATAGAGAGTATGGAGACTATTCTTTACAAGAGTTGATGATGCAGTTTGAAAAAGAGGTGGGCGCTATCTTAGAGCAAGTAAACAGCTATATAGATGAGGAGTTGTTTCAGCCGCATCAGCGCAAATGGGCAAGTTCAACGCCTAGCAAGTGGTCTGTTTGGAAATGGATTCATATTAATACCGTTGCACCTTTTACCAACTTTCGAACAAAGATTCGGAAGTGGAAGAAAGAATATGCAATATTATCAGAAACACAATAAGGTGGTCCTATGATTGAAAAAATAGAACGATTGATTGCTGAAATCAATCGCATTCATCAATTGTATTCAAAAGATTATTTTGAAACAGGAAAGGTGGAAAAAGTCAATCTTTCTCATACCTTTAGGAGAGTTCCGACTGAGCATATCTTATCCTATCGTCTTAATTTACATGAATCTATCAATGATTATTTGTATCGTGCGGATGTGAAAGATATCCATTATTATTACCGTGTCAAGACGGCAGAAAGTATCTTGTATAAGATTGATTCCTATAAAAAAAGAGATAGCCACTATCCAGTTAATAATATTTTAAATGATATTTTTGGTGCACGAGTGATTCTTCAGTCTGAGGAGATTCAGGAGATTTTAGAGCGCTTGGATTATTGGAAGGAAACCTATAGTCTGAAAAATTGGTATATCAGAGATAGGGACGGCTATGTCGGTATTCATATCTATTTTAAAAATCAGAGCAATTTCTACTATCCTTGGGAATTGCAGATCTGGGATGAGAAGGATGCAGAAGCGAATATTGAAAGTCATAGGCTATATAAACGTAGCTTTGTAAACTAATAGGAGAAAGAAAAAAGATGTCATTAATGGAAAAAATTCAAGAAACAAAGAACTTTTTGGAAGCAAAAGGTCTTATAGCGCCAGAATTTGGCTTGATTTTGGGGTCTGGCTTGGGCGAATTGGCTGATGAAGTAGAAAATGCGATTGTCATCGACTATGCAGAGATTCCAAACTGGGGTAAATCGACTGTTGTCGGTCACGCTGGTAAATTAGTCTATGGAGACTTAGCTGGTAAGAAAGTGTTGGCTCTTCAAGGACGTTTCCACTTCTATGAAGGAAATCCAATGGAAGTCGTTACTTTCCCAGTTCGTGTGATGAAGGCACTTGGCTGCCATAGTATCATCGTGACAAACGCAGCAGGTGGTATTGGCTATGGCCCAGGAACCCTTATGATGATCAATGATCATATCAACATGATTGGGACCAATCCGCTCATTGGTGAAAACTTGGATGAGTTTGGTCCACGTTTCCCAGATATGTCAGATGCTTACAGCAAGGATTACCGTGGCAAAGCAAAAGAAATTGCAGAGAAGATTGGTGTTCAGGTAGAAGAAGGTGTCTATCTAGGTGTGTCTGGTCCAACTTATGAAACACCAGCGGAAATCCGTGCCTACCAAACCATGGGCGCTTCTGCGGTCGGTATGTCAACTGTACCAGAAGTTATTGTGGCCGTGCATTCAGGGATGAAAGTTTTAGGAATTTCAGCGATTACTAACTATGCAGCTGGGTTCCAAAGTTCACTCAACCATGAAGAAGTCGTCGAAGTGACTACACGCATTAAGGAAGATTTCAAAGGCTTAATCAAAGCAGTCTTGGCAGGCCTATAAGGAGAGAAGAGATGTCTATTCATATTGGAGCAAAAGTTGGCGAGATTGCTGACAAGATTTTATTACCGGGTGACCCTTTGCGGGCAAAATTCATCGCAGAAAATTTCTTAGAAGATGCGGTGTTGTTCAACGAAATTCGTGGCATGTATGGCTATACTGGAACCTATAAAGGGGAGCGTGTGAGCGTGATGGGAACAGGTATGGGAATGCCGTCTATTTCTATCTATGCGCGTGAGTTGATTGTGGACTACGGTGTGAAACGCTTGATTCGTGTGGGGACCGCAGGTTCACTCAATCCAGATGTCCATGTTCGTGAATTGGTCTTGGCACAAGCAGCAGCGACCAATTCAAATATGATTCGCAACGATTGGCCTATGTATGACTTCCCACAGATTGCTAGTTTCAATCTGCTGGACAAGGCCTATCATATCGCTAAAGAATTAGGCATGACCACGCATGTGGGATCTGTCTTGTCGACCGATGTTTTCTATTCAAACTTCTTTGAGAAAAACGTGAAATTGGGAACCATGGGCGTTCATGCTGTTGAAATGGAAGCAGCAGCACTTTACTACCTTGCTGCGCAGCATGGTGTAGAAGCTCTTGGCATTATGACTATTTCAGATAGCTTGGTCAACCCAGATGAGGATACGACAGCGGAAGAACGCCAAACAACCTTCACAGATATGATGAAAGTTGGTCTTGAAACACTGATTTCTAAGTAAGTTATTTTGACAAAATTTACATCTCTAGGGGTGTAAATTTTTTTCTTGCTCAAGACTTGCCTTTTTTTGAAAAATATAGTATAATATAATAGAAAGCGTTTCCAAAAAAAGTGGAAAACTTGCATATTTATTTCGATAAAAAATGAAAACGGTAGGAGTTTACAAAAGCAATGATCAATTTACAAAATTTTGTTCAAACCATGTATGCAAAGCGCATTGAAGATTGTTCGGATCAGGAATTATATTATGCTCTTCTTGCTTTTACAAAGCAACGGAGTGAAGCAAAATGCACCAATGACCAAAAGAAAAAAGTTTACTATATTTCAGCAGAGTTTTTGATTGGAAAACTCTTGTCGAATAATCTGATTAACTTAGGATTATACGATGAAGTAAAACACCAGTTAGCAGAAGCTGGTAAGGATTTGATTGCGATTGAAGAAATGGAAATGGAGCCTTCTTTGGGCAATGGTGGTTTGGGTCGTTTGGCAGCCTGCTTCCTTGACTCCATTGCTAGTCTTGGCTTGAGTGGTGACGGTGTTGGTTTGAACTATCATTTTGGCTTGTTCCGTCAGTTATTCCAGTATCATCAGCAGTCAGCTGTGCCAAATGAATGGATTACCCCACGTTCTTGGTTGACAGAATCTCCGATTTCCTACCAAGTACCATTTGCGAATTTTACCTTGACTTCAAAACTCTATGACATTGATGTGCCTGGTTATAAGACAGAAAAGAAAAATCGTCTGCGCCTCTTTGATTTAGCATCTGTTGACGACAATATCATTGATGACGGTATCGACTTTGATATGGATGATATTTTCCGTAATTTGACTCTTTTCTTGTATCCGGATGATTCAACAGATCAAGGTAAAATCTTGCGGATTTTCCAACAGTATTTCATGGTGTCAAATGCGGCACAATTATTGATTGATGAGGCAGTTGCTAAGGGATCAACTATCCATGACTTGGCAGACTATGCGGTGGTTCAAATCAATGACACCCACCCTTCCTTGGTTATTCCTGAATTGATTCGTCTTTTGGAACTGCGTGGCATTGCCTTTGATGAAGCTGTGGAGATTGTCAAGAGTATGACAGCCTACACCAACCATACCATTTTGTCTGAAGCCTTAGAGAAATGGCCACTTGAATTTCTGAATAAAGTCGTCCCACACTTGGTACCATTTATTGAAGAGTTGGATCGTCGTGCAAAAGAAATAGAGAACAATCCTGCGGTTAATATCATTGATGAGCATGGTCGTGTACATATGGCGCATATGGATATTCACTATGGATACTCAATAAATGGAGTGGCTGCACTTCATACGGAGATTTTAAAATCATCTGAGCTCAAAGCCTTTTATGACTTGTATCCTGATAAATTCAACAATAAGACCAATGGGATTACCTTCCGCCGTTGGCTCATGCATGCCAACCCACGTTTAGCGCACTATTTGGATGACTTGATTGGTCGTGATTATCACCGTCGGGCAGAGGCCTTGGAAGATTTATTGGCTCATAAGGATGATGCAGCCTTCAAGCAAGAATTAGAAAAAATTAAACACCACAATAAACGGAAATTGCAACGCCATATTGCCAAAACACAAGGGGTTGAGGTCAATCCGGATTCGATATTTGATGTGCAAATTAAACGGATGCATGAATACAAACGGCAACAGATGAATGTTTTATATGTCATTCATAAGTATTTGGACATTAAGGCGGGGAATATTCCTGCTCGTCCATTGACCGTATTCTTCGGTGGAAAAGCGGCTCCAGCCTACACAATCGCGCAAGATATTATCCATTTGATTTTGGTCTTATCACAAGTCATTCAGCATGACCCTGAAGTGAGCCCACACCTACAATTAGTGATGATTGAAAATTATAATGTAACAGAAGCAAGTTTCATCATTCCAGCAGCAGATATTTCAGAGCAGATTTCCCTTGCTTCAAAAGAAGCGTCTGGGACAGGAAATATGAAATTTATGCTAAATGGTGCCTTGACAATTGGTACAGATGACGGTGCAAATGTGGAAATTCATGAGTTAGTAGGCGATGATAATATCTACATCTTTGGTCAAGATAGTCAGACAGTGATTGATTATTACGCAAATGGTACTTACAACCCACATCATTTCTATGAAAAAGACGCTATTCGTCCCTTAGTAGATTTTATTACCAGCGATGTTATTCGCCAAGCAGGGGGAATTGATGAGCGCTTGTGGAGATTGCAAGACAATCTGAAACACAATGACCACTTTATGACCCTCCTTGATTTAGAAGAGTATATTGAAACCAAGGAACGTATGCTTGCGGATTATGAAGACCGTGATGCTTGGTTAGAAAAAGTCATTGTTAATATTGCCAAAGCTGGTTTCTTCTCAAGTGACCGCACGATTGAGCAGTACAACGAAGACATTTGGCATTTGGAGAAATAAAAAGGTCCAGTGGACCTTTTTATCTTGCGCTCAAGCGCAATAAGTGAGTGGTATGTTATAAGAGGAGGATAAGAACAGAAGTTGCTTTCTGTTTAACTCCCTTTCCTATGTGGACCTTTTTATCTTGCGCTCAAGCGCAATAAGTGAGTGGTATGTTATAAGAGGAGAATAAGAACAGGAGTTACCTTCTGTTTAATTCTTTTTCCATTTCCTCTTTCTGACGAAAAGGGATGAGTATGGTATAATAGCTTCATGACAAACAGACCAACATCAGCCTATATTCATATTCCTTTTTGTACTCAGATTTGCTATTATTGTGATTTTTCAAAGGTATTTATTAAAAACCAGCCTGTTGATGAGTATTTAGCTGCTCTCATGGAAGAAGTACGTTTCTATGATTTACCCCCTTTAAAAACGCTCTATATTGGGGGCGGGACACCTTCAGCTCTTTCAGCAGAGCAATTAAATTATTTGCTGACAAATCTAGAAGCTATCCTAGACTTGTCGGAAGTAGAAGAGTTTACAATTGAAGCCAATCCTGGAGATTTGACAGCTGATAAAATCGCTGTTCTCCGAAAATCCAAATGCAATCGGGTTTCCCTTGGTGTACAAACCTTTGATAATCGTATGCTCAAGAAAATTGGTCGTTCCCACAATCAAGCCCAGATTTATGAAACGATTGGTGCTTTAAAAGAGGCTGGTTTTTATAATATTTCGATTGATTTAATCTATGCCTTACCAGGTCAGACCATGGAGCAGGTCAAGGACAATGTAGCAAGAGCTTTGGCGCTGGATATTCCTCATATGAGCCTGTATAGCTTAATTTTAGAGAACCATACTGTTTTCATGAACCGACAGCGCCGTGGTACGCTACACTTGCCCAATGAAGATGTCGAGTCAGATATGTTTGAATACATTCTGCAAGAATTAGAAAAAAATGGCTTTGAACACTATGAGATTTCCAATTTTACCAAGCCAGGCTTTGAAAGCAGACACAATCTCATGTACTGGGATAATGCAGAATATTTTGGACTTGGAGCAGGGGCTTCTGGTTATATCAAGGGGATGCGGTATCGTAATCGTGGGCCGATTCAACATTATTTAAAATCCATTCGTGCAAAAGGTCATGCAAGGCTTCACGAAGAGCAGTTGTCGCAGGCAGAGCAAATGGAAGAAGAAATGTTTTTAGGTTTGCGGAAAAAGACAGGAGTCTCCATTGCACGATTTGAAGAAAAATTCCAGACTTCCTTTGAGAAACGCTATGGTCAGGTAGTAGCAGAATTGAAAGCAGAAGGATTACTTCAAGAAGAAGAGGATTGTATTCGAATGACCAAGAAGGGACTGTTTCTTGGGGATACAGTCGCAGAACGATTTATACTAGGAGAGGACTAATGGGACTACGTTATCAGGAAACACTCACTCTACCTTTTGACATGGTAGATGTCAAGCAAGAGTTAAAAATTCCAGGCTTTTTGGCCTATTGTTTGGCCTTGTCTGGTCGCCAATCGGAACTTCTTGGACGTGCAGACAAAGCTATTTTTGAAGAGTATGGCTTGGTTTGGGTGGTGACGGATTATGAGGTAGATATTCATCGTTTACCACGCTATCAAGAAACCGTTACGATTGAGACAGAAGCAAAGTCTTACAATAAATTCTTCTGTTATCGGACTTTTCATATTTATGATGAAACGGGAGCTTTACTGATTAAAATTTTAGCCTATTTTGTCTTGATTGATTTTGAGACGAGAAAGGTCAGTCCTGTTCCAGAGGAATTGATTGCTCCGTATCAATCAGAAAAAGTGAAAAAAGTAGCGCGCGCGCCCAAATATGACACCTTAGGAGAAAGCGTTGAAGCAGAGCGAGAAGTGCGGTATTTTGACATAGACTTAAATGGTCATGTTAACAATAGTAAATACCTCGAGTGGATGTATGAGAGCTTAGACTATGATTTTCTTCTTCAGCATCGGCCAGTCTATTTTCAGCTTAAGTATATAAAAGAAGTGGCACCAGGGTCTTTAGTGACGACAAAAGCTGTTCAAGAAGAAGGTGTCAGTCAGCACGAAATCTGGTCCAATGGCCAACTCAATGCCCAAGGTATGATTAAATGGGAGAAAAGAGATGACAGAGGATAAGTGGCTCAAGTGGGCAATCCGTTTGCAGGCCTTGGCACAGACAGGTCTGGCTTATGGCAAAGATGTCTATGACATTGAACGATTTGAAGAAATTCGCCGGATAGCTGCTGAAATGTTGGTTGAGCCCTCAGGCTTACCCTTGGAAACAGTACACGATTTATTTTGTAATGAATCAGGTTATCAGACTCCAAAATTAGACACACGAGCAGCGATTATTGAACAAGAGAAGATTCTTTTGGTGCAAGAAAATGATGGCCTATGGTCGCTACCAGGAGGTTGGTGCGATGTTGATCAGTCAACGATGGACAATGTCATCAAGGAAGTACAGGAAGAAGCAGGACTTGAAGTAGAGGTGGAACGATTAGTGGCTATTTTGGATAAGTCAAAGAGCAATCCTAGTCGTTCTGTCCACCATGTGACCAAGATTTTTTACCTATGCCGAAGAATCGATGGGCAATTTCAGGCAAATTCAGAAACCGTTGCAAGTGACTACTTTGCTTTGGATGATTTACCTCCCCTGTCTTTGACGAAAAATACAGCCGAACAAATAGCGCTTTGTTTTGAAGCACATCAGGCGGAGCATTGGGAAGCACGATTTGAATGAGGAGATTAGATGACCTATACAGGATATTTGATTGATTTAGACGGTACGATTTATAAGGGAAAAGATCGCATTCCAGCAGGAGAACGATTTGTTCATGCCTTGCAGGAGCGGAATCTTCCCTATCTTTTTGTGACCAATAATACCACTCGTCGACCAGAAGTGGTTCAAGCTATGTTACGTGAGCAATTTCATATTGATACACCACTTGAAACAATCTATACTGCCAGTCTTGCGACAGTGGATTATATGAATCAAATGGGTAAGGAAAAAACGGTCTATGTGATTGGAGAAGAGGGCTTAAAATCAGCTATCTCTGAAGCAGGTTATGTAGAAGAAACGGAAAATCCTGCCTATGTCGTGGTTGGATTGGACACGGATCTGACCTATGAAAAATTAGTCTGTGCCACTTTAGCGATTCAAAAGGGAGCTATCTTTATTGGAACCAATCCCGACTTAAATATTCCAACAGAACGAGGCTTGTTACCGGGTGCGGGTTCTTTAATTGCCTTGCTAGAAGCTGCGACAAGGGTCAAAGCAACCTTTATTGGTAAGCCCCAAGCAATTATTATGGACAATGCCTTGTCCATTTTGGGAACGGAGCGGAGTAAGACCCTCATGGTTGGGGATAATTATTTGACCGACATTCGAGCAGGGATTGATAATGGATTTCCTACTCTCTTGGTCTTGACAGGATTTACGAAAGTAGAAGAGGTTGCTACCTTACCTATAGCTCCGACGCATATCTTAAACAGTTTAGATGAATGGAGGTTTGATGAAAACTAAATTTTCGCTTATTGCTAGCCTCTTCTTTCTCTTGTCAACAGCGGTTGTTGCTACGATTTACCTAGCTTGGCTCCTCTATCCCTTGGAAGTGAAATGGCTGGGGTTAGAACAGGTTGTCTATATGAAAAGTGCGGATATTGGCTATAATTTTACAATCCTTCTGCGCTATTTGACCCTACCTTGGGAACAAGTTCTAGCCATGCCGAATTTTCCTTCGTCTGCGGACGGATTGCATCATTTTAAGCAAGTCAAATGGCTCTTCCACTTAGCTCAGGCTATTGTTCTGATTAGTTTGCCTGGTTTTCTGTCCTTTTACAAACAGGTGATGAAAAAAGGGTATGGAAAATTGTATCGTCCCATTTTTGTCGTGGCAGCTCTTGTGCCAGTCGTAATTGGAATGGTTGGTTTTATGATTGGATTTGATCAATTTTTTACACTTTTTCATCAGATACTGTTTGTTGGTGACAGCACTTGGCTCTTTAATCCCAATACGGACCCTGTTATTTACATTTTACCGGCTGAATTTTTCCTCCATTGCTTCCTATTGTTCTTTGTCTTGTATGAAGGATTTTGTCTTAGCATGATTCTTGCCTGTAAGTCAAAAAGAAAAGCAAGGTAAAGTTTGAGAAAATTTCTGCAAACACCTTGACAAAATGAAGGGATAGAAGTATAATAGTGTAGACTTTGAAATTGAGGGGAGTGAAAATAATGTCAAAAACAGTTGTACGCAAGAACGAATCACTTGATGATGCTCTTCGTCGTTTCAAACGTGCGGTTACGAAAGCTGGTACTCTTCAAGAAACACGCAAACGCGAATTCTATGAAAAACCATCTGTAAAACGTAAACGCAAATCAGAAGCAGCTCGCAAGCGTAAAAAATTCTAACATTTGAAAAACAGCTGTAAGGCTGTTTTTTCTGTCTAATCTATACTAATATAAAGGAGTTTGTCATGAGTATTTTAGTAACAGGTGGTGCAGGTTACATTGGTAGCCATACCGTGGTTGAATTGTTGAAATTAGGCAAAGAAGTTGTAATTGTCGATAATTTATCCAATTCAAGTTTATTGGTCTTAGATAGAATTAAGGAAATAACAGGCAAAACTCCAACATTTTATGAGTTAGATGTGGCAGATAAGGACGGTCTAAGGGCTATATTTAAAAAGGAACAGATTGATGCTGCGATTCATTTTGCTGGTTACAAGGCAGTTGGTGAGTCTGTAGAAAAGCCTGTCATGTATTATGAAAATAATATCATGACGACACTTGCCTTGGTTGAAGTAATGGCTGAATTTAGTGTGAAAAAGGTAGTTTTCAGCTCAAGTGCAACAGTCTATGGTCTGAACAATCCTTCCCCACTCGTTGAAACCATGCCAACCAGCGCGACCAATCCCTACGGCTATACTAAGGTTATGTTGGAGCAAATTTTGCGAGATGTAGCGGTAGCAGATGGTGAATGGAGTATTGCCTTACTCCGCTATTTCAACCCAATTGGGGCCCACGAGTCAGGTTTAATTGGTGAAGATCCTGCAGGGATTCCAAACAATCTCATGCCTTTTATTGCGCAGGTAGCCGTTGGAAAACGACCTGAATTAAGCATTTTCGGAAATGATTATGATACAGTAGACGGAACAGGAGTCCGTGATTACATTCACGTCGTGGATTTAGCACTCGGGCATATTAAGGCTTTGGAGAAGATTGCAGATACAAGAGGTGTCTACACGTATAACCTTGGTTCAGGTCAGGGTACAAGCGTTTTAGAGCTGGTACAGGCCTTTGAAAAAGTCAATGGCGTGCCAGTGCCCTACAAGATTGTGGATCGCCGTCCTGGGGATGTAGCAACCTGCTTTGCCAATGCAGATAAGGCTCTTGCAGAATTAAGCTGGAAAACCGAAAAAACAATTGAAGATATGTGCCGCGACACATGGAATTGGCAAGCAAAGAACCCGAATGGGTATGAGAAATAAGAAAACTGAAAGGAGTTGGAGAAATCCGGCTTCTTTTTTATCAGTAGCGAAAGACTGGATTTTTATAGGAAAGTTCGCTACAATAAAACAAATGGACAAATGTCTTTGTAAATCCTTGAAAGAGATAAAAAAGAGTGATAATTAAGAGAAATCAAAGACAAATTTCCTGTACAAACCAAAAAGAAAGCGCTATCATTGTAATAAAGAGCGGTAGCGGAGAGGCTAGAAGATGACGTCTGATTTGCAAACCATTGCGACAATTTTAGAAACGGAACCTGTTATTTTCCAATTGCTAAAACAATGTCCTTATGAAATTTTACGGATGATTCGGGTTCGCTGTTATAGGGATGGAGAATTCGAACTAGCTGAGGGACGAGTTCATCACCATTTTTATATCATCGTACGAGGAGAAGTGGATATTTACTCGGAGTCAGAGTATGGCAAGAAATACTTTTTGACGACCTACCATACGGGAAACTTTATTGGAGAAATGGAAATTTTCCAGCAACTACCTTATATTAGCCATGTTCAAGGGAGAGGACAAGTGACGGTCTTGGAGCTGGAACGCTCTCTTTTACTTCGTTGGATGTCGTTAGATCAAAATTTTAATCGTCTCTTTATCCAGAAGATTTGCGAAAGCTCTTATCAGATGTGTGAGCGGATGAAGCGCAATAATCTGTACAATCTAAAGCAGCGAATTTGCTATTATTTGTTGGAACAGTTTGACTTGCGCAACCAGCGAGATATTATTTGGAATTCAGAAGAGATGAGTCAGAAAATGGCTGTTACTCAACGGAGTGTTAATCGCGTCTTGAAAGAATTGCGAGAACAAGGCATCATCTATCTTTCACAAGGAAAGATTCATCTTATCAATCGCTCAAAATTAGAAACTTTATTACGTTAGGAGGAATATTTATGCAACCTCATATTCGTTGTGGAAAAGAGCATGCAGCACGATATGCGATTTTACCAGGAGATCCGATGCGGGTTGACCGAGTCGCGGAGTTTTTAGACAATGCAGTTTCAATCGCCTTTAATCGGGAGCATAAAAGTGTTCGCGGGACTTATAAGGGAATTCCTGTTCTTGTTGTTTCTACAGGTATGGGAGGCCCCTCGACGGGAATTGCGGTGGAGGAGTTGCACAATATAGGAGTGACTCACATGATTCGGATTGGCTCTTGTGGAGCTTTACAAGAGCCGATTGAACTAGGTGATCTGCTGATTTTAAATGGAGCTGTTCGAGATGAAGGGACTTCAAAAGCTTACATTGACACAGCTTTCCCAGCAATTCCAGATACCAAGGTTTTAGTTGCTTTGATACGAGCTGCTGAGACACAAGGGATTAGGCATCATATTGGTATTGGTCGCAGTCATGATAGCTTTTATACCGACCGGGAAGAAGCAATTGATGCGTATTGGTCTAAACAAGGTGTGCTGGGAGCAGATATGGAAAGTGCAGCCCTCTTTACAATCGGTGCACTCAGAGGAGTCAAAACAGGTTCTATTTTAAATACCGTAGCCTTGTTTGAGGGAGATCTGGGTCAGGACATCAATGGCTATGTCAATGGGGATGAGTTGGCAGCAAGTGGAGAAAAAAATGAAATCCTGACCGCTCTTAAAGCAATTGTTCTTTTAGAAAATGAAAGGAAGGAGTCTTGAGATGAATTGGAAACAGAATAATCCGTGGTCGCTAAAGTTTAATACTGCCGCACTCGTGTTGATTCCAGCTGGGGTAGGGATTAACTATATTGGTAAACTCTTTGCAGGGGTACTGAAACTACCGCTTTGGCTCGATTCAATTGGGACCTGTCTATCAGCTTGTTTGGCTGGACCAGTAGTAGGAGCTATTGTAGGAATCATGAATAATGTCATCTATGGCTTGACGGTTGATCCGATTGCTACTGTATATGCTCTCACCAATGCTGCACTAGGAATTACGGTTGGTTGTATGGCCTACTATGGTAGTATGAAAAAATTAAGCGGGGCTCTTCTAACGGGGATTGTCGCAGGTCTTGCTGCGGTCCTTGTTTCCACGCCTTTGAACATGATTTTCTGGGGTGGAACAACAGGAAATCTTTGGGGAGATTTAGTTTATGCTGGTATGCTATCTCAAAACTATCCTGTTTGGCTCGCTTCTTTTATGGATGAAGTCGTGGTAGACATTCCTGATAAAATAGTCGTCCTCATTCTTGTATTGAGTCTTTATAAGAGCTTGCCAAAGAGTCTTTTATCACTCTACCAGACCAACAGTGTGATTGAGAGTTTAGATTAGGAGGAAGACAGTATGAAAACTATGAGTTTATACGAAGAAAAACATTCGTTTCTGAATCGCTTGTCGTCTCTCACAAAGATTGTCTATGTACTAGCAGCTATTGTCATTCCAATCCTTGCTAATGAATGGTGGTGTTTTGGAATCACCATTGTCTTAAGCGCTCTTTTACTAGCTCACTCCAAGGTGATTTCTAGAACATTTCCAATTGTGAGTCTATCGTCCTTTGTTATTTTGACGGTTGCAATTATTCAGGGACTGTTTCGACAAGGTAACGAAACGCCTGTTCTTACGCTAGGACCAGTGACTTTTTATCAAGAAGGGCTTTTATTTGCTCTAGGGATTGCTTTGAATATCTATAATATTATTCTTGCATTTTGTGTATTGATTCTCACAACAAAATCATCAGATATGATTGAAGACCTTGTACGCAAAGGCTTTTCACCACGCATGGGCTATGTCTTTATCTCCCTCTTCCAACTCATCCCTCAGATGACTAGTCGCATGGCGACGATTACAGATGCGCAAAGAAGCCGTGGAATGGAGACCGAGGGCTCGCTATTAGTTCGGATTAAGGCATTCTTGCCTTTAGTATCACCTGTCATAATGAGTTCATTTATTGAAACCAAGGAGCGGGCGATTGCCTTAGAAGTACGCGGGTTTAATTCAAAAGCTAAGAAAACATTTATTACCCCGCCAGTTCGTTCAGTATATGATCGTCCGATTCAACTGATGTGTGTAGCAGGGTTGATTGCAGCATTGATTTGGAGGTTAGTATAATGGCTACGATTCGTATTGAAAATCTAAAATATCGCTATCCTCATACGGAAACCTTGGCCTTAGATGGTATCTCCTGTGAGATTCAACCAGGAGAGTTTATCGGAGTTATTGGGCGAAATGGTTCAGGAAAGAGTACGTTTTGTCAGGCCTTGACAGGCTTGGTGCCTAATTTTTATCGAGGCGCCTATGGCGGGAAGGTATGGATTGACCAGACGGAAGTTAAGACGGTAGAAGTTGATGATTTATGCCAGAAAGTGGGAAGCGTCTTTCAGAATCCTTTCAACCAAGTGACGGGCTCAAAATCAACAGTCTATGAAGAAATTGCCTTTGGACTAGAAAATTTTGGTGTTCCTCGTGGTGAAATGCAGGAACGGATCGAAGAAAGTTTGGAATTGTTGGGAATTTCAGAATACCGCAATCGAGCTCCCTTTGATTTGTCAGGTGGGCAGATGCAACGGATGGCCATTGCAAGTATTATCGCTATGCGACCAGAGGTGATTATCCTAGATGAGCCGACTTCACAGCTAGATCCTCAAGGAAGTGAAGCAGTGTTTCAGGCTATTCAAACCTTGAGTAAACAAGGTATTACCGTGATTATGGTCGAACATAAAATTGAAAAAATCGCGGCCTATAGCGACCGAGTTCTGTTATTAGATGCAGGAAAATTAGTTGCTTTTGATACACCGCAAGAGATATTTTCACGTCCTGATTTAGAAGAACACGGCGTTGTGCCACCGACATTTACGCAGATTTGCAAGGACTTGAATCTTACCTTGCCAGATAGCCATCTTTATCCAGTGACTCTTGAAGAAGCTCAGTATTTATTAGCGAAGAGCGAGGAATAAACTATGAATCAACTGACTATTAAAGACTTACACTTTGCGTATAAACCAGATACTCCGATTCTCACAGGGATTAACTTGACCATCAAAACAGGCTCGACAGCCATTATCGGTCAAAATGGAGCAGGGAAAACTACCTTTGTGAAATTATTGAAAGGCTTGCTAACACCGACAAGCGGAACGATTTCTCTGAATCAACAAGATTTGAGCCAGCAAAGTGTGGCACAAATTGCAAAATCTATTGGCTTGATTTTCCAAAATCCTGACGATCAAATTTTTAAACATACTGTGCTAGATGAGATTATGTTTGGTCCTCTGCAAATGGGACTGTCAAGATCAGAGGCTGAGGCTGCTGCTAAGAAGGCTATGGCCAAGTTAGGATTGGATGGGCAGGAGAAGGTCAATCCTTATGATTTAGGCTTATCAGACCGAAAAATGGTTTCGATTGCAGCCATCATTGCCATGGATACACAGGTTGTGATTTTCGATGAGCCAACGATTGCGCAAGATACAGCAGGAAAACAAAAAATTCAAGCAGTGATGAAGGAATTAGAGAAAGAAGGCAAAGTCGTCATCTCTATTTTACACGATATGGACTTTGTCGCAGAAACCTTTGACCGCGCCATCGTCTTTGCTAAAGGACAAGTCTTGCTAGACGGATCTGTCAAAGAAGTCTTTTCTCAAAAGGAAACCTTAGAGCAGGCTTACCTATCGCAACCAACCACGACTCAGCTTTGTCAAGCCTTGGGTTATGATGAGTTGTTTTTATCACCTGCGGAATTTGTGGTCTATAAACGTTCGTTAGATCATAAATAATAATCATGAGAGCAAAAAAAAGACAGGCCACCTGTCTTTTTCGTTATTATTTATTTTTCAACAAATCGCGGATTTCAGCCAACAATTCTTCTTGGCTTGGTCCAGCAACTTCAGCAGCTGCAGCTTCGTCAATAGCTTCTTGTTTTTTAGTAAGGCTTTGAGCTTTCTCCATACCTTTTACGATGAAGAAGAGAACAGTTCCGACGATGACAAAGTTGATGACAGCACTCAAGAAGTTACCGTAAGCAACACCATTCCAGCTAAGTTGAGCAATTTTTTCTGCACCAGCAGCTTTCAAAGCTGGGTTCAAGAAAAGTGGAGTAATAACATCTTCAACAAGTGAGCTAATGATTGCCCCAAATGCTCCAGCGATGATTACACCGACTGCTAAGTCAACAACATTACCGCGTAGTAAAAACGCTTTTAAATCTTTTAACATATCCTAAATATGTCCTTTCATAAAAATTAACAGTCTTTATTATAGTCCGAAATGTTTTTTTTTACAAGTAATCTAGCTCGGAAATTTTACATTTTTACATTTTTAGTATAAAATAGAACATGTTATAATAGCTGTTATTCTGCACTAGAAGGAGGTGATCCAATGATTTCAAAAGAGAAGATTAATGAAATTAAACAGGCAGTCAATATTGTTGATGTCATTGGTGAAACCATCTCCTTAACCAAAGCAGGGCGCAATTTCTTGGGGCTGTGTCCCTTTCACGGCGAGAAAACACCGTCCTTTAATGTGGTAGAAGACAAGCAATTTTTCCATTGCTTTGGCTGTGGCAAATCAGGGGATGTCTTTAAATTTATCGAAGAATATCGCGGTATTTCCTTTAGTGATAGTGTGCAAGTAGTAGCTGAGAAGGCTGGGATTGAGCTAGAACAGCAAGCGGTTGTCCAGAGGGAAAGACAGGTACATCCTCATCAAGTTCTCTTTGATATTCACGCGGAGGCAGAAAAATTTTATCATGCTCTCTTGATGACGACCAAAATGGGTGCGGAAGCTAGACAGTATTTACATCAAAGAGGTTTGACGGATGAGGTTATCAAGCACTTTCAGCTTGGGCTTGCACCGCAGGAGCAAAATTATCTGTACAGGCATTTGTCTGGTAAGTTTTCTGAACAGGATTTGCTCGCTTCAGGTTTGTTTAATCCTGCTGATAATAACCTAATCTATGACGCCTTTCAGGGAAGAATTATGTTTCCCTTAACGGATGAGCACGGACGGGTGCTTGCTTTTTCAGGTCGGATTTGGCAGCAAAAAGATAGTGAAAATAAACAAATCGCCAAATATAAAAATAGTAGAAGCACTGCCATTTTTAACAAGAGTTATGAGCTGTATCATTTAGATAAGGCCAAGGCAAGTATCAAGAAAAGCCGCGAAGTTTACTTAATGGAAGGCTTCATGGATGTTATCGCAGCTCATCGTGCAGGAATTGACAATGCGGTTGCCTCAATGGGAACAGCCTTGACCAGAGAACATGTTCACCATTTAGCGAAATTCTGTAAAAAGGTGATTTTAACCTATGACGGAGATGCAGCAGGACAGGCAGCAACTGCCAAGGCCCTAGAGGAGTTGCAAGCATTTCAAGTAGAAATTATCAGTCTGCCTGAGAATTTGGATCCTGATGAGTTTCTTGCGAGGAATTCCGAGGAGCTCTTACATCAGGTTTTGACCAACAGTCGGATTAGCGATGTTGAATTTCTAATTCAGTATCTCAAGCCTGAAAATCCCGATAATTTACAAATGCAGATTGATTTTGTAGATCAAATTGCCCCCATTATTGCGAAGAATAAGTCAATTACGGCACAAAATTCGTATATATATAAGGTGGCGGATGTTTTACCTGATTTCGACTATGGCCAGGTAGAAGCTGCGGTCAATCATCTGCGTGTAAATGAGCGACAGGCCAGAAGTCAGATGATTTCATCTAGTCAGCCTCCGTTGACAACATTTGGAGCAGAATTACCACGGCAAGCTCGTTTATCCCGGTTGGTAAGGGCGGAGAATCATTTATTCTATCGTATGGTGACCCATCTTTATATTCTAAATGATTACCGTTTAAGAGAAGATTTTGCCTTTTTTACACCAGAATTGCAGGTCTTATTTGAATTGTTAAAAGAGCATGGGGAGGTGACTGCTTATGATTTGGCACAACAAACAGAACAGGTCCAGCGTGCCTGGTATCAGGTATTGGAGGAAAAATTGCCAGAGGAAGTAGGCGAAAATGAGCTGGAGGAGCTAGAAAGGCGGCGGCACCAAGAACAGCTGAAACGAGAAAATCAGCAGAAATCGCGTGTTATTCGGGAACAGGTTCATGTTGGGAATACCGAAGCAGCACTTGATGAATTGGCACAACTTATTGCACAGAAAAGAAAAATGGAGTAACTATGACTGGTAAAAAAGAGAAAAAACAAGAAGTAACCACTTTTGATGTTCAAGTTGCGGATTTTATCCGTAACCATAAAAAAGAGGGAACCGCAACAGATGATGCAATCAACGATCAGTTAGTCATCCCTTTCACCTTGGATGCAGATGGGATTGATGACCTATTGCAACGCATCCAAGATGCCGGAATTGCGATTGTTGATAAAAATGGAAATCCGAGTGCGCGTGCTCTCCAAGTTGAAGAAGAACCCGAATTGACAGATGAAGAGTTACTGGGTAGCAATTCTGCTAAAGTAAATGATCCTGTGCGCATGTATTTGAAAGAGATTGGGGTTGTTCCACTCTTAACCAATGAAGAAGAACAGGAATTAGCTCTAGCCGTAGAAGCTGGTGACCCAGAAGCCAAACAACGCCTTGCAGAAGCCAATCTTCGTTTGGTTGTTTCGATTGCTAAGCGCTATGTTGGTCGTGGTATGCAATTCTTGGACTTGATTCAGGAAGGAAATATGGGCTTGATGAAAGCTGTTGATAAGTTTGATTACTCAAAAGGATTCAAATTTTCAACTTATGCAACATGGTGGATTCGTCAAGCCATTACGCGTGCTATTGCTGATCAGGCTCGTACTATTCGTATTCCTGTTCACATGGTTGAAACCATTAATAAATTAGTCCGTGAACAGCGCAATTTATTGCAAGAATTGGGTCAAGATCCAACACCAGAGCAGATTGCTGAACGGATGGATATGACTCCTGATAAGGTTCGTGAAATCTTGAAGATTGCCCAAGAACCTGTTTCTCTTGAAACACCGATTGGGGAGGAAGATGATAGTCATCTTGGTGATTTTATCGAAGACGAAGTGATTGAGAATCCAGTTGATTATACAACCCGTGTTGTCCTCCGTGAACAATTGGATGAAGTCTTAGATACCCTAACAGACCGTGAAGAAAACGTTCTGCGTCTGCGTTTTGGACTTGATGATGGGAAGATGCGTACGCTAGAAGATGTCGGTAAAGTCTTCAATGTTACCCGTGAGCGCATCCGCCAAATCGAAGCCAAAGCCCTCCGTAAACTCCGCCATCCAAGCAGAAGCAAACCATTACGCGACTTTATTGAGGATTAAAAACCTCCAGTGGAGGTTTTTAACGCTCGCTCGAAAACTAGAAAGCGAGCCGGTTCGGTGAACCGTTTTAACGCCTGCCTAGAAATAGGCAAGCAGCCTACGGATAGGCAGTATCAGCTCCCACCTAGAAATATGAGAGTGGGCTAGTTCGGGGGAGGTTTTTAACGCTCGCTCGAAAACCAGAAAGCGATTCGGTTCGGTGAACCGTTTTAACGCACGCATTGAAATAGGAGAGCAGGTCTACGGATAGGCAGTATCAGCCGCTCGGCCTGTATCTAATACAACATGAGGAGACAGCTATCAATGGCTTATACAGAAGAACAAGTAAAAGAAATTCAGGAACGGATTTTTCATGCCTTAGAAGAAGTCATTGATCCTGAATTAGGAATTGATATTATCAATCTTGGCTTAATTTATGACATTCGTTTCATGGATGGGAAAACAGAGATTGATATGACCTTGACGACGATGGGGTGCCCCTTGGCTGATTTGATTACTGATCAGATTTACGATGTATTGGGGACGGTTCCAGAAGTGACAGAAGTAGATGTTCGTCTCGTCTGGTCACCAGCTTGGACAGTCCAAAAAATGAGTCGTTATGCACGGATTGCACTAGGAATCAAGTAAAAAAATATTCGTTAGAAATCGCTCTAACGAATGTTTTTTATTTCATAAACTGTTGTAGCCACTGTCCACCATAAATCCAAAAGAGACTATAGGAAACGATGGAAATAGGTCGACACAAGAGAATAATCGTGGTAAATTTGCGATAGCTCATACTGGTCAGACCAGTAATCATCACAAGGACATCAGCTGGGGAAATTGGTGAGAGCATACAGAGGATAAAAAAGACTTCGTAGCTCTTCTTATTGTCAATTTTGCTTTCATACTTGTAAAATGTCTCCTCTGTCATAAAGAGTAGACAGAAGGCTTTGCCATATCTCCGTGCCAACCAGAAAAGAATAATACTTCCGATGGAAATGCCGATATAGTTGACAACAAATCCCCACCAGTGGCCAAAGACAAGGAAACCAACAACAGTTGTAACACCGCCTGGAATAATGGGAAACACTACTTGGATAATTTGAATGAAAATATAGGTCAAACTACCAAAGGCTCCATGACTCTTAATCGTATCAGCTAAAACATTTTGGTCATTTAAAATCCCAATCTTATATAACCAAAAAACAAGAAAGACACTTACAATCAGAGTGAGAATACTAAGGATTTGAAAGGTTTTTTGCCAAAATTTATACATATCTTTATTCTATCATACATTACGCTATTTCGGAAAATAGAAACTGAAATCTATTGCTATTTTTTATCTAATTTGGTATACTAATGTGGTACTCTAATCAAGGGGTCGTTACGGATTCGACAGGCATTATGAGGCTTGTTCTGCAACTCATCTAGCGGATGTAAAACGCCAGTTAAATATAACTGCAAAAAATACAAATTCTTACGCATTAGCAGCTTAATAACCTGCCTGCGTGACTAGTAGCGGATTGCTTGTGTCTGCTGTCTGGTCTTAAATGAGCAAGCTACGTTAGAATTGTGTCAGTAAATTCTAAAAGAGATAGACTGAATCGCTTGTCTGGGGCTTGAGTTATGTGTCCTATCCAGGTTAAATGAAGACATAACCTATGGTTGTAGACGAATAAGTTAGCAGGTGTTTGGACGTGGGTTCGACTCCCACCGGCTCCATGTGGATGATGGAAGATTACTCAAGAGGCTTAAGAGGCCGTGTTGGAAACGCGGTAGGCGTGTAAAAGCGTGCGTGGGTTCGAATCCCATGTCTTCCGTTAAAAGTAAAAAGAAGGGAGTGGGACGAAAGTTCCCGCTCTCATTATTTTTGTAGATTTAACAGTTAAACGCAGTAGTTGTTTGGTTTGTAAAACGTTGATAAATTAACATTCTATTAGAAAAGGCTAGCAAACAATTCTTTGCTAGCCCTATTTCCAACCTTTCACAATTCTCAATTGTGAAAGCTAGTCAACGTGCGAGGGTGGGAGTAAACGAATTCAGTGGATTGTTTAGCCTGAACCTAAAAAGAACGGAGTGAGGATAATCGATTTCTACGAAATCACAATTGAGTCCCACTCCCTTTTTATGTTATACTGTACTATAAGTAAAAGGGAATCTTTTTTATCTTGTACGTTTAGCTCCAAAAGTAGGCTCGTATTAGTCTGTCTAGCTATCTTTTACTGATGGACATACCTTTATCTGTTTTATGTGCAATCATTCTGTTTTTTAGCTATTACTTATTGAAATTTAATTTAAATTTGATATGATGGATAACAATAAACGAATGAAGAGGTGGAAAATGCAGAAAAACATTCTTAAAAAATTAGCAAAAACAGAACTTCATTGTCATTTGGATGGTTCCTTGTCGTTTAGTGCCATTCGACAGTTAGCGAAATGGGCTCATATTGTGCTGCCAGAAAGCGATGAGGAATTGCGACGACTTGTTACGGCTCCAGAAAAAGCAGAAAGCTTGCTGGATTATTTAACGGTTTTTGACTTTATTCGTCCCTTATTGCAGACCAAAGAAGCGCTCAAGCTTGCAGCCTATGATGTTGCTACGCAAGCGGCGAAGGAGAATGTTCTTTATATGGAGATTCGATTTGCTCCGGAATTGTCTATGGATCAGGGTTTGAGTGCTGTTGAGACAGTAGAGGCAGTTTTACAAGGTCTAGAGCAGGCTCAAGACGAATTTGGTATTGTTAGTAAAGTATTGGTTTGTGGTTTGAAACAAAGTTCAGTAAGACAGACACAGGAGCTGTTCACAGAAGTTGTTGATTTAGCAAAAAGAGGATTGGTGGGATTTGATTTTGCAGGCAACGAGGCAGATTTTCCGACACAGGTATTAGAACAAGCAATCAAAGAAATACAAGAGTTAGGATTACCATTGACCTTTCATGCAGGGGAATGCGGTTGCGTAGCAAATGTCGCTTATGCTCTTCAATTAGGTATTCCACGTATTGGTCATGGAACAGCCCTTATCAAAGATTCTAAGATTATGGAGGAGTTTGTTAAGGCAGGGGCAACGATTGAGATGTGTCTGACTAGTAATCTACAGACAGGAGCTGCTCCAAGTTTGGCGGATTTTCCGTATCAGGTCTTGCATGATATGGGGGCAAATATAACGATTAATACTGATAATCGTACCGTATCAGCCACCAACTTAACCAAGGAATACGCTTTATTTGTTGAACATTTTGGCACTACGAAAGAGGATTTTTACCGCTTTAATCAGAATGCTATTCGAGCTAGTTTCACAACAGAAGCAGAAAAAGAAAAGCTCCTGAAACAGCTGGCAATGGCCTATCAGGAATGATAAACAATTCATTCACGGACAATCGTTCGTGAATTTTTTGTATCAATGATGTATGTATTATCTATGTTTTGAAATGTAAGCCTTTACAAAACGACGGTAGAAGATTATAATGGATAAGAAAGCAAACGTTTGCACAAATTTTTTTAGGAGGTTTCTAAATGGAAAAAGAAGCAAATAAGATTGAACGCCATCATTTTGGTTTGCGGACGCTGAAATGTGGGACTGCTTCCGTCTTATTATCGGCTAGTTTATGCGTATTCGGTGCTCCACTTGTTCAGGCAGAAGAAGTAGGTGAGTCCTTGAATACGCAAGTAGATTCTTCAGGAGTAGAAGCTACTGAGAAGTTGGGAGAAAGTGAACAGAGAGTAGCTGAAGAGGTGGAAAACACAATTCCCCAACCTTCAGTTTCTGAAGAAGTTACAGCTATTACTTCAGATGAAGGAGAAATAGGAGACGACATTAAATTCTTACAAGATAAAGGTGTATCTTCAGAAGAAAGTCTAAAAACAACAGATAGACCAACTGTTTTTAGGGCAGTAGGAGCAAGAGCAGAAGAAGATATTCAGGAAGGAAATCTTCGCTTACATTTTAAGAAACTACCTTCTGACAATCTAGAAAGTTTGGGGCTTTGGACTTGGGACGATGTGGAGAAACCTTCTAGTCAGAATGGCGCATGGCCAACAGGAGCAACTAGTTTTTCTGAAGCTAAAAAAGATGATTATGGGCATTATCTTGATGTGCCATTAGCTGCAGAGAAGCGAGAAAAAATTGGATTACTGATTAATAATACAGCTGGTGACAATTTAACGGGAGATAAGAATATTGAGCTAATCAGCCCTAACATGAAGGAAGTCTGGTTTGACGAGGAATACAAATCCTATACTTATGAGCCCTTAGCAGCAGGTATGGTGCGCATCAATTATCTGCGCTCTGATCAGAACTATCATAGAAAGTCTTTATGGCTTTGGGGCGATGTTGAAAATCCTACAACCAATTGGCCAGATGGAGTTGATTTTGCAAAACAGGGGAAATATGGTGCCTATGTGGATGTCAAATTGACGGATCTTGCTAAGACAATTGGATTTTTATTGCTAGATGAAAGTAAATCGGGAGATGATGTGAAAATCCAGCCAAGTGATTATAATTTTACGGACTTGAAAAAACACCGTCAAATTTTCTTAAAAGATGATGATCCAACGGTTTATACCAACCCTTATTTTGTCAATGATGTTAGAATGACAGGGGCACAGCATATTAGTTTGAGTGAGATTGAAACAACTTTTACAACATTGGAAAATGTTACAAAAGAGGATATTTTAAAGAAAATTCAGATAAAAAATAAGGATAACCAATCTGTTCCTATCCAAGATCTTATTCTTGATGAAGTGACGAAAAAAGTGACAGTGAAAGGGGAATTTGGTCAAGAACAATCTCCTTATACAGTCGTGTATGGAGGTGAGCAATTTAAGACTGGTATGAATTGGCAATTAAAAGATAGTCTATATCAGTATGATGGTGAGCTAGGTGCTCGTGTGAGCGAAAATGGTCAAAAAGTAGTGGCTACCTTGTGGTCTCCAAGTGCAGATCAAGTCTCTGTTGTGATTTATGATAAAGATGATCAGAGCAAAATAGTGGGTAAGGTTGCAATGGTCAAGGGAGAAAAGGGGACTTGGAATGTTGAATTGACACCCCAAAATGCACTTGGAATTACAGATTATCGTGGCTACTATTACCACTATGAGATTAAACGTGGAGAAGAGTCCGTCTTGACCTTAGACCCATACGCTAAATCCTTGGCTGCATGGAATAGCGATTTAGCTGAGACAGATTCATCCTATAAGATTGCTAAGGCTGCTTTTGTTGATCCGAAAGCAGTAGGGCCTAAGGAATTAGATTATGCCCAAATTTCTAATTTTAAAGATCGAAAAGATGCTGTTATCTACGAAGCACATGTCCGAGATTTTACATCTGATAAAGCAATTGCCAAGGACTTGAAGTCACCAGCTGGAACATTCTCTGCCTTTATCGAAAGATTAGATTATTTGAAAGATTTGGGAGTGACCCATGTCCAATTGCTACCTGTTTTAAGTTATTACTACGTGAATGAACTGAAGAATGCAGAACGCATGGATGAGTATGTTTCAAGCAATAGTAATTATAATTGGGGCTATGATCCGCAGAATTACTTCTCGTTGACAGGTATGTATTCGAGTGATCCGACCAATCCTAGCAAGCGCATTGCAGAATTTAAAGAATTAGTCAACGAAATCCATAAACGTGGTATGGGTGTTATCATGGACGTCGTTTATAACCATACTGCAAAAACAGCTATTTTTGAAGATTTAGAGCCACACTATTACCACTTCATGGATGCGGATGGTACTCCACGAACGAGCTACGGTGGTGGTCGTTTGGGAACGACACACTATATGAGTCGCCGTGTCTTAGTGGATTCGATTAAGTATTTAACGGATGAATATAAAGTAGATGGCTTCCGCTTTGATTTAATGGGAGACCACGATGCAACAACGATTCAAAAGGCTTATGATGAGGCAAAGAAATTAAATCCAAATCTAATCATGTTGGGTGAGGGCTGGTCAACCTATTCAGGAGATGAAAATAAACCCGTCCAACCAGCAGATCAGTCATGGATGAAATATACCAATTCTGCAGCCGTCTTTTCAGATGATATTCGCAATACCTTGAAGTCAGGTTATCCTAATGAAGGAGCCCCAGCCTTTATTACCAATGGCAAGCGAGATATTGAGAAAGTCTTTAAAAATATCAAGGCTCAACCAACGAATTTTGAAGCGGACGATCCAGGGGATGTGATTCAATATATTGCAGCCCATGATAATTTGACCTTATTTGATGTCATTGCTCAGTCGATAAAAAAAGATCCGGCTAAGGCAGAAAATACAGCAGAAATTCATCGTCGTCTTCGCTTAGGCAATCTGATGGTTTTGACAGCGCAAGGTACTCCATTTATTCATTCTGGACAAGAATATGGCCGGACTAAGCAATTCCGTCACCCAGACTATCGAAACCCAGTAGCAGATGATAAAGTTCCAAATAAAGCTCATCTCTTGACCAATGAAGATGGAAGTCCATTTGACTATCCTTACTTTATCCATGATTCCTATGATTCAAGCGATGCAGTGAATCATTTTGACTGGAGCAAGGCGACAGATAGTGCAACCTATCCGGAAAATGCTAAGAGTCGAGCCTACATGAAGGGATTGATTGCTTTACGTAAGTCAACAGATGCTTTCAAATTACCTTCACGAGACGAGGTTGAAAAGCGTGTGACCTTACTAACGATAGCAGGTAAGGATGGCGTTGGGAAAGAAGATTTAGTTTTAGGCTACAAGACAGTAGCAAGTAATGGCGATGAGTATTTCGTGTTTGTCAATGCAGATACGAAGGAGCGTCGTTTCACCGTTGATCAATCCTTGAAAGCTGCAAAGGTATTAGCAGATGGAAAACAGGCTGGTACAGAAGCGATTCTAGAGCCAGAAGGAGTGAGTCTAACTGAGCAAGGTTTGACACTTGCACCTCTGACTGCAACGATTTTACGGATTGCAAAAGAAGAAGTTGATGTGCCACCGATGAAAGAACAGACCGTAAAAGGTTCAGTAATTATTGAATACCGTGACATCAATGATCGCATTCTGAAAGACAATGCCCTTGTCCATTATAATGCGGTAGCTGGTACTCGTTATGATGCTGAAACATCTGTTCATAAAATGCAGACCATTGTGGGCTATGATGGAAAGAACTATCGCCTCGTTCCAGCAGGGCACTACAAGGTAGGAGATGTTGACAGGTTGAGTCATTTGATATCTTCAGCATCTGTGAGTGGTACGGTTGAAGGTAATACAACCTTGATTGTCACCTATGTCTATCAAGAAGTTGTAGCCTCTTCAGATGTACTGCCTACTAAGAAACTACAAGGTGAATTACAGTTACATCAGGAGAAAAAAACACCAGAAACAGTATTAGCAAGTAGTAAAATGCCTAAAATAGAAGAGCCTGTCTACACTCATTCGATGCCTAAAGAGACAATTGTGTCGACACTGTCTCAGAATACAAGTAAGGAGAATGAAAAGACCCTGCCAAAAACAGGCAGTCAACAATCAGTTGCAGGAATCTTATTGGGAGCAGTATCCCTTGTTTTAAGTCTCGTATTTCTTGGAAAGAAAAAGGAAAGTAATGATTGATTCTCACTAGAAAAAACTCTCTGAAACGTATTGGTTTCAGAGAGTTTTGCTATACTATTGCAAATTCAATTTCTTTGTCATGATGTAGTAGGTACCGAAGTAGTAACCAATAGCAAGGATAATACTAATAATGATACCTAAGATTGTGTGAATGGCTAATGTAGTACTATTTGCTAGGACTCCTGTTGATACGACAAATACAGCTGAAATAAGCCCTTCTACAAAATTGATACCAAAGTAAAAGACAACGGCTAGCAATGTACGATGATCTTTAAATAATTGACCAAGAGAAATCGCGAAGTAAATTAAAAGGATAGAATGAATGGTACCGACAATGAGCGTAATTGCATAACTAATCCCAAAATCCATGCCAGTAAATTCGTGATAAGCTTCGTTGAATCCTGCAGTAATCTCAGGAATATACTCATTGAGAAGCGCACCAAATGAAATAGAAGAAATAAGCCAGAGACAGAGGATAGTAGCAATGCCAGATAAGGTGCTCCAAATAAAGGCAGCAGTCAATTTACTCAGGATAATCTGGTGATTGGTGACAGGAAGAGTCATGGTTAGGTAGCCTTGGCGACCGTAAACATTTTTTCTAAAGCGTTTGATAATGAGAAAGAAGGTTGATAGAAAGAGTCCTGCAATGATGACGGCAAAACCGATAATAATGGCACCAAATAGGATTCCTTCTAGGGTATTAGCAAGAGAAGCACCAATTTCTGTGTCACTAATCGTTCTTTCTGGTCGGTGAACAATATTTTGAATCCAGAAGCCGAGGACAACAGAGAGCAATCCAGCTGCGGCGTACAGTCCTAGATACCATTTTCCAACTGCTTTAAATTCGTATTTTAACAACTTTCCAAACATAGGAATCTCCTTTACTAATACTAAGCCTTAAATTCACGGCGGAAAAGTTCATCAATTGATTCTCCGCTTTCAATTCGTAGGTCATCGACATCGCTATGACGAATCACATTACCGTACTGGAGGAAGATGACTTCATCGAGAATTTGTTCGACATCTGAAATCAAATGGGTTGAAATCAGTACAGAAGAGGTTGGAGAATAGTTAGTGATAATCGTACGCAAGATATAGTCACGCGCAGCAGGATCAACACCGCCAATTGGCTCATCAAGGACATAGAGAAGGGCTTGCCGGCTCATGACCAAAATCAATTGAACCTTTTCTTTGTTTCCTTTTGATAAATGTTTAATACGACTATTTAGCTCAATATTGAGATCTTGGAGGAGGTGAAGGGCGCGTGCCTCATCAAAATCTGCATAGAAATCCTTAAATAAGTCAATCGCTTCTGAAATTCGCATGTGTTCATCTAAATAGGTCGTATCTGGAAGATAGGATACAATTTGCTTGGTTTCTGGAGATGGCTTGCGACCATTGATTAGGATTTGCCCATATTCTGGCTGAAGAAGCCCATTGAGCAATTTGATCAAGGTTGTTTTTCCAGAACCATTTGGTCCTAGTAAGCCAATGATTTTTCCAGCTGAAAATTTGAGGTTGACATTGTTTAGTGCAACTAGTCCGCCGTATGATTTTGAGACTTGCTGAATCTCAACGAGAGTAAAATTCTTTTCCATCTTTTTATTCTCCTTTTAGATATTGTTCTAACTGTTGAATCAGTTCCTCTTGTTTAAAACCTAAATCAAGCATATTGGTCACAAAGTTTTCCAACTCATCTTGAGCTAGGCTGATCCTAGTTTGATTGATTAGGTCCAAGTTATCGGTTACGAAGCGTCCTGTTGTACGGACTGAATAAACAAAGCCCTCGCTTTCGAGATCGGATAAGGCACGTTGAACAGTGTTGGGATTGACTCCAGCAGTTTCCGCTAAATCACGAACGGTTGGGAGTTTGTCGCCAGATTGGAGTTGATGGGTCACAATCTGCAACTTGATAGTATTAGCAATCTGGATATAAATTGGGAAGTTATTATCAAATTTCCAAGTCATGATAGCTCCTTTCTTTTATCATAAAATAGTGATAGATAGTTTTTGTATCTTTGTCTTATACGTATAATACAATAATCTTTTCTAAAATGCAAGAATTCTTTTCGATTTTCGTAAAAAATTGTTTGAGCCCTTGCTCATAGCTGATCATTCTGCTCAGAAAACCGATAGTAGCATGGGGCTTTTTTTTGGTGTATAATAGTACATGTACTATGATGAAAAAGATATAGGATTTAAAGGAGGAGATATGCTGGCACAATTAGATACCAAGACGGTCTATAGTTTTATGGATAGCATGATGACGATTGAGTCTTATGTTGCCCGTGCAAAAGAAATGGGCTACACGCACTTAGGCATCATGGATCGGGATAATTTGTACGCTGCTTATTCCTTTATAGAAGTGTGTGAAAAAGCAGGGCTTCAACCAATCATTGGATGTGAAATAGAATGGCAGGTCTCAGCAGATGAGAAGGTGGTCATTCAATTTATTGCCATAAATACAGAAGGCTATCAAAATCTCTTAAAAATTTCTACGGCAAAGATGATGGGGGAAAAAGAATTTGATCGGATTCGTTCTTATCTAGCAGGTATTGCCCTAGTTATTCCCTATTTTGAAGGAGTCGAAGTCTATGATTTGGGAGTTGATTTTTATATTGGAGTGCGTGCGACAACACCAGCAATTCAATCGAGTCGTCCCTTAATTCCCTTATACACAGTGCGGTACTTTGAAGAAAGTCAAGTTGAAGTCTTACAGGTTCTGCAGGCCATTCAAGATAATATCCCCCTCAATCAAGTCACTCAGTTAGTCCATAACCAAGCATTGTTAAGCCCAGAAAGTTTAGCAGCAATGTTTCAGCAGCGATTTCCAGCAGCGATTGAGGAGTTGAATCGCTTGGTGGCAAGGATTTCTTATCAGCTCGATAAAAACTTGAAATTGCCTCGCTTTAATCGGGAGCGCTTAGCAGTGGAGGAACTGCGTGAAAAGGCTGAGGAAGGCTTGCGAATGAGAGGGATTGATTATCCTGTCTATCAAGAGCGTCTGCAACAGGAACTAGCTATCATTCATCAAATGGGCTTTGATGATTATTTTTTAATCGTCTGGGATCTTTTGCGTTTTGGGCGCAGTCAGGGCTATTACATGGGAATGGGACGCGGTTCTGCAGTTGGCAGTTTAGTGGCCTATGCCTTACAAATTACAGGTATTGACCCTGTCAAACACAACTTACTCTTTGAGCGATTTTTAAATGTCGAGCGCTTTAGCATGCCTGATATTGATATTGATATTCCAGATATTCACCGTGGCGATTTCATTCGCTATGTGAGAGAGCGCTATGGAACGCTTCATGCAGCTCAGATTGTAACCTATTCCACTTTTGGTGCGAAACAGGCACTTCGAGATGTGTTGAAGCGCTATGGAACACCGGAATACGAAGTGAGTGCCATTACCAAAAAGATTTCTTTTCGAGATACCTTGGCAACAGCCTATGAGCGTAATGCCTCCTTTAGGCAAGTAATCAATAGCAAAATGGAATACCAAAAATCCTATGCCATAGCTCAGCAAATTGAAGGTCAACCACGTCAGACATCGATTCATGCGGCAGGTGTCGTAATGAGTGATGAAGAATTGACCAATACCATTCCACTAAAATCAGGTGAAGATATGCTGATTACCCAGTACGATGCCCATGCGGTCGAAGCCAATGGACTCTTAAAAATGGATTTTCTAGGCCTACGAAATCTGACCTTCGTTCAAAAAATGGCAGAAGCAGTTGAGGCCAAATATAGCAAAAAAATTGTGATTGCAGACATTGATTTAGAAGATTCAGAGACTTTGAAACTCTTTGCCAAGGGGCAGACAAAAGGTATTTTCCAGTTTGAGCAACCGGGTGCCATTCATCTGTTAAAACGAGTACAGCCGAGTCGATTTGAAGATATTGTAGCAACGACCAGTTTGAACAGACCGGGTGCGAGTGACTATTCAGATAATTTTGTCAAGCGTAAACATGGTCAAGAGGCAGTAGATGTATTAGATGATTCGATTGCGACTATTTTACAGCCTACCTATGGCATCATGCTTTATCAAGAGCAGGTCATGCAGATTGCCCAGCGTTTTTCTGGTTTTACACTTGGGAAAGCCGATTTGTTACGCCGTGCCATGTCTAAGAAAAATAAGGCTGAAATGCAGAGTATGGAAGCCGATTTCATTGCAGGAGCGCTCGAACAGGGGCATGATGAGGAGAAGGCACGAGCGATTTTTGCTATAATGGCAAAATTTGCTGGCTATGGTTTCAACCGTAGTCATGCCTATGCCTATTCAGCTTTAGCCTTCCAATTGGCCTATTTTAAAACCCATTATCCCGATGTTTTTTTTGATATCATGTTGAATTATTCAAGTAGTGATTACATTTCAGATGCCCTACAATTTGATTTTCAGGTAGCACCTGTTACCATCAATAGTATTCCTTACCACGACAAGTTTGAGGGCAATAAGATTTACATGGGCCTCAAGAACATTAAGGGGTTGCCAAAAGAATTGGCATTTTGGCTCATTGAAGAGCGACCATTTAAGAGCGTAGAGGATTTTATTCTGCGATTACCTACGAATTTTAAAAAACAGGATACGTTAAAGCCCTTGATTCAGCTCGGCTTGTTTGATCCATTTGAACCAAATCGGAAGAAGATTTTGGAAAACTTAGATAATCTTTTCGTCTTTGCAGATACCTTTGGTAGTTTCTTTTCAGAGGAAAATTATAGTTGGCAAGAAGCAGAAGATTACAGTGATAGTGAAAAGTTCAGTCTGGAACAAGCGATTATTGGTGTTGGGATGAGTCCACATCCCTTACTGCTTTTAGCAAAATCGACCAACAGACCTCATACTCCATTTGGTGAATTAGTCGCTGGAAATGCGGTTACGCTTCTCGGTCAGATTCAGTCCATCCGTGTGATTCGCACCAAGAAAACGGGTCAGCAAATGGCCTTTGCGCAAGTGACCGATACCAAGAAGAAAGTAGATGTCACGCTCTTTCCAGAAACCTATCAACGCTATCAAAATCTGTTGAAAGAAGGGGATATTGTTTATCTGACTGGGAAGGTCCAAGAAAGAGAGGGACAATTGCAGCTCGTTTTAGATAACTTAGAGCAGCCCAATGCGGAAAAATGTTGGATTTTACTGGAAAATGGGAAGCATGATCAGGAAATAGCACGCATTTTGGCTGCATATCCAGGGACAATTCCAGTCGTTCTTCATTATCAAGATAGGAATCAAACCGTGCAACTAGAACGGATCTTTATTGAAAAATCAGAGGAATTGCAAACTCGCTTACAGGAATTTTCAATGAAAACGGTTTTTCGGTAAAAAAATAGTAAAAAGTCAAGCATACTGCGGTTAAATGTGGTATAATGGTACAGTTAAAAATGAAAAAAGGAGCATTAGTTAAATGAAACGTATTGCTGTTTTGACTAGTGGTGGTGACGCCCCTGGTATGAATGCTGCCGTTCGTGCGGTTGTTCGTAAAGCAATTTCAGAAGGGATGGAAGTATTCGGTATCAACTACGGTTATGCCGGTATGGTTGCAGGTGATATCTTCCCTCTAACAAAAGAAGGAGTGAGCGGTATCCTTGGTACAGGTGGTACGATGCTGTATTCAGCTCGCTACCCAGAGTTTGCTCAATTGGAAGGTCAATTAAAAGGAATTGAGCAATTGAAAAAACATGGAATTGAGGGAGTTGTTGTTATCGGTGGTGATGGTTCTTACCATGGTGCGATGCGCTTGACAGAGCACGGATTCCCAGCTATTGGTATCCCAGGTACGATTGATAATGATATTCCAGGTACAGACTTTACAATCGGTTTTGATACAGCTTGTATGACAGTTATGGATGCAGTTGATAAAATCCGCGATACGGCTAGGAGTCACCGTCGTACATTCGTTGTAGAGGTAATGGGGCGTCATGCAGGCGATATCGCTCTTTGGACTGGTATTGCGATTGGTGCAGATGAAATTATCGTACCAGAAGAAGACTTCAAGATTGAAGATGTGGTAGCAAGTATCGCAAAAGGATACGAAAAAGGAAAAAACCACAATATCGTTATGCTTGCTGAAGGGGTTATGTCAGCTAATGAATTTGCTCAGAAGTTGAGAGAAGCTGGCGATACAAGTGATCTTCGCGCAATCGAGCTTGCCCATATCCAACGCGGTGGTCGTCCAACGGTTCGTGACCGCGTACTAGCTTCACGCTTAGGGGCTTATGCAGTAGAACTTCTAAAAGAAGGAAAAGGTGGTCTTGCAGTTGGTGTTCATAAAGATGACCTCGTTGCCAATCCAATCCTTGGTTCAAAAGAAGAAAATGCTCTCTTCTGCCTAGCTGAAGATGGTAAGATTGTTGTCAACAACCCTCATAAAGGGGATGCGAAACTAGCTGGTTTGGCTCGTAGCTTGTCTCGTTATTAAACATCCATAATAGTTATTGGAAACTTGTCGCAAAAAAGGAGAAAAAACAAATCATGAATAAACGCGTAAAACTTGTTGCTACATTAGGTCCTGCGGTTGAAATCCGTGGTGGTAAAAAATTCGGTGATGATGGTTACTGGGGTGAAAAATTAGATGTTGAAGCATCAGCTCAGAAAATTGCTGAATTGATTAAAGAAGGAGCAAACGTATTCCGTTTCAACTTCTCACACGGTGACCACCAAGAGCAAGGTGACCGTATGGCAACAGTACGTCGTGCTGAAGAAATTGCTGGTCAAAAAGTAGGTTTCTTGCTTGATACAAAAGGTCCGGAAATCCGTACAGAATTGTTTGAAGGTGATGCAAAAGAATATGAATACACTACTGGTGAAACAATTCGTGTTGCTACCAAACAAGGAATCAAATCAACTCGTGAAGTGATTGCCTTAAACGTTGCAGGTGCCCTTGACATCTACGATGATGTGGAAGTTGGAAAACAAATCCTTGTTGACGATGGAAAACTGGGTCTTCGTGTTTTTGCCAAAGATGATGCAAAACGTGAATTTGAAGTAACAGTTGAAAATGACGGCGTTATCGCAAAACAAAAAGGTGTAAATATTCCTTACACTAAAATTCCTTTCCCAGCACTTGCTGAACGTGACAACGCGGACATCCGTTTTGGTCTTGAGCAAGGCTTGAACTTCATTGCGATTTCATTCGTTCGTACTGCAAAAGATGTGGATGAAGTACGTGCTATCTGTGAAGAAACTGGAAACGGTCATGTGAAATTGTTTGCCAAAATCGAAAACCAACAAGGTATTGATAATATCGATGAAATTATCGAAGCAGCAGACGGTATCATGATTGCTCGTGGAGACATGGGTATCGAAGTACCATTTGAAATGGTTCCAGTTTACCAAAAAATGATCATCACAAAAGTGAATGCAGCTGGTAAAGCAGTTATCACAGCAACAAACATGCTTGAAACAATGACTGAAAAACCACGTGCAACTCGTTCAGAAGTATCAGACGTATTTAATGCGGTTATCGACGGAACAGATGCGACTATGCTTTCAGGTGAGTCAGCAAACGGTAAATATCCAGTTGAGTCAGTTCGTACAATGGCAACCATTGCGAAAAATGCGCAAACTCTATTGGAAGAATATAGCCGCTTGGATTCTTCAACATTTGAACGTACAAGCAAGACAGAAGTTATTGCCTCTGCTGTTCGTGATGCGTGTCACTCAATGAATATCAAATTGGTTGTAACTGTTACTGAAACAGGATTCTCAGCACGTTCAATTTCGAAATACCGTCCAAATGCAGATATCTTGGCTGTTACCTTTACAGAAGAAGTTCAAAAATCATTGATGATTAACTGGGGAGTTATTCCAATTGTGACAGACAAACCAGCTTCTACAGATGATATGTTTGAATTGGCAGAACGTGAAGCAATCAAAGCTGGACTTGTTGAATCAGGTGACGACATTGTCATTGTTGCAGGTCTTCCAGTTGGTGTTGCAGGTTCAACTAACACAATGCGTGTTCGTACTGTAAAATAAAAACAACTAATAAAGCCTTCAAGGTTCAAGTCCTGCTTGTTCCTAAGGCTTTTTTGCTTGTTAGAGTAATTGATATTTTAGGAGAAATCATGAAAAATACTGTCATGATGCGATTTTCACTAGTGGTGATTTCCATTTTTTTAATGTCTCATTTGGCTATTGCTCCAGCCATTCCAAAGCTATACGAATACTATCATGCACAGAATGCGGGTATTGGTCTTGCTTCGGTGGAGAGTTTAGTAACAGTCCCAGCTATGATGATTACGATTACGGTCTTGCTCAGTAATTTAGTAGTTTCTTGGTTAGGGACGAAGAAGACCGTTTTGTTGGGGCTAGGCTTGATTGGTCTATTTGGTGCCTTACCGACCTTTTTAACCTCCTTTCCCCTTATTGTTTTATGTCGCTTATTGCTAGGAGTAGGAATTGGGCTCTATAATTCGCTATCGATTAGCTTGATTAGTGAATTTTACCAAGGAGATTTGCGAGCTCAGATGATTGGTCTGCGAACCGCCTTTTTAAATATTGGTAAGGCCTTGACAACCTTTATAGCAGGCTATGTTTTATTAGTGGGAGTCCATTATACATTTTTAGTGTACTTGCTTGCTTTCCCTGTTCTAATCCTTTTTTATCTTTCTGTTCCTGAGCCTAGTCATTCTCAAACAAGGGTCAAAGAATCTCTCGTATGGAATCAGAAGGTAGGCTTGATTGTAGCTTTGACCTTCCTCGTTGGAATCAGCTATATTGGGGCAACGATTAAAATTCCAAGTTTACTAGTAACCAAATATGGTTTTTCAACGACCTCATCGAGTCAGCTGCTGACTATTTTAGCCCTTAGTGGTATTGTGACAGGTTGTTTCTTTGGGCCAATTCTAAAAAGTTTGGGCAATGCCACCCTTTTTGTTGTGTTGATTTCCATGGGCTTGGGTAATTTTCTCTTTACACTACCTGTTCATTTCCCTCTGTTTGTCCTTGCTAGTATCTTAGTAGGGATGAGTTTTGTTGGTATTATGTCCTTTAATTTTTATTATATTTCTAAGCAATTTCCGCAAGAGCAAGTCCATTTTGTAACGAGTTTAGCCATTACGGGTGGCAATATTGGGGTGGTTCTGACGCCAATTTTACTGACCAAGTTGTTGGAAAAATTCCAGATTGAGACCTTTATTACTCCATTTTATATGAGTAGTAGCTTGATGCTGCTTGCCTGCTTGCTAGCATATGTATTGGTTGGACTCAAGAAATAATTCTTGCTATCCATAACTTCGATTTTTTTAGAAACAATTAGGCTTGACTTGGAGTACACTCCAAGTAGTATACTAGATGTATTCTAGTTTGAAAGTGAGGATATGGAATGAAAACAGCAATTTTTGAAAAGGCTGGGTCGATGATTATCGGTGAGGTTGATAAACCACAGATTCAAGAAAATGATGATGTGATTATCAAGATTATACGTGCTTGTGTATGTGGGTCAGATCTTTGGTCTTATTCACACGGTGATGATAAGGCAGCGCATTCAATCAATTCAGGACATGAGGCGTTGGGAATTGTAGAAGAGGTTGGAAGTGAAATTACCACGGTCAAACCAGGTGATTTTGTTATCGTACCGTTTACGCATGGTTGTGGTCATTGTGATGCTTGTCGTGCAGGATTTGATGGGACTTGTGATAATCACCCTGCGCCGACTAACTGGGGTGGTGGTTTCCAGTCTGAATACCTCCGTTTCCACTATGGAAATTGGGCTTTGATCAAGGTACCAGGCCAGCCCTCTGATTATTCAGAAGGTATGCTCAAATCTCTCTTGACTTTAGCAGATGTGATGCCGACAGGTTACCATGCAGCTCGTGTGGCAAATGTCCAGCGGGGAGACAAGGTCGTGGTCATTGGAGATGGAGCAGTTGGGCAATGTGCGGTTATCGCAGCGAAGATGATGGGGGCTTCTCAGATTGTCTTGATGAGTCGTCATGCTGATCGGCAAGCCATGGCCTTAGAATCTGGTGCGACAGCTGTAGTAGCAGAGCGTGGTGAGGAAGGCATTGCTAAAGTTCGTGAGATTTTAGGTGGTGGAGCAGATGCTGCGCTGGAATGTGTAGGGACGGAAGCAGCCATTGAACAAGCTCTTGGTGTTCTCCATAATGGTGGACGTGTTGGTTTTGTTGGGGTACCGCATTATAATAGTCGACCGCTCGGCTCAACCTTTGCCCAAAATATTTTGGTAGCAGGAGGTTCAGCTTCAGTGACGACTTACAATAAGCAAATCTTGTTGAAAGCCGTTTTGGACGGAGACATCAACCCAGGTCGTGTTTTTACGCAGACCTATGCCCTTGATGACGTTAACCAAGCCTATAAAGACATGGCAGACCGCAAGGTCATCAAATCGATGTTGATTGTGGACTAATACTCGTCAAAAATCAAACTTTGATTTCGACCATTCAAAAGCCCTTCTTCTATCAGGAAGAGGGCTTTTTTAGTGTTAATCATTCTGTTTGATGGTGATATAGGCAGCTGGTGAATAGGGGGTAGCATCAAAGTCATGTGTACGCCCGAGGATAGACTGGGCTAACTGCCAACCGATAAAGGGACCGCAGGTGAGACCAGAAGATCCTAGACCACTTGCTACTAAAATAGACGGTTGATCGGATAGTCGTCCGTAGAAAGGTAGAAAGTCCGAGGTATAGGCTCGCGTACCGACGCGCGTATGGCTAACTTGGTACCGCTCTAAATCTGGGATAAAGGAAGTAGCCATTTCCTTCATTTGTTGAATTTTTTCCTCGTCAACGGTTAAATCAAAGCCTTGATTATTTTCATGGGTGGCTCCGATAACGAGTTTTCCTCCTTCAAATGGCAGAATGTCAATTTCCCCATGGAGCATGCAGCCAGGCCAAGTATCTGTGTTAAAAGCAGTTTGAACTTCGAGCAATTGTCCTTTTTGCGGGACAATATCAACCGTATAACCTAAAGGCTGCAGGGCTTGTGGCAACCAAGCGCCTGTTGCTAAAATTATTTCATCATAAGGATACAATTGTGTGCCTACGCTGACCTGCTTATTAGACAGGAGCTGCGCCTGTCCCTTGATAATAAGACCGCCTTGCTGTTCAACTAGTTTCTGCAATTGGTCAAGGAGCTGTCCACCGTCTACCCGTCCTCCACCACGAGTAAAAACAGCGCCTTGCTCTGTCTCAAGAGGAGGGATAGATTGGGCTAAATCGCGTCCTTTTAGAACGTCAAGTTCTCCAATCATAGGAGACTGGATTCGTCTTTCTTGAGCTAGCTTTGCTAATTTTTCAAGCAGGGAATCCTTTTTTTTAAACACGAGAGTCCCTGTTTGTTTGTAGGGGAGCTGTTCGAGGCCTGCTTCCTGTAAATCCTGCATCAAATCCAAATAAAAGGCCGCCCCCTTATCAACCAATTGATACCAAGCTTGGTTGCGCCGCTGAGAAAGCCAGGGACAGATAATACCAGCAGCCGCTCTTGTAGCATTTCCTTTTCCCTCGTCAATTAGGGTGATTTGTAAATGTGGGTTTTGGGAGAGATAAAAGGCAGCAGTAGAGCCGACAATTCCCCCACCGATAATGATAATCTTCTTTTGTTTCATATTTATAGTATAGCATAAAGAAAGATTGAATTCTGTCTTTTTATCGCCATGTAGAGGAAGTATTCTGCAAAATTGCGCTGATGCTATGAAAATGTTAGAATAGAAAAAAGGAGAAGATATGTCAGATATAATGTACCCAGAAGTCATGACAATTGGAAATGGGGCAATCAAGGTTGCTACTGTTGGTGATAGTTTGACCTATGGTTATGGATTGGAAAATCGAGAAAGAGATGCCTACCCCAGTATTTTAGCTGAAAAATTAGGACACCATTATCAGGTCTTAAACTTTGGCTTGAGTGGCAGATCCCTACAATCAACCTCAGATTATCCCTATTTACAGGAGAAAAATGCCCAATTGTCATTTGAAAGTGAAGCAGATATTGTTATCATCATGATTGGAAGCAATGATAGCAGAGGCCCCTATTGGAATAAGGAACGGTTTATTAGGGAGTACGGCGAGATGGTCGATCGGTATGTACAGATGCCCAGTCAGCCAGATGTGTATCTGATGGTTCCACCTTATGTGCCAACCAGTCGATTTGGTCTGAACAATGACATTGTACGAACAGAATTACAGGAGATCATCCCTCGAATTGCGAAGGAGAAAGGCCTAGAATGGGTCAACTTTTATCCACTAACAGAAGGACACTTAGAGTATTATAGTGATGGTCTGCATCTGACTCCTCTTGGAAATCAGTTTGTTGCAGAGACAGTCTATGCTGCAATCATGGGAGCAAGTCCCAAGTAATTTTTGAAAAAATATGCTATACTGGTAAGAGAGAAATGGAGAGGAAAATGGCAAAAAGGGATTTTATTCATCGCATTATTATGATTAGTTTACTGACCCTAGGGATTATTGCACTGCGCATTTGGGTCTTTGAACCAGTCACCATAACGAAGCAAATGGCAAATCCGTATCTCAAGGAAAATGACCTTGTGATTGCCGTCAAGGGCAAGGAAGTCGAGTATGGAGATTTTGTTTTATATCAAGTAGATGGTACAGAGTATGTTGGTCGTATTATCGCAATGGAAGGCGATAGTGTCACCTATATGGATGATGTTTTGTACCGCAATAATGAAATTATTGACGAAAGCTACCTCAGCAAGTCTCCCAATCATCAAGAATATTACACAGAAGATGTGATTATTCCCAAGGTTGAAAAGATGAATTACTGGATTTTAAATGACATCCGAACCAATCGCGAAGATAGTCGGACACTTGGCTTGATTGCTACAGATCAAATTATTGGGCGTTTGACCTTCCGAGTCAGCCCCATTAGTGAATTTGGCTTTATCGATATTGGACTAACTCATGAGTAGGGTTAGTTTTTTTGTCCACAAATTAGACTATACCAATTTTAAATTTGACAAAAAAATATCTTTAATATATACTGTTTTTATTGGTTTTTTAAAATAAAAATATGACTATACCAATTTTTAAAAATAGTGAAATAGAAATGGATGGTAGTTAATATGTGTGGAATCGTTGGAGTTGTTGGAAATACAAATGCAACTGATATTTTAATTCAAGGACTTGAAAAATTAGAATACCGTGGTTATGACTCAGCAGGTATTTTTGTCACAGGTGGTGCAAGAGGACACTTGGTCAAATCTGTCGGTCGAATTGCAGATTTGTCTGCAAAGGTTGGAGATGCTGTGGAAGGGACAATCGGAATTGGTCATACACGCTGGGCAACGCATGGTAAGCCAACAGAAGATAATGCTCATCCCCATACCTCTCAGACCGGTCGCTTTGTCCTTGTTCACAATGGGGTGATTGAGAATTATCTTGAAATGAAGGATACCTACCTAGCAGGTCATGATTTCAAGGGGCAGACAGATACGGAAATCGCGGTTCATTTGATTGGAAAATTTGTCGAAGAAGACAACTTGTCGGTATTAGAAGCCTTTAAAAAATCTCTACATATTATCCAAGGTTCTTATGCCTTTGCCTTGATTGATGCTGTAAATCCAGATACGATTTATGTCGCAAAGAACAAATCACCACTTTTGATTGGTCTTGGTGAGGGATACAATATGGTCTGTTCTGATGCCATGGCTATGATTCGTGAGACTAGTGAGTACATGGAAATTCACGATAAAGAATTGGTCATCGTTACAAAAGAAAGTGTAGAAGTGACGGACTATGACGGTAATCCAATCAAACGTAACAGCTATACAGCAGAGCTTGACCTCTCAGACATCGGAAAAGGCACTTATCCGTTCTATATGTTGAAAGAAATTGACGAGCAACCAACTGTCATGCGTAAGTTGATTAGTGCTTACTCAGATGCAGAAGGTCAAATGACCGTAGATTCTGAAATTGTCAAAGCGGTTCAGGAAGCAGACCGTATCTACATCCTTGCTGCAGGAACTTCTTACAATGCAGGCTATGCTTCAAAGAATATGATTGAGGCACTGACGGATACACCAGTTGAATTGGGTGTGGCTTCTGAATGGGGCTACCATATGCCTCTCTTGAGCAAGAAACCGCTCTTTATCTTATTAACCCAGTCTGGGGAAACCGCTGACAGCCGTCAGGTATTGGTCAAGGCGAACGAAATGGGCATTCCAAGCTTGACGATTACCAATGTACCAGGATCGACCCTTTCTCGTGAAGCAACTTATACGATGCTGTTGCATGCAGGTCCTGAAATTGCAGTAGCCTCTACCAAAGCCTATACTGCACAAATCGCTGCTCTTGCCTTTTTATCAAAAGCAGTCGGAGAAGCAAATGGCAAGAAAGAAGCACATGAGTTTGATTTAGTACATGAATTGTCCCTTGTTGCCCAATCAATTGAAGCAACCTTGTCTGAAAAAGATATGATTGCTGAAAAAGTAGAGAATCTACTTGCAACAACACGTAATGCCTTTTATATCGGACGAGGCAATGACTACTATGTAACGATTGAAGCTGCTCTTAAATTAAAAGAAATTTCATATATCCAGTGTGAGGGATTTGCAGCTGGTGAATTAAAGCATGGTACTATTTCACTGATTGAAGACGGTACACCAGTAGTTGCCTTGATTTCTGCAAGTGAGAAAGTTGCAGCGCATACGCGTGGAAATATCGCAGAAGTCGTTTCTCGTGGAGCGCATATCTTGACGGTTGTTGAGGAAGGCTTAGAAAGAGAAGATGATGATATCGTTGTGAACAAGGTCCATCCATTCTTGTCTAGCATTTCGATGGTGATTCCAACTCAATTGATTGCCTATTACGCTTCTCTCCAACGTGGATTAGATGTTGATAAACCACGTAATTTGGCTAAAGCCGTTACGGTTGAATAAAAGGATTATCCTCGTATTTCTTCTGCGAGGATTTTTTATACTCTATTCCTATCAACCGTAGCTGTTTTCAATACGTTATTAAATCGTGCGGATGCAAGCAACTTCCTTCGGAGTTTCATTGCTAACTGTTGCGTCTACGGTCTCAACATTTCCGTTCTTCGAGGCTAGGACAAAAGTCTTGATTTTATTATTTTGTAGAGCGCAGTAGTTGTCTGGTTTGTAAAACATTGATCAATCAATATTCTAGTAGAAGAGGCTAGCGAACCGTTCTTCGCTAGCCCTATTTCCACCCTTTCACTATTCTCAATTGCAAGGAGCGAGTTACGCTCGTTCTATTTCCAGTCTTCCACAATTCTCAATTGCAAGGGGCGAGCTACGCTCGTTTTATTTCCAGCCTTCCACAATTCTCAATTGTGGAAGCTAGTTAACATGCGGGGGTGGAAGTAAATGAATCCGTGGATTCGTTTAGCCCGAACCTAAAAATAAAGGAGTGAGGATAATCGATTTCTACGAAATCACGATTGAGTCCCATTCCCAAAGAATAACACTACTGCAAAAGTATCCTGTGTTTAAACACCTTCGGCTTACTGTATTTCCAACCTGATATCATCACTATCCTAACTTTGTTAACGCAATCCATTTCTATTTTTTAAGGTTATAAATGATAGATAAGTTGCTTATGTTTGAATGTCAGTGAGTATTCATCAAGATATCTGACAGTTCATGGAATAATTTTTCAATTTATCTTATAAAAATGCAGAAAATATCTTTTCATTTTCAGAAATTTTTGCTATACTATTTTTTAATTATTATTTTGGAGGAGCTTATGGGATATATTATTGAGATTTTACCGAGCTTATTAAATGGGGCCTTGGTATCGTTTCAGGTCTTTGTCATGGTCTTATTCTTGTCTCTTCCATTGGGAGCACTTGTGGCTTTTTTGATGAAAATATCCTTTAAGCCCTTATTCTGGTTTTTGAATCTTTATGTGCTCATCATGCGGGGCACCCCCTTATTGCTCCAGTTGATTTTTGTCTACTATGTCTTGCCAAGCATTGGTATTACCTTTGATCGAATGCCTGCGGTTATCATTACCTTTACCTTAAATTACGCAGCCTATTTCTCAGAAATCTTTCGTGGAGGAATTGAAGCTATTCCATCTGGGCAGTATGAGGCTGCAAAAGTATTGAAATTTACCCCTGTTCAAACTATTCGTTATATCATTTTACCTCAGGTAGTGAAAATAGTCCTACCGAGTGTCTTTAATGAAGTGACAACCTTGGTCAAGGATACCTCTTTGATTTATGCGTTGGGAGTGAATGATTTACTCCTTGCTAGTCGAACTGCAGCCAACCGTGATGTCAGTCTGGCACCTATGTTTATTGCAGGAGCCCTCTACTTGCTGATGATTGGGCTTGTGACCCTTGTAGCCAATAGGATTGAGAAAAAATTTGAGTATTATAAATAGGAGGTCTTATGTTAGAATTACGCAATCTTTCCAAACGATTTGATCATAAGCAGATTTTTTCCAACTATGACCTCATAATTCCTGAAGGGAAAATTGTTGCTATTGTTGGTCAATCAGGCGGTGGAAAAACCACCTTGCTTCGGATGTTGGCAGGTCTTGAGAGTATTGATTCTGGTCAGTTGATTTATAATGGAAAAGAACTGCCGTTAGAGGAGCTAGAAAAACGACATCTGCTGGGCTTTGTTTTCCAAGATTTTCAGTTGTTCCCGCACTTATCGGTGTTGGAAAATCTAATCTTGTCGCCCATCAAAACGCAGAATATTTCTCGTACAGCGGCTGAAAGCAAAGCCCGTCAATTACTTGAAACTCTTGGTTTAGCTGGTCATGCAGATGCCTATCCCTATTCCTTATCAGGTGGGCAGAAACAGCGTGTTGCCTTGGCACGTGCTATGATGATTGACCCTGAAATTATTGGTTATGATGAACCAACCTCAGCCCTAGACCCTGAGTTACGAAAAGAAGTGGAGAATCTCATTCTTGAAAATCGCAGGACTGGTATTACGCAAATTGTCGTAACACACGATATGCAATTCGCTGAGAATATTGCCGATGAGATTATCAAGATTGAGCCCAAACATTAGCATTCATAGCAGCAGAAAAGAGGAATAGAATATGAACGTAAAATCAATCGTAATCGGTGCAGTAACAATGGTTGCAAGTCTTGTACTTGTAGCATGTGGAGCTGGAGATTCAACTGCAAAGAGAGACAACTGGTCTAGTTATGAAGAAAGTAAGAAAATCACGATAGGCTTTGACAAAACATTTGTGCCAATGGGGTTTGAAGAAAAAACTGGTCAATACACAGGATTTGATATTGAATTAGCGACAGCTGTTTTTAATAAATACGGCATCGCGATTGAATGGCAGCCGATCGACTGGGACTTGAAAGAAACAGAGTTAAATAATGGCAATATTGATTTGATTTGGAATGGCTATTCTGCAACCGATGAACGCCGTGAAAAAGTCTTATTTACAGATGATTACATGGCCAATCTCCAAGTATTGGTGACCAAGAAATCATCCAAGATTGAAACTAGTGCGGATATGAAAGATAAGGTGCTTGGTGCACAGGCTGGTTCATCAGGTTACGCAGTTTTTGAAGCGCAACCAGCAATCTTAAAAGATCTTGTTAAAAATAATGAGGCAACCCAGTACGCAACCTTTAATGAAGCTTTGATTGATTTGAAAAATGATCGGATTGATGGACTCTTGATTGACCGTGTTTATGCGAATTATTACTTGCAGCAAGAAGGTCTGATTAAGGACTACAATATTATCGATGCTGGTTTTGAGAAAGAAGCCTTTGCAGTCGGTGCCCGTAAGGCTGATACAACCTTGGTGGACAAAATCAATGCAGCCTTGACAGAATTGTATGCAGACGGCAGTTTCCAAAAAATCTCTGACAAATGGTTTGGAGAAGATGTTGCAGCAGATGTCATCAAAAAGAAATAAAGTGTAAAAGGCAGGAGATTTCCTGTCTTTTATCATTCTTGTCTTCTAGCCAAGTCTTCGCTTACTGAACATTGTCTGCCTAGCTTCTAAGTGAAGCTGTTCTCCATTAAAATATGTCGACTTGCTGTTAAGTCAGTCGTTTTTTAGTGAAAAAATGGAGCCTAATTCTTTGGGAACTCCTTTTTTCGTTAAATATTCAGGACTAGCTATTAGGGAGATTATCTTGCAATGAAACGTTCGGAACTTGGAAATGAGTAAGACTTTTTCTTATCGAAAACTGCTTTTTTAGCTTTTAAGTATTGGCTTTCTCTGCCGCAACAACCATTCCTAATGGTGTAGTAAGGCTTTCCTATAGTGAACAAGCTAGAATCAACTCTTCTGCTAATCAACTGTTTTTACTAAAGTTATAATGAATGGATTGAAAAAGGAATAGGACAATTCAAGGAGCTACAGATAGAACTAGCGTTCATCAAAGCGACTGAACGATATCCTAACCTTTATTCAATTGAGAATACAAGCTTGAGTTCCGTATGTCACTTCTTTTCCTACCTTGTCAAAATTTTTGTGACAAGATTTGAGTTTTTTTCTGTCAGAGGTGAGTGTATAATAAAATCAGAAAAAATTTTTACTCGTCAAAAATAGCATTCGCATTCTCCCTTTTCAGTTCATTTTTGAAAAGTAGCGAACGAAGCGAGCTAAAGGTGATACTTTCGCCGTAGTGGGAAACTAGCAACTGCTATGCTGTTGCTAGTCACGGCATTTTTGAGACCTTGGGCTCAAAAATGAGCAATGCTTCAACAGTCTGGAGGACTGTTGAAGGGTGGAAATAAGGATTATGAAGTAATCCTCAACTAGTGAGGAGGTTGCTTGCATCCGCACTACCTAAGAACGTGTCATAAATGCTAATTTTGATTTTTATAGAGTAATAGGAGGAAACTATGGAAAATTCTTCATTAAAAGTTCGGATCCAAAAATTAGGAACGACTTTATCAAATATGGTTATGCCAAATATCGGGGCATTTATTGCATGGGGTGTCTTGACATCTCTTTTTATCGAGACAGGTTGGTTGCCAAATGAAACTTTTGCAACGATCGTTGGTCCGATGATTAAATATTTGTTGCCGCTCTTGATTGGTTACACAGGTGGTTACAATGTTTACGGTCAACGTGGTGGTGTGGTCGGTTCCATTTTGACCATGGGGGTCATTGCCGGTTCAGAAGTACCAATGTTTATCGGTGCGATGCTGGTTGGTCCATTTGGAGCTTGGGTGATTAAGAAGTTTGACCAAGCCTTTCAAGAAAAAATTCGTCCTGGATTTGAGATGTTGGTCAACAACTTCTCAGCAGGTCTAATCGGATTTGCTCTGATGTTAATCAGCTTTAAGGTAGTTGGTCCTTTTGTAGCAAGTATGACGACAGCTATTGGAGATGGAGTTCAGACGATTGTTGATATGAAACTCTTACCATTAGCGAATATCATTATCGAGCCTGCTAAAGTTTTGTTCTTAAACAATGCGCTTAACCATGGTATCTTTACACCGCTTGGAACAGAGCAAGTATTGAAAGTTGGAAAATCAGTTCTCTTCCTCTTGGAAGCAAACCCTGGTCCTGGTTTGGGTATCTTGCTGGCCTATGCTTTCTTTGGCAAAGGATCTGCTAAATCGTCTTCATGGGGAGCAATGTTGATTCACTTTGTTGGGGGGATCCATGAAATCTACTTCCCATACGTGATGATGAAACCAGCTCTCTTCCTTGCAGCGATTGCTGGTGGGGTGTCTGGTACATTTACCTTCCAATTGTTGAATGCAGGTCTTGTTGGTGCATCTTCACCAGGTTCAATTATTGCTATCACTGGTCTTGTACCAAAAGAAGGAAATTACTTTGCAAACCTCTTGGCTGTTTGGGGCGGTGTCTTTGCAGGAGCTCTAGCATCCTTCCTAGTAGCCTCTATCATCTTGAAAGCAGACAAGTCAGAAGGTGATTCGCTAGAATCAGCGCAAGCTGCAACAAAAGCTGCAAAAGCTGTAGCAAAAGGTCAAGTCCAAACTCCGGTTTCAACAGCTATTACAACAGATAACGTACACCAAATCATCTTTGCTTGTGATGCCGGAATGGGAAGTTCAGCAATGGGTGCTTCGTTACTCCGTGATAAGGTGAAAAAAGCTGGTTTGACTATTCCTGTTACCAATAAGGCGATTTCTAATCTACAAGATACAGATCATACGCTGATTATTACACAAGAAGAATTGGCAGATCGTGCAGCTCAACGTACACCACGTGCGATTCACGTAGCGGTTGATAATTTCCTTACCTCATCAAAATACGACGAGATTATTGCTCAATTGACCAATCAAACAGATGCGACTGCAGCAAAGCAAGTAGAAACGAAAGTAGCAGATAAGGCTCAAGATGTAACAGATGTAGAGGAAGTCATCTTTGCTTATGGGCAAGCCCAAGGTTCGGCAACAATGGGTCAAGCAACTTTGAGTGCAGTCTTCAAAAACAAGGGAATTAGTATTCCGGTGGTAAGTCTATCATATGAAGCTTTGTCAAGCTATTCGACTACCAAGAGCTTGGTGATTACGACACCTACTGAACAAGCAAAGGTAGCAGAACGAGCACCACATGCACGTTTATTGGTAGTGGATAGCTTGGTTACTACGCCAGAATACAATCAATTGGCAGCACGTTTACAAAAATAAGCTGTTATCACACAAACAGACAATTCGAGTCAACTGTAGTATAATGAAAGTATGTTACTAACGAAACGAGAAGAACAACTGATGAAAGCTTTCCTCCAGGTAGGGAAGCTTTCCTTAAAGGAAATGGCAGATATTTTGCAAGTTTCCTCACGAACGGTTTACCGAACCCTATCAGACTTGACAGAGAGTTTGGTGCGGGAAGAGATTCAATTGATTAAGGACGGGAAGAAATACTATCTATCTGGCAATCTTTCTGCCTTGACGGAATATCAAGCAGCTCCAGCCTATTCTCCTAGTCAGCGCTTGATTCTAATAGCCTATCAATTATTGACTAGTCAGGAGGTTGTGACCAATGAGCAATTTCAGAATCAATTTTTGGTGTCAAATGTGACGGTCATCCAAGATATTGCGGAAATCGAACGTCGTCTTGCTGTTTTTGACTTGCAATTAAGCCGACAACGTGGCTATAGAGTCGAAGGGGCTAGCAGTCACAAACGCCGATTTTTAGCTATTTTACTGGCAAATGCCATTTCTGTACAGGATTTTTGGGCAGATTCGTATCCGGATTTTCCTGTTTTAGAAGCGGTGACAGTAGGGAAAACGCGACAGGTCTTTGAACGTCACCAAGCATTACTCGGGGATTTGGATCCAAAGCTCAAGGAATTTCTCATGATTTTGCTAGCATTAGCAGATAACCAAGAAGCCTTGCCTCAGCAACTTAATGTGTCTAAGGTAGCATTGGATTTTGCCCAGAAAGTCTTTACAGATTTAGCCAAGGCAACCAAATATTTTTATAGTATTCAGGAAATCATCTATTTTGCGGCGATTTTGGATGAGGTGATTATCAAGCGCCAAGAAGTACCCTTGTTCAGCGAGAGCTTTGATAGTGGTTTCTATTACAGCATTTCTCAACTGGTAGATAGTGTGTCGCGCTTTACCAAGATAGAGTTTGTCAAAGATAAGGTGCTTTTTCCTTTGCTTTTTCACCACATTCGCTTGAGCTTAGCTGTACCTATTCTTTTTCCAGATCGATCCACGACCAATGTCGCCTATCTTGCAACCCAGAAAAATCCTTTCTTGCACAGTGTGGTTAGTTTGGTCATGCAGGATATTTTTCCAAGCTATCTGCAAAATGAATATGAATATGAACTGGTGACACTTCATTTTGCTTCTAGTTTGCGTAGAAGTCCAGATATTTATCCAATTCGGATGCTCTTGCTGACCGATGAGCGACCTCTAACAACCAGTGTTCTTGTTTCTAAAATAAAAAGTGTTGCACCTTTTGTTGGGTGGATGGATGTGCAGAGTACGACTAATCTACCGCAACTGAATTTAGAGCAATATGATTATTGCCTTGCTACCAAGCCGATTCCTTATCTGGAACTAGATGTGATTTCAACCTTTCCAAATACCAAGGAAATTTTGGAATTACAGGAAACACTACAAACCATTCAAGAAAATCGTACGGTACTGGCCAGAGAAGAAATTGTGATGAGTAAACAGTATGACTTGCAGGCCTATTTACAGGCAAGTAGTTACTTGCTCCAACAGTTTGCCCTTGATGAGCTAGACAATCATGGAAACTTTGAGGAAACTGTAGGCCAGATTGTTGCCAAACTTTCTTCTGTCAATGATACAGATTATTTGGCTAGAAAGCTCATTTCTCGCTTTGAGATGAGTCCTCTGGCGATTCCAAATACTAATCTGGCCTTAATTCATACCCAGTCTAGTCAAGTAACTCACAGCCAGTTTCAAATTGTAAGCCTGGCTCAGCCAGTAACCGCTCTATCTATGAACAATCAACCAGAACAGGTTCAACGGATTTTAGTGATGTTGACCAAGCTCGGCGAGCAAGAAGAAATGCGAGAGCTGATGACCGCTATCAGCCAGTCTATTATCGAAAATAACCTTTATACCGAAATTTATCGTACCGGAAATCAGGAAATCATCTATCAACTCCTGAATTCTATCTTTAATGAAAAAATCAAACAATGGGAGAATTAATATGGAACTTCAACAAGAATTGATTCAATTAAACCAAACCTTTGCAACCAAAGAAGAAGCGATTCGCTTTTGTGGCCAAAAGTTAGCTGATGCAGGTCATGTCAATGAAGCCTATATCGAGGCAATGATTGAGCGCAATGAAGAATTATCCGTTTATATGGGCAATTTTATTGCTATTCCACACGGAACAGATGCAGCTAAAAAAGAAGTTCATTCATCAGGCATTACAATTGTCCAAGTACCTGCTGGTGTGAATTTTGGGACAGAAGCAGATCCGAAGATTGCAACGGTTCTCTTTGGAATTGCAGGTTTAGGTGATGAGCATTTGGAAATTATTCAAAAAATCTCTATCTTCTGTGCAGATGTAGATAATGTGGTCAAATTAGCAGATGCCCAGTCTAAAGAAGAAGTTGTTGCCTTGCTAAATAGTGTTGGATAAGAAAGAAGGAAAGACATGGAAAAAGCAGTACATTTTGGTGCGGGAAATATTGGTCGTGGCTTTATTGGGGAAATTCTCTTTGAAAATGGCTTTGAAATAGCCTTTGTCGACGTCAATGAACGAATTATTGATGCGTTAAATGAACGTGGTAGCTATGAAATTGAGATTGCAGAAGAAGGGCAACGCCATATTGCTGTCTCAAGCGTACGTGGAATAAACAACGCTACTCACCCTGAGGAAGTAGTAGCAGCTATTGCAGAAGCAGATTTAGTGACTACAGCGATTGGTCCCAATATCCTTCCATTTATTGCTGGCTTGGTAGCACAAGGAATTGAAGCACGTAAGAACGCAGGAAATACGCAACCTCTCGATGTCCTAGCTTGCGAAAACATGATTGGTGGATCAAGTTTCCTCTATGAAGAAGTCAAGAAACACTTGTCCGAATCAGGTTTAGCCTTTGCAGAAGAGCATATCGGATTCCCGAATGCTGCGGTAGACCGTATTGTCCCAGCTCAAAGTCATGAAGATCCTCTTTTTGTAGTAGTAGAGCCTTTCAACGAGTGGGTTGTAGAAACCCATGCCATGAAAAATCCTGACTTAAAACTGGACAAGGTTCACTATGAAGCAAATCTTGAGCCATTTATTGAGCGGAAATTGTTCTCTGTTAACTCAGGACATGCTACTTCAGCTTATACTGGAGCACATTTCGGTGCACAAACCATTTTGGAAGCTCTGCAAAATCCAACTGTTAAAGAAAAAGTTGAAGCTGTCTTAGCAGAAATACGCAGCCTCCTCGTTGCCAAGTGGGGCTTTGAAGAATCAACACTAAAAGACTATCACAAGATTATTATCAGCCGGTTTGAAAATCCGTTTATTATTGATGATGTAGCGCGTGTAGCTCGTACACCGATTCGCAAATTAGGTTATGATGAGCGCTTCATCCGCCCAATCCGTGAATTGCGCGAGCGTGGCTTGTCTTATGATGCCCTACTTCAAACCGTTCGCTATATTTTTGAATACAAGGATCAAACAGATGCCCAATCCCTTGAATTACAGGACTTGCTTGCTAAGGAGTCACTTGCAGGTGTCGTTGAAAAAGTCACAGGTGTGACGGATCAAGCCCTTGTTGCGGAAATCGTTGCAGCAGTAGAAGGAAAGTAGCAGAAACCAAACTAGAAGGTCTAGGATCTTCTAGCTTTTCATTATAAAAAATGGTATAGTAATGGTGAGAGGAAGGAGTGGTTGGCCATGTCTGCGGAATTGTTTCATTTTTTGATCTTTGTCAGAATTTTTGCCCTATGCTGGATTCTTTACCGAATTTACCAGTTGAGAAAGACGAGACCTCGGAAACTGGTTTTCCTTGCCTTTTTTGTCTTTAGTATTTCTTTACTATATGCGATTGTGACCTTGATACAGGTTATTTGGAAATAATAACTGATGAGATAGAAAAAGCTGATACTAGGTGTGACACTAGTTCAGCTTTTTTTCTGTTATTTGGTGAAAGACGACTTGCCAGACTTCATGGCGCCGCCAGAGAGAAGTATGGACTTTATTTCCGATTTCAAATGTTACTAGCTTTGATTTTTGGCTGACTGAAACCATTTGGAAATTGGTCAGATAGGTAGATTGAACGTGGTGTGTTTGAAGCATTTGGTCCTTATTGAGGTATTGACCTTGTTCATCAATCAGGAGATACGTATCCTCAATCAGCTGTTCATAGCCTTTTTCATGGGCCTGGATTTCGGATTCGAAGCGATAGAGTTTATCAAAGACATGCTCATACATTTCATCGTGAGGAATTTCAGACGGCTCTACATGGATATCCACATCAAAGACACCGTGTTTTAAAATTAGGAGCTGTTCTACCTTCTCCGTTACTTCATGGCTTTCATAGACAGACAGGTCAGGATTCATTTCTAAAACAACATCCAGATAGATGTTGGCACCGTATGTCCGACCCCGTTGGGATTTGACGGCACTAATCTTGGGGAGTTTGAGAATATCTGTTTCGTACTTGTTAAGCAACTCCTCATCAAAACCGTCTGACAAAGTAAAGAAACTCTCCATGAAAATACTATAGGCTGTTTTTAAAATGAAAAACGTAATGATAATGGCTGCAAGTTTATCGACAATTGGAAATTGAAAGGCGGCTGCTACAACAGCAATCGATGTCCCGATAGACGTCAGCGCATCAGATAAGTTGTCCTTAGCAGTAGCTTCAAGAGCCTTGGAACGAACTCTTTTTGCTAAATTTTTATTGTAAAGATAGACAGCGAGCATAACGATAGCAGATACAACTCCAATGATAGCTGCCATGATATCAATTTCAGCCACTTCTTTATTAATCAGTTTTTGAAGGGTACTATGCAGAACCTGAAATCCAACGACAAACATGATGAAAGAGGTCATCAGACTGGCCAAATCTTCCATTTTCCAATGGCCGAATTTATGATCTGTGTCTGCAGGTTTCTGCGCCATTTTAAGCCCAACTAGAACAGCGATATTGCCGATAATATCGGAAATATTGTTAAAGGCATCCGCCGTGAGGGCGTCCGAGTGAAAGAGAGAGCCAGCTGCTAATTTTGCCCCAGATAGGAGGACATAGGCGGTGATAGAGACAATGGCCCCACGTTCTGCCAGTTTTAAATTCTGTACTTGTTGCTGCATAGTCCATCCTTTCTACTTGCTTCATTGTAGCAGAATGAGCAGGAATTTTCAAGGGAAGGAAAAAGAGCTAGCTCTTTTGAATGATAGTCTTGCCTACTTCACCCGAATATCTCCTGTATCTGTCTCAAGAATGAGGCGATTCTGGGAGTTGGGTTGGTTTTGGAAGTGATTGGATACGCTACCGAGGTCTGTGTTTGCTTCAATGTTGACAGCTGTTTTAGGATTGAGTTGCAGGTCAATGTTGCCGATGTCTGTAAAGATGCTATTTTGTCCAGTTAGGCTGAGGTTAGTTGCGGTAATATCTCCGGTATTTAAGCTAATCGAGCTTTTGTTCAACAGGCTAGAGCCTTCTTTGACAATTGGGGGAGCTAGACTGACATCTGCCAGTTGAATTTCTCCTGCATCGACATCTAAATGGAGTGTACCGATGTTGACGTTACTTAGTTTGACAGGGCCAACATTGACAGTTAGTTCGGCAGTATCAATGGTAATGTTTTTAAGAGCAATATCTCCTATATCAACAAGACCTTTCAGCTCTTTTAGGCTTGTTCCCTTAGGCACTTCAAGGCGAGGGATGCGTTCTTCAACCCAATTTTGCTGACTAAGATGTAGAACGATATCAAGTAGACCGTCCGTATTGATGAACGAGTTCGGCTGATTATCGTTGATTGTCAGTTGTTTATCTTTTAATCGGTAGTTTACAGGCGGAAACTGATCTTTCAGGTAGTGATAGTAACTCAGATGAAACTGCTTATCTTTTGACGGAGCGATAATGATACTCGTTTGAATATCAAGCGACTCTACCTTGTCAAAGTCAATGGTTTCTAACTTTCGATTGAGAGCGACTTCTTGTTTCAGATTCTTCCAACCGCCTAGTAGAAAGCCAGCACCTGCAAGGCTGAGTCCGACAAAGAGAAGAGTTAGACAGGTTTTGGTAAAACGGTTAAATGATTTCATAGCGGTTTCTCCTAATAACTTTTTCTTGCATCAAGTGAATAAGAGCAAGGACAGTCTTTTTTCCAAGAATAATTGTCATCTGTGTACCAAGAAGCCCTAGAGTAATAGCGGCTAGTCCAAGTCCAATAAAGAGGAGTGAGCTACTCCAGGCGATTGAAAGAACCTGAAAAGCTGTAAAGATAAATCCGATGCCTAAAGCAATAGCACTAATCCATATAGAAGCAAGGACCAACAAGAAACTGAAAACCAGGATAATAGCGGTCAAAAATAAGGCCAAGAGGGTCAGAGCTAAAGGAAAGGCTAAAGGAGCTGCTAGGATACTGAGTATTACAATGAGAATGGTATTTTTAGCCGTAGCAGTACCCATCTCAGTCTTTTTATCATAGAGTTGGTTAAGGATTTCGCGTGCAGCCTGCTTAGGACTACCTAGCTCAGCAATGACCTGTGCCTCGTTTTCTAATCCAGCTTCGTCAAAGTATTCATTAAAATGTTCCATGGCATCTTGATAATCCTCTGCTGGCAAGCGTTTAAGATATTTCTGTAATTGAGTGATATAGTCGTTGCGTGTCATTTACGTAAGCTCCCTTCTATAATACCGTCTATATTGTCCTTGTATTCCGTCCATTCGGTTTGCAAAAAGGTAATCTGCTTGCGACCTTGGTCGGTAATTTTGTAATATTTGCGCTTGCGCCCCTGAAATTCTTGAGAATAGGTCGTCACAAAAGCTGCTTTTTCCAGTTTTTTCAGAATGGGATATAAGGTTGATTCCTTAATATCCGCTACAATCTTAATGGTCTGACTGATTTCATATCCGTAGGAGTCATGTTTTTCGACAATCGATAGAATCAGAAATTCAATCAAGACAGAGGAAACAGGATAGTACATACGTTCACCTCTCTTATATATAAAAATTTTATATATAAATTATATACATATTGCCAAAGGAAGTCAAGAGTAATATATAAATTTTTTATATAATAAAAACAAGCACCTGAAAAAGTGCTTGTTGATTGAAGAAAAAGTTTTTTTGAGATACTTTTTTTAGGTGGTGTGGACGGTAGCGACTTCCTGCGGAGTAAAATAATCCAGTGGATTATTTTAGCCCGAGCCCAGAAACAAAGGAGCGAGGATAATCGATTTAAACAAAATCACAATTGAGTCCCATTCCCTACTTTTACCACAGCGAAAAGTATCTGATGTGGCTCGCTTTGCTCGCGAAAATCGGAAAATCAAATGTTCAGTTAGTAGAGCTTTTGAATTTGTTTAAATAAATCTCGGTTTTGTCTACGTTCTGAACAAGTACCTGAAAAAGTGCTTGTTTCGTCTATTTCATTAGGAGAACTACTAAATGCTGGAAATCAATAAAGGATGTAAATTGTCCCGTTTGGAGTTCAATTCCTCTTTCATTGACGGCAGTTACTTGGCTGAAGAGATAGTGATTTCCACCCCAGAATTGGTTGGTATTCGTGTAGGCTTTACATTTTCCCAAAGCAATCTGATTGTAGGGAATATACTCCTCTTCTTTTTTGACCAGAATATCGATACAGCGATCGAGATGAAAGTAGCCGTAGCGTTGCCGTTTTTCAAAGCAGACCATATTTTGATAGATCCCAACGATTTTGACATTTCGCAGAACTTGGTACCACATCGTATTAAGGGAAACATCGCAAACCTTTCCCAGATAGTCTTGAATAGCAAAACTTGCATTCCGCTGTGGTTCAATCTCTGGTTCAGGATGATGTTGGTCTTGCTGGATTGGTAGATCAATGTCATCACGGACAAGTTGGTCCAAACTCATATCGGCAAAATCAGCTATCTTGATGAGAATGTGCAGATCAGGAATAGCAGTGCCATTTTCCCACTTGGAAACTGATTGGCGACTGACCAGAAATTCTTCAGCGAATTGTTCCTGTGATAATTGATGAATGGTGCGAATGAAACGAATTTTTTCATGTAGTAACATATAGGTCACCTCCTATCCTTACTGTAGCAAATACAAGGATTTTTGCCAAGAAAGCTCAGTTTACATCTTGCTACTGTTGGTTGCGGTGGGAAAAAAACGCCCTAGAAGCATTGAAAGATCAATTGGTGTTCATCTTCAATAACGAGTAAGGGCGCTTATCTGATAAGGCTTTTATTGGTGTCCCACAATTCCTAGAATGACATCGACAGCTTTTTCCATGGTTTCAAGGCTGACAAATTCAAAGCGGCCATGCATATTCTCACCACCTGCAAAGATATTTGGTGTTGGAATACCCATGAAGGAAATTTTTGATCCGTCAGTTCCACCACGAACTGGCTCAATGATTGGTGTGATGCCAAGATTTTCCATGACTTCTTTAGCAATGGTAATGGGGGTCATATCCTTTTCGATGATTTTCTTCATGTTATAGTATTGGTCATGCAAATGAACGATAACACGAGGAGTATCGAATGCTTGATTCATCTTCTCAGCAATATCCAGCATCAACTGTTTGCGGGCTTCAAAATCAGCTTCTTCAAAATCACGAATGATGTATGTTGTTTGTGCTTGATCAACGCTTCCTGACATGTCCATCAAATGGAAGAACCCTTGATACCCATCTGTTTTTTCTGGGCGATCTGCTTCTGGGAGAGCATTATGGAAGTCAATTGCTAGTTGGAAGGCATTGATCATTTGATCTTTAGCAGACCCAGGGTGAACATTTCGTCCAAGGAAATCAATCTTAGCACCAGCAGCGCTAAAAGTTTCGTATTGGAGTTCGCCAAGTGGACCGCCGTCCATTGTATAGGCAAAATCAACATCAAAATCTTCCACATCAAATTTATCTGCTCCCACACCGATTTCTTCATCTGGACCGAATCCAACACGGATTTCGCAGTGTTTGATTTCAGGATGAGCGACCAAGTATTCAATGGCTGTCATAATCTCAGCAATTCCTGATTTATCGTCAGAACCAAGCAAGGTAGTTCCGTCTGTTGTAATCAAGGTTTGCCCGTGATAGTTGTTTAATTGCGGAAAATCTTTTGGATGCAATTCAAAACCAGATGTCCCAAGGGCAATCGGATTTCCGTCATAGTTTTCAATAATCTGCGGATTGACACCTTCGGCATTAAAGTCTGCCGTATCCATATGGGCGATAAAGCCAATCTTACGTGTCAAAGTAGGGGCATTGGCAGGAAGTGTTCCTACGGCAAATCCATTCGGCAGATAGTGGACATTTTGAAGTCCGATGCGTTCCATTTCAGGAAGCAGAATGTTTTGGGCAAACTCAACTTGGTTTTGGGTACTTGGTGTGGTAGTGGACGTCTCGTCAGAGCGTGTATTTTCTTTTACATAGACAAGGAATCGTTCTAAAAGTGTAGGGTATTTCATGATTTTCTCCTTTTGGTATTTTCTACTGCTGTAAAATATGTTTGTAAATGGCTTTAGCAACGCCGTCGCAATCATTGCTATCGGTGACATCATCTGCCAACGATTGGACAAGCTCGCTAGCATTCCCCATTGCAATACTTAGACCAGCAAATTCCAGCATTTCAATGTCATTATTGGCATCACCCATCGCCATAATTTCTTCGGGTAAGATTCCCAAGTGTTCTGCCAATTTTTTGAGAGCAGAAGCCTTATTGGTACCTGTTGGCAAAATTTCAAGCAGGACATCTTGTGAGCGTACGGCATCGAAGTCTTTACGGAGTAGGTCAGCATAGTTGCTTTCAAAGGCATCAGTGGCCTCTTTTGTTCCGACATACATGGCTTGGAAAAGATGACGGCTCTGGTTTGTTGCGTTCTCCATGCTTAAAATCGTTGGCTCTACAAAAACAAGATGAGCATCTGTCCGTGAATGTTCATTTGGTTCATCTTCTAAGACATAATAATGCTCCTCGTCAAATAAGGTCAGCTGCATCTCACTTTCTGGAATAAAGGTTGCTAGATACCGAATTTCATCAGGAGATAGTTCCGCCCAGTCAATCAGTTTCCAGTCACTCGTTTGATGAGTGGAGCAGCCATTATTGACAATGACATATTCATTTTCCGCATCCAGTCCTAGTTGGTCAAAATAAGGCTTGACCCCTGGGAGCATTCTGCCAGTACACAGTACGAGCTTAACCCCCATTTCAATCGCTTTATGAATCGCCTCAATCTGTGGTTGGGTCAGTTGTTTCTGACTATTCAACAAGGTCCCATCCATATCAAGAGCTAGTAATTTAATCATACACACCTCCTCAAGTATTCTATAGACTAGTATAGCATAAAAAACAGCCCAGTGGGCTGTTTTTCCCGCGCTTGTCAAACGGAAAAGCGTGGTTAGCAAGGGGATTGTTTTTTCACGAGCCGAGAAACGAGAAAGCGAGTTAAGGTCCAGCGGGCTGTTTTTCCCGCGCTTGTCAAATAGAAAAGCGTGGTTAGAAAGGTGGATTGTTTTTTCACGAGCCGAGAAACGAGAAAGCGAGTTAAGGTCCAGTGGGCTGTTTCTCCCGCGCTTGTCAAATGGAAAAGCGTGGTTAGCAAGGGGATTGTTTTTTCACGAGCCGAGAAATGAGAAAGCGAGTTAAGGTCCAGCGGGCTGTTTTTCCCGCGCTTGTCAAATAGAAAAGCGTGGTTAGAAAGGTGGATTGTTTTTTCACGAGCCGAGAAACGAGAAAGCGAGTTAAGGTCCAGCGGACTGTTTTTCCCTCGCCCAGAAATAGCAGAGCGAGGTTAGTTGAAGTGGACCGTTTTTTCCCGCGCCTAGAAATTATAGAGCGAGGTAGGGTCCAGTGGGCTGTTCTTTCACGAGCTTGTCAAGAAAAGAGCGAGTAAGGCTTTAGTAGGATTGTTTTTTCCCGAACCATTGAAATAAAAAGGATGGGTGAATTTGTCAAGTTTGTAGACAATAGACGGTCTTGTTTAGGAGCTTAGGGGGAAGAATCAGTTACTTTTTTCAAATTAAAAAGGAAAATATTCATCTTTTGTATTCTAGCTAATCAGTATATAATAGTAGTACAAAATGAAAACGTTTTAGGAGGGGTGTATGAGAAGTGACTTAGTTTTATCTACTATATTGAATAACGAGTATACTCCAGAACAAACTTTGGCCAATTTGTATAAAGTTTCTCGGCGTACGATTCAAAATGATATTAAGTTACTAAATGAGATGAAATCTGGATTTGTGATTGAAAAATATCCACTAGGTTACCGTCTTGTCATTGCTGATAAAAAAAGATTTGAGGACTATTTTGCAACGTTATCTTTTGATGTAATGGATAGTCAGGCGATGAGGAAAAATAAATTATGCTTTTTATTATTGATTTCCTCGGACTATATGACTATTCAATCATTGGCAGATATGGTATTAAGTAGCAGTAGCCAAATTAAAAAAGATCTTCAGCAGATAGAAGTAGAACTGTTAAATCAAGGATTGGTGTTAGAAAGAAAGGCACATTATGGTATTCGTATCTGTGCTTCATTAGCAGAAAAAATAGCTTGGCTCCTACATCATGAATCGTGTAATAGGTTTATCGTAGAATATGTGGCGCAAGAACAACAAGTTATGTTACAGACCATTTTATTTGACTGGTTTCAGACTTGCTCTTATATTCCTGATGTAGCTGAAATTCAAACAGTAAAGCAAGAGTTGCTATTTCTTATCTGTATGGAATTAATGAATCAGACTGTTACGATAGAAGCATTAAATGGTGCTTTACAGAAGGATTTGAATATATTGAAAGCACTCTTTTCTAAAGAAAAATCGGAGTTTCTCGAGAATAGTTTATCGATTCGGACCAAGCAGAAAGTTGATACACGTCCACTATCTCTAAAAAAGAAAATCAGCGAATATTTTCAAGCAATTGATCGAATCAATCGTACAGAATTTTCGAGTGATTATGAGTTTTTAAATCTCGTTTGCTTACATATTGCTGCTTTGATTGAACGAGCAAGAAAGCGGATTGTTAGTATCAATCCCTATGCCAGTCATATTAGTAAACATTATCCTGTTATTTACAACGAAGCCTTGAAATTTTCTCGGTGGTTGGAGGAGGAGTACCACATTCAAATTTCCTCTGATGAGATAGCTTATTTAGCTACCCATATGTTAGTTCCCTATCAGAAAAGTAAGCAAAAACGTTTAGAGCAACGCTACCGCATTGCAGTTGTTTGTTCTTCTGGAGGAGGAATAGCTCAGTTAATTCACTTGAAACTAAGGCGTATCTTCCAAAATGCGTTGATTCAGACATTTTCACTATTGGAAAATCAAGCAATCCAAGAGTTTCAACCGGATTTGGTTTTTTCAATGACTGATTTGAATTTAGCCCTATCTTGTCCAATTCTTCATTTGGATGAAATTCAAGAAAATATAGATGCTATGTCAATGGCGGGTTACCTTGAATCTTTTCGGGGTTCGCGGTCTAGTTCTATGGAAGACTTATTTCTTGAATGGTTGTCTAGTGATTTCTTTAGCATTAAAGGGAAAGAAGACTATCGCACCATTTTATCGGATTTAGCAGCTGAATTAGAAGTTTATAATCAGCAATTGGGTTACCAACATTCGGTATTGGAAAGAGAGGATTACTTATCGACAATTTATGCCAATGGCATTGCAATCCCTCACCCAATGGAGATGAAGGGACAGAAGAATATCATCTCGGTCTGCCTATTGCCAAAGGGTGTAAAGACAGAAGGAATCTATCCAAAAATCATTTTTATGGTATCGCTGAAAGAAGGAGAGGTTGAAAAACATCAAATTATTTCGAAGGTGCTCAGCAAGGTAATGGAAAATCCACTAGGGATTGAATCTTTGAGCAAGACAGAAACATATCATGAATTTCGTTACCAATTAAAGAATATATTAGAAGGAAAATAGTATGAGTATAGAATTTTTGGCAGCCTTATCAAATGCAGACGGTATTGCAAGTAATGAACAAGAAGTTAGACAGGTCTTACTAGATGAATTGGGGGCACTTCCTTTTTCGAAACAATACGATGGCTTAGGAAGCCTGATTTTTACGAAGCAAGGCCGTGATACAAGTAAGAGTATCATGATTTGTGGACATTTAGATGAAGTTGGTTTTATGGTACGTAGTGTCAGTGAGAATGGTCTCATTTACCTGATGGTCGTTGGTGGGGTCAAACCCTTAGCGCAACATTTTCAGAGAGTACGGATTACAACTTTCAATGGAGAAAAAATTTTAGGTTTCATTTCGGGTCGCTATCAAAACGGAATGACGGAAGAGCTAATTTGTGACATTGGTGCTTCATCTTATCAAGAAGTGACAGACTTAGGTATTGAAGTCGGTAATATGGTCTGCTTTGATAGTCAGTTTGAACGCTTAGCACCCCAGTCTATGTATATGGGAAAAGCACTAGATAATCGATTAGCCTGCTATATCATGGGACAGTTAATGAAGAATTTAGCCAATCAAGATCTTCCTCTTACAGTTCATTTTGCCTTTACTAGCAGTGAAGAAGTTGGGATTAGAGGAGCAAAAACTGCTACACAACTAATTAATCCAGACAGTGTCTTTGTCATTGATGTAGCTACTTATAGCGATTCTACAACGAGAAATCACCTCAATCAGAGACAGGTTGGGAAGGGCCCTATTCTAACACATTTTGACCGTACGTTAGCGCCGAATTTGCCGATGGTACAATATGTAAAAAATATAGCCAAACAGTACGGCCTTCCTCTTCAGTTAGATATGTTTTCATCTGGAGGAACTGATGGTGGACAGGCTCATCTCGTTCACGAAGGAAAACCGACAGTTGTCACCATTGTACCTGTTCGGCATGGTCATTGCCCTTATTCTTTAGTAAATGAGGGAGATATCACTCAAATGATAGACTTGCATCAGGCTCTCATTCTGGAGTGTTCAGCAGAGTATTGTGAGCAATTTAGGGCATTTAAATAGGAGAAATTCAGATGGAAGAAATGGATATTGTTAAAATGATTGCAATTTCAGGCGATAGCAAAGCAAAAGCTTTCGAAGCCCTGAAATGTTTGAAACAAAGGGATATTGCAAGAGCAAAGGAATTGATTAAAGAATCTAGACAACTAGATTTAGAAGCACATAATCTTCAAACCAATCTAATCAGTAAAGCGTTGATGGGAGAGGAGGATACAAAGGTCACGTTATTGATGGTCCATGCGCAAGACCATTATATGACAAGTCAACTGGCTAGGGATTTGATTGAAGCGATGATTGCTCTTTATGAATAAATAAAAGGGAGAAGAAAGATGAAAATTTTACTCTGTTGTGCTGGTGGTTTTTCTACCAACATGTTAATGCAAAATATGCGGAAAGTTGTACAAAAAAGTGAAGTTTTAAAAGACGAAGAATTTGATTTTACTGCAATTCCAGCAGATGCTTTAGAACAAGAAATTGATGGGTGGGATATTGTATTAGTTGGTCCTCAAATTGCTCATAAGGTAGATTATATCCAATCAGTCCTTGAACCGAAGGGAATTCCCTATGCTGTGATTGATAAGGATGTCTATGGACAAATGGACGGAGCAACTGTTCTCAAATTGGCTTTAGTGACACATCGAAAACATGTATTAAAGTCATAAAAGAAGGAAAGGACAAGAACTATGTTCGAAAAATTTGAAGCATTTATGAATCGTTTTTTTCTACCCTTAGCACGAAAGGTAGATAATCAACGGCATTTAAGTGCCATTAAGGCGGGAATGGTTGCCATGACTCCTTTTACCATTTTAGGAAGTTTCTTTGCTATTTTACCAGCCTTGCCTAATATGTTAGGGGAAAATAATATTGTTAGTAAATTTATTTTGCAGAATGCAGAATTATTTGATCTTCCAGTTACCTTATCCATTGGGCTCATTGGCTTATATTCTTGTATGGCGATTTCATTTAATTTAGCAAATTATTACAAATTATATATTCCAGGAGCTGTGACACAAGCTGTTTTTGCCTTCTTATTTCTGACAGTCCAATTTACAGAAGATGGAGGCGTCAGTCTGTCTAATTTAGGCGCCAAGGGGTTATTTACTTCTATGATCGCTTCTTTAGTAACGGTGGAACTCTATCAGTTCTGTAAGAAGAGAAACTTGACCATTCGAATGCCAGATGGTGTTCCTGACTTTGTATCCCGTTCTTTTGAGTTAATTCCAGTTACTTTGATTGTCGGTGGAACATTTATCTTGACACGTTTTGTTTTATTGTCAACAATAGGAGAGCTTCCTCCTACCATTTTGACTCGCTTCCTTCAACCATTAGTGGGATCGATGGATAATCCTTGGTCTGTTTTGGCTCTTAACTTCTGTATTTGTACCATCTTCTTCTTTGGGATCCATTCCTCTGTTTTTAGTCCGATTACGCGACCAATCATGGTGGTTTTTATTGCAGAAAATATTGCTGCTTATCAAGCAGGTCAACCCTTGCCTCACTTCTATACTGCTGGAGCTTCTAGTGCTTTCTTTGGTTTTACAGGTTGCGGTATTTCAATTGGTTGTGTCATCGCTTGTATGCTATCTAAAAGTCAACGCTATCGTCAAATCGGAAAAGTATCACTATTCCCAGCTTTATTTGGAATTAATGAACCGATCTTATTTGGAGCACCAATTATTTTGAATCCAGTCATGTTTATTCCACATGTATTTGGTGGAGCTATTATCGGAACATTACCGATGTTTATGATGCATTGGGGCTTGGTAGATAAGCCAATCTTTGATCCACCTTATGTTGGTGTTTTCCTAGAAGGATTTTTAACTAATGGAGATTGGCGGTCAATTGTGGCCAATGCAATCCAATTGGTTTTGACAGTTGCTTTATATTGGCCTTTCTTTAAAATCATGGAAAAACAGGAATTAGAGGCAGAAAAGAAGGCAGAGAGCCAAAAAGATATCTTTACTGCAGCTGATACCGATATTTTAGATGAATTAGGCTTAGACTTTTAAAGGAGAGAGAAGTGGTAGTTGAAAAAGTCTTCCGATTACTGGAAGAAAAGGATTTAGATGCCCTTATTATCAAATCTGTTCCAAATAAACTCTATCTACATTCATTAAAAGGAAGTGGTGTTTATCTTGTTCTAACAAAATCAGCTGTTTTTCAATTTTTTGACGGACGTTATCAACAAGAAATTATCGAGCAGACAGATAAGGACTATCAGCAAAAAGAGGTCGTAAAAGGGAAGTATATAGATGAAATCATCGCTTTTTTGATGAAAGAAAATGTTCAGAGAGTTGGGATTGAATCGAATGGCTTATCAATTCAGGAATATAACTGTTTAGTTCGAACATTTACTGTCTATCTGTTGCATGATGAGCTTGAACGAATTCGTTCTGTAAAAACTCCAGAAGAATTTTTGAAAATCCAAGCAGCTTGCCAATTAACAGATGATATCTATTCTCATATCCTACCTCAAATTAGAGTTGGAATGACAGAATTAGAGTTGAGTGGATTGATTCATTATCAAGCATTGAAAAGTGGTGCAAGTGCTATGGCTTTTGAACCGATTATCGCTTCAGGTGTTCGTGGAGCCTATCCTCATGGTCGTCCAACTAATAAACGCATTGAAAGAGGGGAATTACTAACGATTGATTTTGGGGTTATTTTAGACCATTATCAATCCGATATGACGCGGACAGTTGCAGTTGGTCTTCTTAGTCGGCAGCAAAAGGAAATCTACCAAACTGTTTTACAGGCACAAACTCAAGCTGTTTCGGTAGTGGTTGCAGGATTACAGGGAAGGGCTATTGATAAAGTAGCTCGAGAAGTGATTGAAGAAGCAGGATATGGGGATTACTTTGTTCATGGATTGGGTCATGGTATTGGCTTGGGTGGCGATTTACCCATACTCAGTCCAACTAGCTCTATGATACTCGAAGAAGGGATGGTCATGACCTGTGAGCCTGGAATCTATATCCCTGAGTTTGGTGGTGTTCGTATCGAAGATGTTGTCGCAGTTCAAGAAGGAGTTGGGAAGCGTTTGACCCTTTCCAATAAAGAATTAATAGAAGTAGGGTAAAAAAGTGTATGATTTTAATATCAAAATAGATCGTCGCTTAGGACATTCAAGGAAATGGAATCCTCAACTAATTGCTACTAAGTTTGGTTTGGGAGAAGGAGCTATTCCCTTGGATTTAGCCGATGTCGATGTTGCTGTTGCAGAACCAATTAGAGAGGCTTTAGTAAAGCGAGCAATGGTTCCCGATTATAGCTATACCTTTGTTCCAGATGAATTTTATGATGCTGTAATCGATTGGAATAAGCGTCGTTTCCAACAGGTTATTGAAAAAGAGTGGATTAAGTTAACATTTGGCACAGTTTCGACATTGCACTATATTGTTCAAGCTTTTAGTAAAGAAAAAGAAGCGATACTTATCAATACTCCTGCCTATGCTCCCTTTGCAGAGGCGGTCCTTCATAATGGCCGGACACTGCTAACCAGTTCCTTGATTAATCGTGAGAATCGCTATTATATTGATTTTGAGGATATTGAATACCAATTTCGGACAAACGATGTAAAGATATATATTTTATGCAGTCCTCAAAATCCTTCAGGGCGCGTGTGGACAAAGGATGAATTGAATCGCCTAGCAGAGCTTTGTTTGACTTATCAAGTTCTTCTAGTTTGCGATGAGATTCATCGGGATATTTTATTTGAAGTTGAGAGCTTTACAACCATTGCGAATGCGCATCCTAAAATTATGGATCAGTGTATTCTTTGTTTATCGCCTAACAAAGCATTTAACTTGGGCGGTTTAAAAACTTCTTACGTTGTCATTAAGAATCCTATTTTGCGTCAGATATTTTATCAACAGTTAGAGGCAAATTCCATTACTTCTCCCCATGTTTTTGCTGTACCAGCAATTATTGCAGCCTATACTCACTGTGAGGCTTGGCTCGATGAATGGACAGCTTACATCAAAGAAAATATGAACTTACTTCATCACTGTTTTGAGGATATTCCGGAGGCTATTATTATGCCGGCAGAATCATCCTTTCTAGCTTGGATTGATGTTCATCAACTCTTTCATAATGAGGAGGAAATGACAGCATTTTTCAAGGAGGCAAATTTGACGATGGTACCTGGAAGTTACTTTGTACAAGATGGAGAAGGCTTTGTTCGAATCTGTGTCGGCTTACCAAGAGATACCTGGCTCACCGTACTCGAACGGATTAAAAAGACCTATCTAAACTATAAAAAACGGTCTTTGGAAAAATAAGCATTTATTGATACCTAAGAGGTTGGCATGCTGGAATCAGTAGAAAAACCTTTTAGGTATTTTTTGAATAAAATAGCAATGAAAAATCCAACATACTAGCTATTACAGCCTAAATAATGTAAAATAGAGAGCAGTTAGGAATCAAGGAGATTAGGAAATGGCAGCGTATTGGAGTCGCTATGAGGGTTTGGAGGAAAAACTTGACAGCGTAAGGACCCTGATTGAAAAGAAGGTCCACATACGACATACGGGTATTAAGCAGGCACTAGTAGAGCTAAATAGCGCAGGTGGAAAGTACCTTCGCCCCGCTTTTTTCTTTTTATTTGAGGAATTTGGCGACACACCAAGACTCGATGAGGACAAGTTGATAACCGCTGCAGCTTCTCTTGAGGTCCTGCATTTGGCGACATTAGTTCATGATGACATTATTGATGACTCTCCGCTACGCCGAGGACAGGTGACGATTCAAAGTCGCTTTGGTAAGGATGTTGCCGTCTATACAGGAGACTTGCTCTTTACCGTCTTTTTTGGCTTACTCCTAGAGTCTATGCCTGGCTCTCCTTATATGAATGTCAATGCCAAGGCGATGAAGAAAATACTAGTTGGTGAGCTTGATCAGATGTCTGCCTATTATAATCAAGCACAAACCGTCCATGACTATTTACGAGCTGCTGCTGGGAAAACCGCTGCCTTGTTTAAACTGGCGAGTCGAGAAGGTGCCTACTTTGGTGGTGCTGATCAGGAAATCATCCGCTTGGCGGGGCATATCGGCTTTTATATTGGTATGGCCTTTCAGATGATTGACGATTTGCTAGACTATACAGAAGAACAATCTGCATTAAATAAGCCTGTCTTGGAAGATATTGGTCAAGGTATTTACAACTTGCCCCTCTTGTGTGCTCTACAAAAAAATCCTACCGCCTTTCGTCCTTATTTGGATAAGCGAGAGGATATGACAGAAGAAGATGTGCAGGCTGTTGTTGCTTTAATGAAACAAGAAGGGGGATTGGAGCAGGCAAGGAAGCTAGCAGAGCGCTTTACACAAAAAGCAGTATCTGCGATTGAACAGTTGCCAAATCACCCAGCCAAAGACTTATTATATAATCTAACAAAACAGTTATTAAAAAGAAGTAGCTAAGCTAAAAAAGAGTGAGGCGCAACGGTACGTTTAAAGCGACAGTTGGTCTCACTTTTTGTATGTTGTCCCATTTTTCCAATAGGAGATGTCAAACATAGTACATTGTTTCTTCACTATGTTTCAAGTCTGCCATTTTTCATTGAAACATCCTTGCCAATGGTCTAAGTCTGCCATTTTTTGTTGAAAATTTCCTGACGATATTCTACGTTTCGCTTTCTGCATCGAAAAATCTCCTTTCTCGGTTTTAAGTCCCGCATTTTTCTGTGAAAAAAGGTTCCCTAGCTTTCAAGTCTGGCATTTTTCATTGAAACATCCTTGCCAATGGTCTAAGTCTGCCGATTTTTTCTAAAAATTTCCTGACAATGTTCTAAGTTTTACTTTTTCGGCTGAGAAAATCTTTTCTAGACACTACGTTTTTATGTTTTGTTTGAGAATGCTCAGTCCTAGATAGTGGTCTTGCTTAGTGGTTTTCTCGTTTCTTTTTTAGATAAAGAGTATAGGACTGATAATCACCTTTTTCAAATGATATAAAGAGTCCCGCATTTTTTAAGTCACTACCGGTGTAAGATTCTCCGTTGGAGGTGATGTAATATGCATTGTCGTCTAGGTATGGAATTCGTAATAAATATCCTGTTTGAGATACAGAGTAAGTATTTCGAAATGCGACGAGGTAGTAGTTTTCTTTATCTTCGCTTTCAAATAGCCAAGCAGTCGCATTATGATCAAAAGGAGACAGTAAACGGTAAAATCGACTGGTTTGGATCAGCTGACGTAATGATTTGTATCGGTTAATATGGTGTGCAATGACGTGATTATCCTCTAGTGAGGTTTTCAAGATATTGAGTTCATAACCCATATTGGTCGAATCTGCTAAATCCATGCGTGTTTGTAATGGTGTAGTGCGGTTGGTTTGATGATTTGGGACTGCTGAGACGTGGCCAGTTAACTGATAGGGATGAAAGAGATAACTAGCTCCATATTGAATAGCTTGACGATCGAGTCCGTCGGTGTTATCGCTAAGCCAAGTTTGTGGGAAATAATACAACATCCCAAAGTCTAGCCGTCCGCCACCACTGGAACAATTTTCAAAGAGCAAGTTAGGAAATTGTTGTGTAAGGTAATTTAATACACGGTATAAACCAAGCATATAACGATGAGAAAACTCTTTTGGTAGGAAGTGAGCAAGTTGACTTTCATTTTCAACCAAATGTCGGTTCATGTCCCATTTAATATAATCAACATGATAGGTCTCGATAAACGTGCTCAATGTTTGAATGAGCCAGTCTTGTACCTCTTTTTGTGTTAAATCAAGGACATATTGATTTCGGCCATAGTAGGCTGGAAAATAAGGTGATTTAACAATCCATTCGGGTTTTTCTTTACATAATTGGCTCTGTGCAGAAATCATTTCAGGTTCAAACCAAATACCAAATTTCATACCTTTCTGTTGGCAGGAATTTACCAGAGGCGTGAGATCGTTTGGGAATTTTATTGGATCAACATGCCAATCTCCGAGTGAAGTTTTGCTAGAGTTACGTCCACTAAACCAGCCGTCATCTAGCACAACAGCTTCAAAGCCAAGTTGATGTGCTTGTTCAATGACCTGTAACATTTGTTCTTCATTGACATCAAAGTAGGTCATCTCCCAACTATTGATCAAAATAGGAGCTATTTCGTTTTTGAACTGAGACGGGAGTAAATGATGGCGAGTAAAATGATGGAATTGATGTGACATACCGTTAAATCCAGCATCACTGTATACAAGAACGGCTTGAGGTGTTGAAAAACATTCTTTTGGACCAAGTTTCCAAGAAAACATCTCTGGATTTAATCCAATTTGAAGTCGTAATTGATCGTACTGGTCTCTTTCAATCAATTCAGTGTGATTACCGCTATAAATTAAAGTCAGTGCCCGCACTTCTCCATAACATTCATGTGCTAAATCAGAGATTGCGATAAATGGTGGATATTGTGGGCCACTAGCTCCTCGACTGCTTCCAATTCGAAATTGTCCATGAGTAATTGAAGTATGTTGCAATTGGAACTCTTTCTGATGAGAACCATAGAAGCTAGTGAGTTGTTGACCTTGATAGAGAGTATCGATTGTGGCACTAGCAAAGTGTTGAATTTCAAACTCATCGCTAGATAGATTTGTCAGTTTGCTAGAACGGATGATGGTATTATTATCTTTAAAAATAGAGTAGAAAAGGTCTAGTTGTACCCGTGAAGTTGAGTCGATTAATGTTAAGACAAGTGTTTTTGCTTCATCAATGGTTGCTCTTGCATGAGGTAAATCTGGTAGATTTGGAACTCCGTTAAAAATGTTATAGGAATGAAAGATAGGTCGAAGCATTTCGGATTGGTCAGCTAAACGGAGTTTTAATCCCGCTTCTTTATAATCTCCCATAAAAGATAGAGGACATTCTTGGGGAAGAAATTCAAAAGATTGATTATCTTGCTCCAAGGATTGGAAACTAGCAAAGGTTTTTTTGTAGCTGGGAAGTCGGTTGGCTCCGGAATAGTTCCTAACGGATTTTCCCCAATAGCGATGAATGAGGTAACGATTGTCCAGTAGTTCAATGATGTAGCTGATTGATTGATTGGTCAGATGGAAGTAGTTCGTAGTAGAATCAAATGTGATGGATAACGTCATGTTTGTATTCCTTTCGATAGGTGGTTGGTGCGATTGCGGTTTCTTTTTTAAAGAATTTTGAGAAGGAGAGCGCATCCGAAAAACCAACGGAATGTGCAATCGTATTGATGGGATACGATGTCTCGATGAGCAATTCTTTGGCTTTTTTTATTCTGAGTGTAGAAAGATATTGCTTGGGAGAAATTCCTGTTTCTTTTTTAAAGAGATGAGCCAGATAATTGGGATGGATCCCTATAAAGTCAGCTACATCTGCAATTTGAACAATTTCATGGTAATGTAAATCCATGTAGTGTCGTGCAAGGGTTGAGACTTGCTGTTCAGAAACTTGATCCAGAATTCCAATTTCTTCGACTAATTTTCCTAGTAAAGTATACATGAAGCCATTGATTTTTAAGAAGGAGCTGAAAGTATTCTCAGAGACATCAAGCATTTGATTGATGAGGGCTTCATAATCTTCCGCATTTTTGCAATCAAAGACAAACTGATGTTGTTTCGAGGCTTGGTAGATAAAATTAGACTTGATTCCTAAAAATCCTATCCAGGAATATTTCCATGGATTGTCTGTATCAGCAGTATAGCGAAACCAGTAGCCGGCAGGAATGATAAAGAGTTGGTTTTGCTGGATAATGTAGTGCTTCTCTTCAATTTCAAAAGTTCCCTTGCCCTCTTTAACAAAGAGTATGACGTGATAGTCACGGCTTCGTAAACTGTAGGAATGATTAGGGCGACAGTATTCAATGCCGCTACTATACAAAATGAGGTCTGAAATATGTTTATTATTGAAATCGGTAAATCTATCTGTATATTGTCTTAAATAATGTTCCATACATTTTAGTATAACGAAAAATCAAAAATAGTCTAGTTTATATGAGATTTTTCCATATTCTTGTATAAAATTTCCATGGAATTCCAATCTGTTATCCGTTAAAATAATAAGCAACAACTAGTTGAAAACGCTTTGAAATAAAAGGGAGGAATCTTTGGAAAATCAATATCGGAATGTATTTCATTTGGAGCCTGGTAAAGGCTTATTAAATGACCCTAATGGGCTTGCCTTTTATCAAGGAAAATACTATGTTTTCCACCAATGGAACCGCTTTGAGACAAATCATTCTTACAAAGAATGGGGCTTATTTACTTCAAGAGACTTATTAGAATGGACACACGAAGGAAGTGCGATTTTACCTGACAGAAGGGAAGATAGTTCAGGTGTCTATTCAGGCTCTGCCATTATTGTAAACCAAGAATTAAGAGTATTTTATACAGGAAATAGCAAAGAAAAGGGACAGAGAAAATCGGTGCAGCTACAAGCCATTTCAGATAACGGGAAGACATTTGTCAAAGGCCATATTGCGACTCTAACTCCTTCTCATTTTACAGAACACCATCGTGATCCCTATGTTTGGCAAGCAGAAGGGAAGTTCCATATGATTGTCGGAGCACAAGATAAGAAAGGAAGAGGTTGCATTGCTTATTATCAATCAAAAGATAGTGAAAGCTGGCAATATCAAGGTATTTTCTTTCAATCAGATGACTTAGATCAAATGGCAGAATGCCCCAATATAGCTGATATGGGATCAAGTCAAATTTTATTAGTTTGTCCACAGAAACGAGATTTGGAACAAGATACAGATCTTTCTAGTTATGCAGGCTATTACATCGGAAGCGTAAAAAATGGAGAATTTTTTCCTCATACGGATATTCAAAAAATGGATGAGGGATTTGATTTCTATTCGCCACAGGTATTCCGAGATCCTAGGGGACGACAGTTGATGTGGGCTTGGATGAGTAGGATGACGCAAGAAGAGGAATTAACTTGCCCAACTCAGAAAGATGGCTATCTGCATTGCTTGACGATGCCAAGAGAGTTAAAATTGGTCGACCAGCAGCTATATCAACTGCCTTTAGAAGAATACATCCATCATCGAAGGTTAGTAGAAACGATTACGAGTTCAGAGTATGAAATAGTAGCTACCTCGGGTATGGACATTCTTGAGTTAACTTCAGAAAAATCGATGGATGGATTAGAGGTAGAGATTGGTCATCAGACTGTTTGGCTATCCTATGACAATCAGCAACTGACCCTTAGTCGTAAGAGTTGGGTAAATGGTTCAGTACAAGAAAAAACAATTTTCTTAGAAAATTTACGGACGATGCAGCTATTTATTGATCAATCAGCACTAGAAATATTTATCAATCAAGGAGAGAAAGTGATGAGTTTGCGCTATTTTAATCGTGATCCTAAAAAAATTTATCACCTCAAATCTTCGAATGATATAACAATACATTGCTATAAAATGGAGAAGGAAAAACATGGATAATAAGACATTAGCAAAAGAAATTTTACACTATGTCGGTGGAGTAGACAATGTGAAATCTGCTCAACATTGTGCTACGAGACTACGAATCATCACAAAAAATCAAGACTTAGTCGATGTAAAGGCTATTGAGGACTTGGATAAGGTTAAGGGAAGTTTTTATAATTCAGGACAGTATCAAATTATATTAGGAACAGGTTTGGTAGATAAGGTTTATGAAGAGTTTATGCCGTTAATTGGTCAAAGGCAAGCGGGAAAAGTCGAGGATGAATTGCTAGAGACAGAAAAATGGACGTTTAAACGGGCTATTCGAATTTTTGGAGATGTATTTGTTCCGATTATTCCAGTTCTTGTTGCAACAGGTTTATTCATGGGGTTACGAGGTCTTTTGACTCAGGATACTATTTTGTCCTTCTTTGGTATGACAAATAAAGATGTACCCGTCGAATTGATTCAATTTACCCAGATTTTGACAGATACTGCTTTTGCCTTTTTGCCTGCCTTAGTTGCTTGGTCAACCTTCATCATCTTTGGTGGAACTCCTATTTTAGGAATTGTACTTGGTTTGATGTTAGTCAATCCAGTTTTACCAAATGCTTATTCAGTTGCTTCAGGTGATGCAGAACCAATGGTTTTCTTTGACTTCTTGAAAGTAGTTGGATACCAAGGCTCAGTTTTACCAGCCTTTGTGACAGCTATTGCTGCAACAAAGATTGAAAAAGGATTTAAAAAGATTATTCCAGACTCATTGGATTTAATTTTGCGGCCATTCCTCACTCTTTTGACCGGATTAATTCTTGGGATAGTTATTATTGGACCTATTTTTCATAGCGTAGAAATTTATGTGCTAAATACAGTTGAATTTCTTCTAACCCTACCTTTTGGTATTGGTGGTTTAATCTATGGAAGTTTTGGACAATTACTGGGAATTTTAGGGATTCATCATATCCTCAGCTTACTGGAAATCAATATGTTGGCACGTGATGGATGGAATTTACTGAATCCTATTGGAACATGTGGGAATGTGGCACAAGCAGGAGCAGTACTAGCAGTTGGCATGAAAACAGTTTCTACTAAAATGAAACAAGTTGCCTATCCTTCAGCCTTATCAGCAGCTCTTGGAATTACTGAACCAGCTGTATTTGGTGTAACCTTGCGACTTGGTAAGCCATTCATCATGTCAATGATTGGAGGAGGAGTTGGGGGATTCTTTGCTTCGATTTTCCAATTGAAAGCAACAGGTCTTGGCTTGACTGGAATTCCTGGAACTTTGCTGTATTTGAATAATCAATTGCCACTATATATTGTGACAAATCTTATTGCATTTGCAACGGCTTTTGTTTTAACGTGGACAGTTGGCTATAAAAAAGAAGAAACATTATAAAAAGGAGCTAATGCCGCTCCTTTTTATAATGTTTCTTTTTCTCCATCATCAACTGCTTTGAGATGACGGAAGCGTGGACTAGTTTCAGCTAGAAAGGCAGGAGAGCCTTCCATTTCGAGTTGCCCATTTTCGAGGAAGATAACACGGTCAGCATATTCGATCCCCTTTAAATGGTGGGTAATCCAGATAACGGTTTTACCTTTTAGCTCCTCCATAAAGGTTGTTAGAAGTTGTTTTTCGGTAATGGGATCAAGCCCAACAGTCGGCTCATCAAGAATAACGATAGGTGTTTCTTTTAGAAGAATGCGGGCAAGGGCAATTCGGTGCCGTTCTCCCCCTGAAAAACGCAGACCTGCTTCGTCAACCATGGTATCCAGTCCTTGTGGTAAGGTCGCAACCATTTCTTTTAGGCCAACACGCTCAAGAACATGCCAGACTTGCTCAAGACTAGCCTTTTCATTTCCAAGGCGGATATTATTGAGCAAGCTCGTCCGAAAGAGATAAGGTGCCTGCTGGATAACGCCAATGTAGGCTGGAATAGCTTCGCCAATAGCAGTTACTGGTACACCACCCAGGGAAATGTCTCCTAAACTAGGTGTTAAATCTCCTCTCAACAGAGTTGCAAGGGTACTTTTTCCAGAACCACTCCGACCTAGAATGGCTAGCTTTTGTCCTTGAGGAATGGTCAAGGACAGTTGGTCAAGGACCAGTCGTTCATCACCAGCATAGTGAAAGCTGAGATTGTTTATCTCAAGAGTATAAGGAGCTTGCGGTTGCTGATTTGTTGTCGATTCAGGTCGTAGGCTTGGAAGAGCATTGAGTCGTTCAATCGAGTCCGCATAACTGTTGGTTTCTTGACTGGCAGCAGATAATCCTGCAAAAGCATCGATAATGGGAAGAAGCGATAGGACAAAGGCTGCAACCCAATTGGCTGCTCCTCCATGATGACCAGTAAAATGACTTCCCGCCCAAAGGAAAGTAGCAAGAATCAATCCACCATAAGCTACTTCAAATAGAAGTGCTCGCTTATTTTGGAAGGATTTCATCTTGGCTTGGACTGCCATCAGTTGGTTTTGCGAAGATTCGTGAAGTGCGACATATTCTTGCCCCCGTTGGCTGAAAATCCAGTCTGAAATTCCCAAGACATTGTCAGTTAATTCTGTATACAGGCCATTTTTTAAGGCTTTTTCTTTTTGCTGCCTTGCCCCATTAACGAGAACAGAAACCAGAGGAAAGAGAAAAATCAGAATGGCCAGATAAAGGAACATGAAGAGCGCAAACCACCAAGAAAAGAAGCCTAACCCAATCACGATAAATAGGTAGAGAATCCAAGCGATAACTGTTGGGAAAATGGTCCGCAAGTAAAGATTTTGTAGGTGATTGATGTCTTCTGCTAAGAGTCCAATCACATCTCCCAAACGAAAATCACGTTTGATGAAAATCGCATCCTGTTCCAAGGTCTGATAGAGCTTGAGTCGGAGTTGCGAGGTCATTTTGAGAACCCAATTGTGGCTCGTCAAACGTTCCAAATAGCGGAAGACTGGTCTAGCAATCCCAAAGGTTCTAGTCAGAACAATTGGAATATAAACGAGGAGAATATTGGTTGGTAGAGAGGCAGATTTACTAATCAGAAAGCCTGAGATGAACATCAGAGCACCTGCACTAAAGAAGGTCAGAAAACCAAGAAACAAGGCAGCAACTAAGGCTAGTTTGTATTGTTTGAAAAATGGTTTGACCCAGTGGTCATCTTTCATGACACGAAACAAAGGAATATTAGTCATGACTTCCTCCCATTGCAGTTTTTAAGTGATAGAGTTTTCCTTTTTTGGCTAGGAGTTCTTCGTAGCTTCCCATTTCCACGATTTGTCCTTGATCTACGACCCAGATAGTGTCCATTTGGTGGAGCCAGTGAAGGCGGTGAGTGGCGAGTAAGACCAAGCGGTTCTCCATCAATGGTAACATTTTTTCCTTTAGTTCCAACTCGGTTTCAATGTCAAGGTGGGCGGTTGGCTCATCGAGTAGGAGAATACGACGCTCTTTATCAAGAAAGGCACGGGCAAGAGCAATCCGCTGTGCTTGACCGCCGCTTAGAGGACGAGCCCCATTTCCGATACGGGTGTCAAGACCTTCAGGTAGACTAGCCACCAGTTCATCCAGTCCGACAACTGAAATCGCCTCTCGTACCTCCTCATCGCTGGCTGAAGGGGTATAGAAGGTGATGTTATCACGCAGGCTCATTTCAAAGACATAGGGATTTTGTGGGATGTAAAGGAGTTGCTTACGCCAATCTTCCTGATCAAGGTTAGTGACTTTCTGCTGGTCTATCCAAATGTTGCCCTCGACAGGTGCTAGGAATCCACTCAAGAGATTGATAAGACTAGACTTCCCAGAACCACTCATGCCGATAATACCGATTTTTTGGTAGCCTGTGAGAGTAAGTGATGTTCCTGCAAAAAGTTTTTTATCCTCGTAGGCCATGGAAATCTGATCCAATGCTAAGCGACTGTCTCTCGTCCATGGTGCCATGCTGATTTGTTCCTTGCGAATACTTGTGGTATTCAAGATTTGTTGGATACTTTGCATGGCATTTTTTCCGTCTAAGGTAGCGTGGTAGTCACTTGAAAAATCACGCACAGGTAGGAAATATTCTGGAGCTAAAATGAGAATAGTTAGGGCTGGAAAAAGCAGCATTTGACCGTTGATCAATCGAAGTCCTAGAAGAACTGCGACTACCGCAATGGATAAGGTGGTAAAGAAATCAAGAGCAAAAGTGGATAAAATGCCAATTCGTAAGGCACTCATGGTTGCTTTGCGGAAATTTTCACTGGTTTGGTAGATGTTCTTGGCATAGGGCTTGCTGCGACCGAAGAATTTCAAAGTATCAATACCTCGTAGCGTATCCAAGAAATGGTTGGACAAGAGCTGGTATTGTTGGTACTGACGGTTGGCTCTTGCTTGTGCCGCATATCCCAAGATAATCATAAATAGGATGATAATGGGAAAGACAATGAGGAGAACCAGACCAGATTCCCAGTCTAAATAACAGATATAGGCTAGAATAATCCAAGGAATGATGCTCATATTCATCATTTTATTGAGGATTAGGTGCAGGTAATTTTCGACCAAAGAAATGCCGTCTAAGGTCATGGTGATGACATTTCCTGAACCTTCTTTTTGAACGATATGCGGTCCCAATTCAAAGAGTTTCTGGAGCAGGTTTTCTCGTAGGAGACGCGCCTGTTGACTAGAAAAAACATCCAACCGCTCATCCTTGAGGTAGTTTATACCATGTCGCCCTAGATAGGAGAGAAGAAAGCATAGGATAGGCCAAAGTTGATCGTTTAGAGCTTGTCCCTCCCAGACACCGGTAATGGCCTGACTAAGACCTGCTGCCTGTCCGATAATAAAGATTGCCTGAAGGATGTCCAATCCTGCAAGCAATCCTAATAGTTTATGAACACCGGACAAGCGCATCACAGCTTTATCCAGCATGGTGTTCCCCCGTTCCAACGACTGGTAGCTTAATCCGTTTTCTAAAGATATAGTAAGTCCAAGCAGTATAGGCTAAGACAAAAGGTACCAAGGTTAAGGCTACCATTGACATAATGCTAAGTGTGTAAGGGGATGATGAAGCAGATGCAATGAGCAAATCGTATTTTGAACTGATTGAGCTAATCATGACACGAGGGAAGAGTCCTTGGAATAATAGAACAACAATAGTTACCAAGGAAAGTCCACTAGCGAGAAAAGCTGTCATTTCAGCCTCTTTGAGGACAGATACATGAGCCACTAGAGTAAGAAGGACAATAGCCACTACCAATAACAAGGTTGGTACAAGGTGTAGGGCAAAGAAGTCTGTCTTAAAGAAGAGCAGGGTCGCAAATGCTACCAAACCAAGATAGAGTATCAGGTAGAGTTTTTTTGCATAGTCACGAGCACGAGTGCGGACGTCGCCTTCTGTTTTCAGGCTGATGTAGTTTAAACCATGTAGATAGGTCAAGAGTACCATAGCGACTCCACCAACTAGTGAAAAGAGGTTGAAGTAGTCGCCAAAATGGGCAGACATATTGCCATTTTCATCGAGGGGCATTCCTTGAATGAGACTGATAAACATCACCCCAAAGAAGAAAGGAACGATGAAGGAGCCGATAGACAAGGTCCAGTTCCAACGTTGCTTTTGTGCGGCAGGAACTTTGTGGCGAAATTCAAAGGAGACACCACGGATAATCAAGCCGACTAAGATGACCAACAAGATGAGATAGTAGCCACTGAATAAAGAAGCATACCAGTAAGGAAAAGAAGCGAACATTGCTCCACCCGCAGTGAGTAACCAAACTTCATTGCCGTCCCAAACAGGGCCAATGGTCTGCACAATCTGATCTTTTTCCAGCTCATTTTTGGCGAGTGATTGCACTGCCATTCCTACTCCGAAGTCAAACCCTTCGAGGAAGAAGAAGCCTGAAAAGAGTAAGCCGATGAGAAAGAACCATAACAATTGTAAATTGCTCATGTTTAGAATGCCTCCTTATTAAATGTATCAATGGAAGAATAGCCACCGATGTGCAATCCCTCATGTTCAGGACCCTGGTGCAATTCTCGAATGACCAATTTGATCATGGTTGTTGCTAGAGCAGTGAATAAGATAAAGTAGACGATATTGGAGACAGTCAGAGAAGCAACAGATACATTTGGTGACACACTTTGTTCAATCGTAAAGAGACCGTAAACTGTCCAAGGGTAACGACCTTGCTCTGCCACAACCCAGCCGAAGGTATTGGCTAAAAATGGTGCAAAGGTTGTGAGAGCCACTAGCCAGAGCATCCATTTCTTTTCATAGAGGATTGGATTTTTCTTTCTGGTCCAAAATAGTCCCAAAGCAGATACAAGGAGCATTAAGGTTCCAAAACCGGCCATGATACGGAAACCGTAAAAGAGGAGATTGACCATTGGGAAGTAGTTGCGATCCCCATATTGAGCAATCAATTCTTCATTGGCTGTATCCATTCCTTTAACGGCACCAGACATCTTATGGTAAGACAAAATACTAAGCATATAAGGAATTTTAACACCAAAGACTTGTTTGTGTTTGGCTTCATCTGCCCAAGCAAGGACAGTCCAAGCAGCAGGGTCGCCAGAATCTTCATAGTCCCCTTCCATGGCTGCAAATTTCATTGGCTGATCTTCGATAAGGGCTTGCATTTGCGCATCTCCAGCTCCAAGTACAGAGAGAGAGCCAATAAGAGAAACAATCAAACCAATACGAATAGATTTTTTATAGAGTGCTTGAGTAGTTTCAGTTAGGCTTTCTTTTTTCAAGAGACGGAAGGCTGCCATTCCAGCTACCAAAATACCGCCCATGGTAATAGCACCTGTAATAACGTGGCTGTATTCGTAGATGAACTGTGGGTTGGTAATCAAGGCACCAAAATCCGTCATCTGGGCACGACCATTGACAATTTCATAGCCGACTGGGTGCTGCATGAAGCTATTAGCAATCAAAATCCACATCGCTGACATCAATGAGCCAAATACAACTAACCAGATGAAGGTAGCATGTAATTTCTTGCTGATTTTTTTGTTGTCCCAAGTGAACATCCAGAGTCCTAGAAAAGTGGATTCCATGAAAAAGGCAAAGAGGGCTTCGACCGCAAGCGGTGCTCCGAAGATGTCACCAACAAAGCGGGAATAGTCAGACCAGTTCATTCCGAATTGGAATTCTTGGATAATCCCTGTCACCACACCGACTGCGAAACTGAGCAGCATGATATTGCCCCAGAATTTCGTTAATTTTTTGTACTCTTCCTTGTTGGTCACTACATAGCAGGTTTCCATGATAGCCACCACGAAGGCTGTACCAATGGTAAATGGTACGAAGAAGAAGTGAAAGATAGTGGTCATCGCAAATTGCAGACGAGCCAAGGTTTCTATCGTCATAATAACCTCCAATTGAGGAGCTGAACAAAAGATTCAGCTCATTCCTAAAATTTTTATTTGTATATGATTCGTTTCTTGCTTAATGATAGAGGTCAAAGCGACCGTGTGCTACCAATTCCTTCAATCCTCCCATATCCAGAAGTGATTTGTTCATGATAGCTTTTTTGATAACAGAAGCGGGGTAACCCTTGACTTTTTTATCAAAAGCAAGACCAAGTGCGTGGGTGTTGCCGATAGAGGCAACTGTTCCCTGTGATTGATAGACAAACTCTTCAAGCGGTTCGCCCTTTAATTGATGTTGTAGATTTTTAGCGACATGTTTCCCCATTTGGGTTGCAATCTGAGCAGTTGTTGGGTAAGGGCGACTGGTTGTTGGATCCATAAAGGCGGACACATCTCCGACGATATAGACATTGTCATGGTCAGGGGAACGCAAATCATTTGTTACGACAACACGACCACGGCGTTGGTCGAAGCCAGATTCAGCCATGACAGGACTGCCACTGACACCTGTTGTCCAGATAATAGTTGAAGCAGCGATAGCTTGTAGCTCTTCTCCTGTTTCGGCTGTCGCATAAAGAACATGACCTGGTGTAATCTCTTTAATCATGCAGCCCGTCATGAGACGAATTCCTAGTTTGTCAATCAACTGCAGGGCATAGGCACGCAAGTCGTCATCAAACATCGGTAAAATACTAGTTGCTGCTTCTACACAGATGATCTCAATCTTATCTGGACTAACTCCAGCAAGGTCTGCATAGCGTTTGCGTTCATCGACAAATGCCCCTGCTAGCTCAATACCTGTAAAACCAGCCCCGCAGATTAAGAGGCGCAGATGATTTTCATCTTTGGTTTCACGATAGGCAGCCATTTGATGTAGAATATGCTGATGAATGGCTTCTGCAGTTTCAATATCTACCATTTGTAGGGCATTTTCCATAGCCCCCTTAATGCCAAATGTTTCAGAGGTAAAACCGAGCGCAATGACTAGATAATCGTAGGAGAGTAGACCGCTTGTTTGTAACTGAACTGATTGTGTTTCGCAATCAATAGTCAAAACCTGATCTTGGATAAAGGTCACTCGCTGAGAATCGATGACCTCTTGAATTGGAAATGAAATCTTTCTACTTGGTTGAGAACCAGCTGCAACCTCATGTAATTCAGTCGCTTCATAGTGATAGGGATTTCGATCGACTAAGGTGATATGAACATCACCTGCTTCTTTTTGTAAGGTACGGACAGCTTTCAATCCAGCATAGCCCGCTCCTAATACTAGAATTTCTTTCATAGTATCTACTCCTTTCTAAAGTAAACCGATTCCCAGTGCATAAGTGAGAACTTGAACAGTAGATCCCAAGGCTAAAATCTTGATTGCACATGGAAAGGTTTCTGATTTAACTTGTTTTTTCCATAAGAGCTTGGTCTGTTGCACTATAAAGGGCAACAAGAGTAAGCTGAGTAAACTCGTTATCGGAGCAATTCCTAAAAAGACCTGACAGACAATAGCGAGTAGCGCCATTCCATTTGCAATCGCAAATAGAGAGAGTCCTCCTTTGATTCCAATATAATGAACCAGAGTATAGCGGTGATTTCGCTCATCTTCTTCCTTATCGCAGAGGTTATTGGCCAACATCAGATTGGCAATCCAAAGGGTATTGGGAAGAGAAATCAGAAAAATCTGCGCAAGAGCCCTGAAGCTCCAATCAAAGTCAGGAGCTGTATTGAGGTAGATACAGATGAGACTGATCATAAATCCCATTGTAAAGCCAGAAAATACTTCTCCTAAAGGCAGACTCGATAAGGGTTTTGGACCGGATGAATAAAAGATTCCAACAGCGTAGCAAAATCCTCCCATGATGAGTAAGGGCCAACCAACAAACCATGCTAAGATCAATCCAATGAGGAATGAAATAGTAAAGAGGAACAACATGATCCGTTCTACTGAACGCAAGGATAGGTTTTCCCGCCCGATGATATTGGTTTTTGCTTGATAATCTTGATCCAAGGCATGCCGATAGTCGTTGTAATTATCCCACACATCGACAAACATGTTGAACAAGAGCATTGCGATAAAGTACCAGCCAACATAGAGGGGTTGTAATTCGCCATAGACATAGTAGCTAAAACAAATCCCAATCAAAAAGGGCAAGATACTCGCTGTTTTTGCTTTGATTTCCACCAACTCCAAAAAAATTGGTAAGGTCATTATCTCCACCTTTCTATCACATCTCTTAACCCTATTATTATATAGGAAAAGACTTGAAATTGGAAATAATTAAAACTGAAAAATGGACAAAATACGGAAATTGTTGAAAAATGCTTACTTCCTATTAGAACGGAGAGTTTATAATAGGAGTACGACACAACAAAACCTCGGAATTTTCGAGTGTTTTTTGCTATACTAGAGACAGTAGTTCGAAAGAAGCAAGGAGAAGAGTATGCAGACACTAACATGTCCTCATTGTGGGGTTGCCTTTCAAGTTGATGAAACAGAGTACAGTCAGCTATTAGCACAAGTCCGCGGGGCGGAATTCGAAAAAGAATTGCACGAGCGCTTGGCGCGTGAGACTGAATTGGTTGAGGAAAAGGCTAAAAATGATTTGCACCGCCAATTAGCTGAGCGGGATAAAGAAATCGTAGAGCTGGCTGCCAAGTTAGAACAGGCAGAAAATAAGACAGAACTGGAAATTCGCTCTGCCTTGTCCCAAAAGGAGCAGGAAATCCTGTCTCTCGAAGCTCAGGTAGAGAAAATTCGTTTGGAAAAAGATAATGAGTGGCAACTGGCTCTCGCTTCAATGGAAAAAGAACGTGATGCGGTTAAAACAGAATTGCTCTTGCAGGAACAAAAACAGGAATTGGCACTAGCCACGACCAAGCAGGAGTTTGAACTCCAATTAAAAGCGGCGAATGAGCAAGTTGAATTTTACAAGAACTTTAAGGCCCAGCAATCCACTAAGGCGATCGGAGAAAGTTTGGAATTGTATGCAGAAGCAGAATTTAACAAGGTTCGTCATCTGGCCTTTCCCAATGCCTACTTTGAAAAGGATAATCTAGTGTCTAGCCGTGGTTCAAAAGGAGATTATATCTACCGCGAAGTGGATGAGAGTGGGGTAGAAATTCTCTCCATTATGTTTGAGATGAAAAATGAAGCGGATGACACGGTGAAAAAGCACAAGAACGAAGATTTTTTCAAGGAATTGGACAAGGACCGTCGGGAAAAGGACTGTGAATATGCGGTTTTGGTGACCATGCTTGAAGCCGATAATGACTACTACAATACAGGGATTGTCGATGTTAGCCATAAATATGAAAAGATGTATGTTATCCGGCCCCAGTTTTTCATTCAGCTGATTGGGATTTTACGCAATGCTGCGATGAATGCTCTCAAATACAAGCAGGAATTGGCTCTGGTCAGAGAACAGAATATCGACATCACCCATTTTGAAGAAGATTTGGAAATCTTTAAAACGGCCTTTGCCAAAAACTACCAATCTGCTAGCACTAATTTCCAAAAGGCGATTGATGAGATTGATAAAGCTATTAAACGAATGGAAGCGGTCAAGGCTGCTCTCACAACCAGTGAAAATCAGTTGCGTCTTGCCAATAATAAATTAGAAGACGTTTCCGTCAAAAAGTTAACCAGAAAGAATCCGACTATGAAAGCTAAGTTTGATGCCCTAAAGGAGAAGCAATGATTCGTAGCTACAAAGAGAAGGATGTTCTAGCGTGTCAGCAGTTACTACTAGAGTTGGGCTATCCCAGTCAGATTGAAGAGTTAGATGAGCGTTTGTCCTCCCTTTTGGCACAACCAGACTACGAATTGTTAGTCTATGAAGAAGAAGGACAGGTTCTTGGTCTGCTCGGCTATGCCAAGATGTACTTTTTTGAAAGAAATGGTGCTTACTTGCGGATACTAGCCTTGGTTGTCAATAGTCAGTATCGCCATCAAGGAATTGCAACGGCCTTGCTCGATAGGGTCAGGCAGATTGGTAAAGAAACAGGCTGTCAGACTCTAGCCTTAAATAGTGGTTTGGGAGAGGAGCGACAGATAGCCCACCGGTTTTATGAACACTATGGCTTTGAGAAAACCTCAGTTGGGTTTGCTTATCAGCTTGGGGAGTCATACTAATGGAAATGGATAGCAGAGTATTCCAAATATCAAATCTCATAAAGCGTGATTTGCTCAGCTTACTGGGTTCTAATCTAGTCGGCATATATGTGCATGGTTCTCTTGCCTATGACTGTTTTTCTTGGGAACAAAGCGATATTGATTTTTTAGTAGTAGTTAATGAACCTGTGCAACAAGTACAAAAAGAAAAACTCATTTGCTCCCTACTGGAAATAGAGCGACGTGGTCCCAAAAAGGGAGTTGAGATGAGTGTTGTTTGCAAAAAAGACCTTAAACCTCCACATTTTCCCCTACCCTATCATTTACACTATTCTATCCAACACAGAAAAGCAGCCGAAGAAACTATCTCCTTGTATTGTACAAACATGCAGGGCGTTGATAGAGATTTGACTGCACATATCATGGTCATTTGTCAAAAGGGAATCGTCTTATATGGTGAGGAGATTACCAAAGTCTTTCAGGCGCCCACTCAAAAAGACTACTTAGATAGTGTATGGTATGATATTGAAGATAGTTTAACAACGGTGACAAAAGACCCCGTATCTACTATTTTGAATCTCTGTCGAACGCTTGCTTATGTGAGAGAAGGAAGGATGTTATCCAAGAAAGAAGGTGGAGAATGGGCGCAGGAACAGTTGTCTCAAGGATACTATGAGATGTTGGAGAGTGTTCTTAACGCCTATCAGCATGGGATTTCTCTAGTTTCTACTAGCTTAATGTCACAGTTTGTAGAGGAATGCTTGGCTGAATTGGCTGGGAATATAGTCTAACGTGTTAAACTGGTGGTCTTGCCTCAGATGTTATAGGGGCATATCCATTGTAAGAAGTGGAGAACTGGGAGATAGCAATGAATTTTATCACCAAACTTGAAGTAAAAGACTTGGCAGAAGAAGAGTATTATTTCCGCATTTCTGCCATTCGTGAGCTAAGGACGCTTGATTTATCTTTGCCCATTACCTTTTTTACGGGAGAAAATGGGAGTGGCAAATCAACCTTATTAGAGGCGATTGCTGTTTCTTGGGGCTTCAATCCAGAAGGTGGAAGTCTTCAAGCCTATTTTACGACTAAAGATACCCACTCATCTCTTTGCGACTCTCTCATTCTTTCTAAGAGTGCTAGGCGACCCAAATCAGGTTTTTTCCTCCGAGCAGAAAGTTTTTATAATGTAGCCAGCTATCTCGAAGAAGTGTGGGAGGGAGAAATTCAAGCTGGCTATCAATTGGACCACTATGGTGGCATTCCTCATCAAAAATCGCATGGTCAGGCCTTTATGGGCTTGCTCTTACACCATTTTAAGCCCAATAGTCTCTATCTACTAGATGAACCAGAAGTGACGCTTTCTCCGCAGAATCAGTTGGCCATGATGCGGCGGATATATGAATTAGCCCAGCAAGGCTCTCAATTTATCATTGCAACCCACTCCCCGATTTTGACGACCCTTCCCCATTCACGGCTGTATCATTTCGATACGGAAATCAGGGAGATTGATTACAAGGAATCAGAAAACTATAGGCTGACCAAGATGATGCTAGAAGACCCTGATCATGTCCTCCATTATCTATTAAAAGAGTAAGAATCTTCTACTTGTCCAATTCCATTTCTATGCTATAATAGTTCTATGCTTTCAGGAATTATCAATGTAAAAAAAGAAGCGGGGATGACCTCGCATGATGTGGTATTTAAACTACGTAAGATTTTAAGAGAAAAGAAGATTGGACACGGCGGCACCCTTGACCCAGATGTGACAGGGGTCTTGCCAATTGCGGTTGGAAAAGCGACCCGCCTCATTGAATATATGCAGGAAGAAGGGAAAGTCTACGAGGGCGAAATCACGCTTGGCTTTTCAACGACGACAGAAGATGCGTCTGGTGAAGTGGTGGAGCGGACTGCAATTCCGACGACTTTGACGGAAGAAGAAATCGACCAAGCTATGCAAGGGTTTGTCGGAACAATCACCCAGATTCCTCCTATGTATTCGGCAGTTAAGGTCAATGGCCGCAAGCTCTACGAATATGCACGAGCTGGGGAAACAGTTGAGCGACCTGAGCGTCAGGTAGACATCTATCAGTTTGATCGGATTAGCCCACTCCTTTTTGAAAATGACTGTGTACGCTTTTCCTTTCGTGTGCGTTGTAGTAAAGGAACTTATGTGCGTACCTTGTCCGTGGACTTAGGAACTCAACTCGGTTTTGCTAGCCATATGTCTCATTTGGTGCGGACAGGTTCTTCAGGCATGGTGATTGCAGATGCGTTGACCATTGAAGAAATTGCTCACTTAGTGCAAATGGATGATGTCACATTTTTGCAACCGATTGAGCAAGGAATTGGCGATGTACCAAAAATTTTGCTGACGGAAGAAGAAGTAACGGATGTAAAACATGGACGTTTTGTGGTACTAGATAGGTCAGAAAATGTCCTTGCTGCTTTCTTTGAAGGGCAATTAGTTGCCATGTTAGAAAAAAGAGAAGGTTCCTATAAGCCTAGAAAGGTTTTTATCTAGGTCTTTTTCAGAGCTTTATGATACAATAATACAATGATGAAACGGATAACAATAAACGATTATAAAGACATTCAGCCCCAAGGAGACACCGTATTGGTATTGGGGTATTTTGACGGCATTCATTTAGGGCATAAGGCCTTGTTAGATAAGGCGCGTGCAATAGCAGATCAACGTGGATTGACGGTAACTGTTCTGACCTTTCCAGAGTCACCTCGTCTGGCTTTTACCCGCTTTAGTCCTGACTTACTTCGTCATTTGACAAGTGCAGAGCGTCGCTTCCAGTTATTTGAAGAGTACGGTGTTGATCAACTGTATCTGACAGATTTTACCAGTTCCTTTGCTGCAACAACACCTGAAGCGTTCATTGAAAACTATATTAAAGGATTGCAGGCTAGTGTTGTGGTAGTTGGCTTTGATTATCATTTTGGAAATACTAGAGCAACGGTTGCAGAGTTAAAAGAACTATTTGACGGTGAAGTAGAAGTGGTTGAAGAAGTCCAATTAAATGGAGAAAAAATATCATCCACTCGGATTCGCAAGGCCGTCCAAGAAGGGCGAGTAGTCGAAGCCAATCGATTATTGGGCTATCCTTTTGAAACACGGGGCATTGTTGTCCATGGCGATGCAAGAGGACGGACGATTGGTTATCCAACAGCGAATCTTGCACCACTTGATGCGGTTCACTTACCGGCAGACGGTGTTTATGTTGCAGATGTTGCCATTGCTGGGCAACGCTATCGTGCCATGGCTAGTGTTGGGAAGAATGTGACTTTTGATGGAACAGAGTTACGCTTGGAAGCTCATATTTTTGGCTTTGAACGTTATATCTATGGTGAAAAAATTACGATTTATTGGTTAGAAAAAATACGTGAAATGATTAAATTTGATGGCATTGATGCCCTCATGACACAAATGAAGGAAGACGAGCGAAGGGCGCTCACTTGGAAGGATCATGATTAAGAAAATCATTAAAGATTCGCGCTATGAAGTTGTGATGATTGTGATGGCAGTGCTATACGTGTTGCTGATTATCAGTGAAATGTTGGCCCTTGTTTCCTCTCAGAGCTTATTGTATCATGTGTGTGATACCTTACTTTGGGGGATTTTTGTTTTTGATTATAGCAGTAATCTCTATTATGCAGAGAATAAAGGCGAGTATGTCCGCAAGAATATTCTCGATCTGATTGCCATACTCCCATTTGTGCAGCTGGCAGCCTTTTTCAGAATTGGTCGCATTGCCCGCTTTACAAAATTATTTGGCGTGCTCAAATTTACACGACTGATTGCAATATCTAGTAAGCTATGGGATATCCTGCGTAAATTGATGAATACCAGCGGTTTGTATAAAATCTTGGTCCTCAATTTTGCTGCGGTCATGGTGGCAAGTGGTGTTCTTACTATTGTTGAAAAGCATACCTTTCTAAATGCTCTCTGGTGGTCGATTGTAACCATGACAACTGTTGGCTATGGAGATATTGTCCCCCATACGACGATTGCCAAAGTGATTGCGATTGTCCTCATGCTGATTGGCATTTTGACTTTTGGGATGGTCACTGCGATTATTACCCGCTTCTTTGTTGATAGCGAACGGGATGCCAAAATTGACGAGCTTTCCTTAAAAATTGCAGAGCAACATCTCGTCTTGCAGCGGTTAGAAGCCAAAATCGATGATTTATTAGGGGATAAGCAAGGATAAGTCTGATTTTATCTTGTAAAAGCCTCTTATCTAGTGTATAATAGAAGGTAGGAAAATAAACTAGAAAGGTAGGCTTATGATTACACTGTTTTTATCTCCTAGTTGTACGAGTTGTCGTAAAGCTAGAGCATGGTTAACCAATCATCAGGTACCTTTCTCGGAACATAATATTATGACCAGTCCCTTGACGACAGAGGAATTGAGAAAAATTTTAGCTCTGACAGAGAATGGGACAGATGATTTGATTTCGACACGTTCAAAGGTATTTCAAAAGCTAAATGTTGATGTAGAGGAACTCTCTATTTCAGAGTTGATTGAATTGATAGCAGCTTATCCAAGTTTGCTACGTCGTCCGATTATTCTAGATGAAAAGCGAATGCAGATTGGATTTAATGAGGATGAAATCCGGGCTTTTTTACCACGGAAATATCGAAAGCAAGAATTAAAAAATGCAACCTTAAAAGCGGAAATAGGACAAGGATAGATATGGAAAAGAATTATTCATATCCACTTGATTTCTCGTGGAGCACAGAGGAGTTATCCTCCGTGCTTTCTTTTTTGAATCAGGTGGAAAAGGCCTATGAGGGTGGTGTAACAGTTACAGCCCTTCTTGAAACCTACAATCAATTTAAAACAGTTGTAAAAAGCAAGGGAGAAGAACGCCGAATTGACCGTGAATTTGAAGCAGCTTCGGGTTATTCAACCTATCGCGCAGTCAAGCAGGCAAAGGAGCAAGGAAAGGGAGTGATTTCTCTTGGAAGATAAATATCAATTTGCCAAAGAGCTTGTTTTAGATGCTGGAGAATTTTTAAGACAGCATTTAGAGGATGAATTGGTCATTGAAGAAAAGGGACATTTTACAGATTTGGTCACCCAGTTGGATAAGACGGTTCAGGAAAATCTAACGGCAAAGATTATGGAGCGTTATCCAACAGATCGTATTTTAGGAGAAGAGAGTCTAGAGCATTTACCCTTAGGTCAAGGGAAGGTCTGGGTGATTGATCCCATTGATGGAACGACAAATTTCATCGTTCAAAAGGCAGATTTTGCTGTTTTAGTTGCGTATTTTGAAGATGGTCTTGGTCAATTTGGCCTGATTTATGATGTGATAGAAGATAAACTGTATCATGGTGGAGGTCAATTTCCAGTTTATGAAAATGACAGGCTCTTGCCTCCATTTCAAAGCAAGTCTTTAAAAGAAGGGTTGATTGGTCTCAATGCAGGGCTCTATGCTCAAAATTATGCAGGATTAGGGGATATGGCAGATCACACTTTGGGAACTCGTTCAATCGGTAGTGCAGGGATTAGCTTTGCTCATGTTTTGACAGGCCGTTTACTGGCTCAGGCTTCCTATATCTATCCTTGGGATTACGCTGCAGCAAGTATTTTGGGGGAGAAGCTCGGCTATACCATGATGACAACAAGTGGCAAGAAACCAGCTTTTTACGGTCGTGAGTATATTATTTTTGCCCCAACTGAAAAAATAAATGAGATAAAAAGGTATTTACGGTGATGGTATTACCAAACGATTTTATAGAGAAATACGAACAACTGCTCGGTGCACAAGCACCAGCCTTTTTTGACAGCTTTCAGGAAGAACCAGTAGCTGGCTTTCGGACAAATCCCTTAAAGGAAACACAGTGGTCATTTGATCATAAGATTGAGCAAATGCCATGGTCTTATTATGGAAAGGTATCGGGTCGATCGGTCGAACATGTCACTGGTTTAGTCTATTCACAGGAGCCAGCAGCACAAGTGGTAGGACAGGTAGCTGCTCCTCAAGAGGGCATGAAGGTCTTGGATTTAGCTGCTGCACCAGGAGGAAAATCGACTCATCTCTTATCCTATTTGGGCAATATAGGACTTCTTGTCAGCAATGAAATTTCAAAAAAACGCTCGAAAATCTTAGTGGAAAATATTGAGCGATTTGGAGCTCGCAATGTTCTAGTGACCAATGAATCAGCTGAGCGCTTGGCAGGAGTTTTTGCGGATTATTTTGATATGATTATCTTAGATGCACCTTGTTCGGGTGAGGGGATGTTTCGCAAGGATCCAGGAGCGATAGACTATTGGTCAAGCGACTATCCAAGTGAGTGTGCGGAGTTACAAAAGGAAATTTTAAGGGCTGCGATGGAGATGCTGGCCCCAAATGGTCAGCTAATCTATTCAACCTGCACTTGGGCGCCAGAAGAAAACGAAGAGATTGTTCAATGGTTGCTAGATCACTATGAAGTGGAGTTAGTGGATATTCCTAAAATCAATGGTATGGTAGAAGGAATTGGCTTTTCAGAGACGGCTCGAATGTACCCGCATCTGTTTAAAGGCGAAGGTCAGTTTGTGGCTAAATTTCAATACCATGGCAAGAAGGCTTCAAGCAAGAAGTTAAAAGGCAATCAGTCAAATCTCAATCGTGAGCAGAAGCAATTATGGCAGGAGTTTTCACAAGGCTCTCTCATGTTTAAAGCAGAAGGAATCTTGCAGGTCTTTGGTGATGAACTCTATCTTCTCCCACATGGTTTGCCAGATATTTCAAAGTTGAGAATTGCTCGAAATGGTTTGCATTTGGGAACCTTTAAGAAAAAGCGGTTTGAGCCAAGTTTTGCCCTAGGTTTGGCCTTACGGAGCGACGAGGTCAAGTACCGAGTCGAGATTTCAGAAGAGGACTTTTTCCGATATGTCGCTGGACAAACCCTTGCGGTTTCAACAGAATTGACCAATGGTTGGTATCAAGTTTCAGTAGCTGGAAATGGCCTAGGTTTTGCAAAAGTTGTCTCAGGAACGCTCAAAAATTCTTTTCCAAAAGGGCTGCGTTTTTCATCAAAATAAATGGGTTAGAAATACTTTGCAAGTTAGAATGTTATATGATATAGTGGAATTGTGGAACTTTCGTGTAAATGAGATGTAATTGCAGGGAAAGCCACGCAAAAATGAAAAGGAAAAAGAAAAAATGAAACAAAAGCGTAAGCTTGGCCTCATCGCCTTATGCCTTTCAGCGAGCCTTAGTTTGTCTGCTTGTGCTTCATGGATTGATCGTGGAGAATCCATTACAGCAGTTGGATCGACTGCCCTTCAACCCTTAGTTGAAGCAGCAGCTGATGAATTTAGCGTTGAAAATAAGGGCAAAACGGTTAATGTCCAAGGTGGTGGATCAGGTACTGGCCTGTCTCAAGTTCAGTCAGGTGCTGTTCAGATTGGAAATAGTGATGTCTTTGCTGAAGAAAAATCAGGGATTGATGCTACCCAGTTAGTTGATTACCAAGTAGCTGTTGCAGGCATTGCTGTCATCGTGAATAAGGAAGTTAATGTCAAGGATATTAGCCTTGATCAGCTCAAGAAGATTTTTACGGGTGACATTAAAAACTGGAAAGAACTAGGTGGAAAAGATTTAGAGATTTCCATTATCAACCGAGCAGTCGGTTCTGGTTCACGAGCAACCTTTGATACGGTTGTGATGAAAGGGGAAGAGCCAGCGCAGAGTTTGGAACAAGACTCAAACGGAATGGTTAAGTCAATCGTTTCTCAGACTCCGGGGGCGATTTCCTATCTTGCCTTTTCCTATATCGATGACTCAGTAAAAACAATTCAGCTGAATGGTTTTGAACCTACAATGGACAATGTTGTTACCAATGATTGGCCAATCTGGTCTTACGAACACATGTATACCAAGGGTGAAGCGACTGGCCTTGAAAAGGAATTTCTAGACTATGTCATGTCTGAAAAAATTCAAAAAGGAATTGTCGTTGATATGGGTTATATTTCAGTCAATGATATGAAAGTAACCAAGAGCGCAGACGGTACAGTGAAGGAGAAGAAGTAAGCATGAAAAATGAAAAACTTGCCAAAGAATTGCTGTCCCCTTCTAAAAATTCTCGCTTAGAGAAATTTGGAAAGAGCATTACCTTTTTTTGCCTAGCCTTGATTGTATTCATCGTAGCGATGATTTTACTCTTTGTTGCCCAAAGAGGTTTGTCGACCTTCTTTGTGAATGGTGTCAACATCTTTGAATTTCTATTTGGAACCGTTTGGAAACCAGCCATTAAGTCCTTCGGTGCTTTTCCAATGATTGCTGGATCATTTGTTGTTACGATTTTATCTGCCCTTATTGCAACACCTTTTGCTATTGGAGCAGCTGTATTCATGACGGAGGTATCGCCGAAATATGGTGCCAAGATTTTGCAACCGGTTATTGAACTCTTGGTTGGGATTCCATCCGTTGTCTATGGATTTATTGGCCTTCAGGTCGTGGTACCTTTTGTCCGCTCGATTTTCGGTGGGACAGGTTTTGGTATTTTGTCAGGGGTTTTTGTCCTCTTTGTCATGATTTTGCCAACTGTGACCTTTATGACAGTTGATAGCTTAAAAGCTGTGCCACGTCATTATCGTGAAGCAAGTCTTGCCATGGGAGCTACTCGTTGGCAAACAATTTGGCGTGTGACCTTGCATGCAGCCAAGTCTGGTATTTTTACTGCGGTTGTCTTTGGTATGGCTCGTGCCTTTGGTGAAGCTCTTGCGATTCAAATGGTTGTAGGAAATTCAGCAGTTGTACCAACTTCTCTAACAACACCAGCTGCAACCCTGACATCTGTCTTGACCATGGGAATTGGAAATACGGTTATGGGTACTGTCCAAAATAATGTTCTCTGGTCATTGGCTCTCGTTCTATTATTGATGAGTTTGGTCTTTAACTTGATTATGAAATTTATTACAAGAGAGAGGAAGAGAAACTATGCACGCTAAAAAAGTTGATAAATTAGCGACAGGGATTTTGTACTCGATAGCGATTATTATCGTTGCCATTTTAGCTTCCCTCATTTTGTATATCTTGCTACGAGGTCTTCCTCATGTGAGTTGGTCTTTCCTAACTGGGAAATCTTCTTCCTATCAAGCAGGTGGAGGAATTGGCATTCAGCTCTATAATTCCTTCTTCCTATTAGTGATTACGCTCTTGATTTCTGTTCCACTTTCAATGGGTGCAGGAATTTATCTGGCAGAATATGCGAAAAAGGGTCGCTTGACCAATTTTATCCGTACCTGTATTGAAATTTTGTCTTCTCTTCCCTCTGTGGTTGTTGGTCTCTTTGGTTATTTGATTTTTGTTGTCCAATTTCAATACGGCTTTTCTATCCTATCAGGTGCCTTAGCTTTGACAGTCTTTAATCTGCCACAAATGACGCGCAATGTCGAAGATAGTTTGCGCCATGTTCACCATACGCAGCGCGAAGCTGGTCTAGCTCTTGGTATTTCACGTTGGGAAACAGTATTTCACGTTGTCATCCCTGAAGCACTTCCAGGAATTGTAACCGGAATTGTCCTTGCTTCTGGTCTTATTTTTGGGGAAGCTGCGGCTCTTATCTATACCGCAGGTCAATCAGCGCCAGCCCTTGATTGGTCAAACTGGAATCCTTTGAGTGTTACCAGTCCGATTTCGATTTTCCGTCAGTCAGAAACGCTGGCAGTTCACATCTGGAAGGTTAATAGTGAAGGAACGATTCCAGATGCAACGCAGGTTTCAGCTGGTAGTGCAGCTATTCTCTTGATTTTCATTTTGATTTTCAATGTATCTGCACGTTATATCGGTAAAAAATTGCATGCAAAATTAACATCTGCAGCCTAGAGTAGAGGAGAAAAAATGGCAGAATACAATTGGAATGAAAAGCATATCATCACCTTTCCTCAGGAGAAGATTGCCTTAGAAACCAAGGATTTACATGTCTATTATGGTAGTAAGGAATCGATTAAGGGTGTTGATATGCAGTTTGAAAAACATAAAATTACAGCCCTCATCGGCCCGTCTGGCTCTGGGAAATCAACCTATCTTCGTAGTTTGAACCGTATGAATGATACCATTGATATTGCTAAGGTTACAGGAGAAATTCTCTATGAAGGTGTGGATGTGAACCGCCCTGAAATCAATGTCTACGAAATGCGCAAGCACATTGGAATGGTTTTCCAGCGTCCCAATCCCTTTGCTAAATCAATTTACCGCAATATCACCTTTGCTCATGAACGTGCGGGTGTCAAAGATAAAAAAGTCTTGGATGAGATTGTCGAAACTTCTCTCAAACAAGCAGCTCTATGGGATCAAGTTAAAGATGATTTACATAAGTCAGCCTTGACCCTATCAGGAGGACAGCAACAACGCTTGTGTATTGCTCGTGCTATCGCAGTGAAACCAGAAATTCTCCTCATGGATGAGCCTGCCTCAGCACTTGATCCGATTGCCACTATGCAGTTGGAAGAAACCATGTTCGAATTGAAAAAGAACTATACGATTATCATTGTGACCCACAACATGCAACAAGCAGCTCGCGCAAGTGATTACACAGCCTTCTTTTATTTGGGAGATTTGATTGAGTATGATAAGACAGCCAATATCTTCCAAAATGCTAAATTACAATCAACAAATGACTACGTGTCAGGACACTTTGGATAGAAAGGAACTTTGATGACAGCACCGATTTTACAAGTCAAAGACTTGTCTGTTTATTACAATAAGAAAAAGGCCTTAAACAACGTTTCCATTGACTTCTATCCAAATGAAATCACAGCCCTCATTGGGCCCTCTGGTTCTGGAAAATCAACCCTCTTGCGTTCAATTAACCGCATGGGAGATTTGAATCCGGAGGTGACCTTGACAGGAGCGATTGATTACAATGGTCGAAATATTTATAGTCCTCGCACGGATACGGTTGATTTGCGAAAAGAGATTGGAATGGTCTTCCAACAGCCCAATCCCTTCCCAATGACCATTTATGAAAATGTGGTGTATGGTCTGCGGATTAATGGTGTGAAAGACAAACAGGTTTTAGATGAAGCAGTTGAAAAATCCCTAACGAGCGCCTCGATTTGGGATGAAGTAAAGGATCGTTTACATGATTCTGCAATTGGTTTATCAGGTGGACAGCAGCAACGAGTCTGTGTAGCGCGGGTTCTTGCAACGAGTCCTAAAATCATCTTGCTAGATGAACCAACTTCCGCACTTGACCCTATTTCAGCAGGAAAAATTGAAGATACCTTATATGGCCTGAAAGACAAGTATACCATGGTCTTGGTGACACGTTCGATGCAGCAAGCTTCACGTATTTCAGACAGAACAGGCTTTTTCCTCGATGGCGATTTGATTGAGTACAATAAGACCAAGGAAGTCTTCTTGAACCCTCGCAATAAGGAAACGGAAGATTACATCACAGGAAAATTTGGATAATAAAAAGGAACACCAACTATGTTAAGAACACAATTTGAAGAAGAACTAGATAAATTGCACAATCAATTCTATGCTATGGGAAATGAAGTTCTTGGGCAAATCAATAATACTGTACAAGCCTTTATCTCGCATGATCGTGAATTGGCAAAAGAAGTGATTGAATCAGATGCTAAAATCAATGCTTTTGAAATTAAGCTAGAGAAAAAGTCACTTGAAATTATCGCTTTACAACAACCGGTATCAACTGACTTGCGCACGGTCATCACTGTTTTGAAGGCTACTAATGACTTGGAGCGGATGGGTGACCATGCGGTATCTATTGCAGAAGCAGCTATTCGGATGAAAGGGGAAGTCCGTATTCAGGTTGTGGAAGCTGAAATCAAGAAAATGGGACGGGAAGTCCGTCGCTTAGTTGAGTCTGCCTTGGAATTATATCTCAATGGTGGGGAAACAGAGCAAGCATATGAACTCGCAGCCCATGATGAAATCATCAACCAATACTATACAAGTATCCAGGATTTGGCAACAGAGGAAATCAAAAAAAATCCGGATGCCTTGATTGCTGGTCGGGACTACTTCCAAGTTATTTCCTACCTTGAACGTATCGGTGACTATGCCAAAAATATCTGTGAATGGGTCGTTTACCTCCGCACAGGCAATATTACAGAATTGTAAAAAACTGGATGACTGTCCAAATCAGAATGTAGACAAACCTCACAATTCAGAAAAATATTACAATGATATTTCATTTTCTGTAGTTTTAAGGTTAGAAAATTTGCGAGCGTAGCGAGCACAATACCGCCACCTTCGCCGTGCTAAAAGCGGGGACAGAAGTCGTGATTTCGTTGAAATCGATTATCCTCGTTCCTTTGTTTCTGGGCTCGGGCTAAAATAATCCACTAGATTATTTTACTCCGAAGGAAGTCGCTGATGTCCGAAAGCACATGAGGATGGTGGCAATAAAAAGACTTTTTCTTCAAGCTGAAATCTGGACTCTGTCCAGATTTTTTAGCTTCTTTTAAGTTTAGTGGAGTAAACTATAGGAAATCTCATGGTATAATGGAGAAATAGGAGAGATGGAATGATTAAGATTTTATTAGTAGAAGATGATATCAGTTTATCCAATTCAGTCTTTGATTTTTTAGATGATTTTGCAGATGTGATGCAGGTATTTGACGGAGATGAGGGGTTATATGAGGCAGAATCAGGAGTATATGACCTCATCTTGCTCGATTTGATGTTGCCGGAAAAAGACGGCTTTCAAGTTCTGAAAGAACTAAGGGCTAAGGGGATTACAACGCCTGTTCTGATTACAACCGCTAAGGAAAGTATAGACGATAAGGGGCATGGTTTTGAGCTTGGAGCAGATGACTATCTAACCAAACCCTTTTATTTGGAAGAGTTGAAGATGCGGATTCAGGCCCTTTTGAAACGCTCTGGAAAGTTCAGTCAAAATACCCTCACCTTTGGAGAACTGTCTGTGGACCTTTCAACCAATACAGCTACCATAAATGGGAAAGAAGTCGAACTCTTAGGAAAAGAGTTTGATTTACTACTCTATTTCTTGCAGAATCAAAATGTCATTTTACCAAAGACACAAATTTTTGACCGAATTTGGGGTTTTGATAGTGATACCACTATTTCAGTTGTGGAAGTATATGTCTCTAAAATTAGAAAAAAATTGAAAGGGACGGCCTTTGGGGAGCAATTGCATACCCTACGGAGTGTCGGTTATATCTTGAAAAATGCTGATTAAATTTCGCAAACTCTATCGTACGGATAATTTTTCTTATTTTATCCGTTATTTTGCTGTCTTTACGCTGATTTTCAGCCTGATGACAATCATTATTTTCCAGTTGATGCGTTCAACCATGTATCAGACTTCGGATGAGAATTTTAGAGAAATTGTGAATAATCCGGAAATGATGATGGAATTTGCACGGGCGCGCGGCTTGTCTCCAGAAGCAGAAATCATCTGGGAAAAAAATACAAAGGCTACTAAAAATAATTCAGGGAATTCACAGAAAGAGGATGAGAAAGAGAAGTCTGTTTCCTTTTATTCCAGTTCTAAAATTCGCCTGAATACGAATTACCATGTTATTCTCTATGATAGCCGTGGAAATCGTCTCAATCAAGTAGACTACTTTTCTGGTTTATCTAGTCTTATCTTATCTGCTAAGTCACTGAATACCATTACAGAATGTGAAGTAACAACACCTTTTGGAGAAAAAGAATACTATCGTTGTATGAGTATTGAAGTACCAGAAGAAGCTGCTTCAGCTTATGTGGGTCTAGATATCAAATATGCTACCGTTCTCTTTAATACCAGTCAGATTCGCTTCTCTATTGCATCGTATGAAGCGACGGTTATGATCGTCATGATTGGCTTTTGGTTGATTTCGATTGTCGCAAGTATTTACCTGTCCAATGTCAGTATGCGCCCTATTCTTGCTAGTTTTCAAAAGCAGAAAGAGTTTGTGGAGAATGCGAGTCATGAATTGCGAACACCGCTTACTGTCCTACAAAACCGTTTGGAAAGTCTTTTTAGACATCCTGAAGCAACAATTATGGATAGCAGTGAAAATATTGCTTCTAGTCTTGCGGAGGTGCGCAATATGCGCCTTTTAACAACGAATCTATTAAACCTAGCACGAAGAGATGATGGTTTGAAACCAGAAATTATTGCTGTTCAGCCAGCCTTCTTTGATGAAATATTGGCAAATTATATCATCATGGCGGAAGAAAATGGAAAGATTTTGGAAGTCAATCATACCGTTAAGGAAGTGATTCGTACAGATAAGACTCTGCTCAAGCAGTTACTGACGATTTTAGTTGATAATGCGATAAAGTATTCAGAAGATGATGGACATATCTGGATTGATATTCAGATAAAAGATCGTTTTCTTTCTATTAAAGTAGCCGATAATGGATTGGGCATTAGTCCAGAAAATAAAACAAAAATCTTTGATCGTTTCTACCGGGTTGATAAAGCGAGAACGCGTCAAAAAGGTGGATTCGGCCTCGGTCTCTCTCTTGCGAAGCAAATCATTGATACCTTACATGGAACAATTACCGTTCAAGATCATCAGCCCAAAGGCACTGTTTTTGAAGTTAAGATTCCTAAAGAATACCGTAAATAATGCTTTGTTCAAGATATGCAACTAAACAAGACATATGGCTAGTGATATGATAGGGAGTGGGACACAATCGTGATTTTGTCGAAATCGATTTTGTCAATTTCGCTTTCTCATTTCTAGGCTCCAGTATTAACAGTCTACTGGACTCGCATGCTGCTTAGCTGTCATAATTGAGAATTGTGAAAGGTTGGAAATAGGGCTAGCGAAGAACTGTTCGCTAGCCTCTTCTAATAGAATGTTGATTTATCAACGTTTTACAAAACAGACAATCCTCGCTTTTTGATTTCCAAGTTCAGGTATCAATCGTCACTCCCCTGACTATTGATATGCGCTAAAGTGGTAAAGCTACAAAAATAATGAGATTAGGGACTTTTTATACGTAGTCTTCCAGATTATATTCTTTTGTGGTTGAGCGCATCGCGCTCACCATGGTTTGTCTCAGCAACTTTTTATTGAAAAATGATAATTTTCAGACTTTACTCATAATCGTGGTAACGATTGCATTATTTCTTTTTTGTGCTAGAATAGGAATGTGATATAATGCACATATTATTTCATGCCTATTGCAAAGTCAATAGAAGGAAAAGGAGATAAGATGAAAAGAAGTTTGAAGGTCATACTGCTTAGCTTTGTCGCAGTATTGCTACTATTTGGTTGTTCCACTGCGAAAAAAGGTGGAACCTTTGAAGGTGTTGGTAATGGTAAGCACGGTGAAATTAAAGTGGCTGTCACGATTGCCGATGGAGCTATTACAAAGATTGATGTACTAGAGCAGGATGAAAATAAGGTTCTCTCTGAGCCTGTTTATGAAGAGTTGCAAGAGATGATTATTGCTCAAAACTCAGCAGATGTTGAAGCAGTATCTGGCGCTTCTGCAACGAGTGAAGGCTATATAAATGCAGTTAAAGATGCTGTTGAAAAATCAGGTATCACACTCGTAGCAGCTAAAAAATCAAAACAAGCTAAGGAAAAAGAAAAACTGCCAACAGAACAAACCTTTGACGTCGTAGTTGTCGGATCTGGAGGAGCAGGATTTAGTGCAGCAATTGAAGCAGCTCAGGCTGGTAAATCTGTTGCGATTCTTGAAAAACTTCCTGCAATTGGGGGGAATACCCTCCTTTCTGGTGGTGAAATGAATGCGCCAGGTAACTGGGTACAAAAGAAATTAGGTATTGAAGGCGACTCCGTTGATGTGTATTACCAAGATACTATGAAAGGTGGAGATAACGTTGGTGATCCGAAGATGGTTCGATTGATGGCTGAAAAAGCCTTGGAATCAGCTGAATGGCTTCGCGATGAGATCAAAGTTGAATTTTTAGCAGACCAATTGTTCCAATTTGGTGGACATAGCTACAAGCGTGCCTTGATTCCAGTTGGTCATACAGGTGCCGAATTGATTACTAAATTGAAAATGAAAGCAGACGAGCTAAAAATTCCAGTTTTCTTGAATGTTAAAGCTGAGAAGTTGATGAAAGATGGCAGCGGAAAAATCGTTGGTCTTACTGCAACAGACAGAGAGAAACGCGAATTGACCTTCCATGCTAATGATGCGGTTATTTTAACAACTGGTGGTTTTGGTTCAAATGTTGAAATGCGTAAGAAATACAACAAAGAATACGACGAACGCTACCATTCTACGGATTCTGTTGGTACAACAGGAGACGGAATTATCATGGCACAAGAAGTAGGTGCTGCCCTTACCAATATGGAAAGCATTCAAACCTATCCAATTGCTAATCCAAAAACAGGTATGATTTCCTTGCTAGCTGATACACGCTTTGATGGCGCAATTTTGGTTAACCAAGAAGGAAAACGCTTTGTAGAAGAATTAGAACGCCGTGACGTGATTTCTAAAGCAATCCTTGCGCAAACAGGTGGTTATTGCTACCAAATTTGGAATGACGATATCGATGCGATTTCTAAGACCAAAGAAGCCCACAAGGCAGAATACGATGAGTTGATTCGTGAAAAATTATTGGTTAAGGCTGACACGATTGAAGAAGCAGCAAAATTCTTTGATATTGATGTTGATACCTTGAAAGAAACTCTTACTAAAGTCAATGCCTATGCAAAAGCTGGAGAAGATAAGGATTTCCATCATCGTGCAGGCTTGGTATCTCTTGAAAAAGGTCCATACTACATTGAAAAAGCCGCACCATCTGTACACCACACAATGGGTGGACTTGTCATCAACGAAAAGACAGAAGTCCTAGATGAAAGTGGTAAAGCAATTCCTAGCCTTTACGCAGCAGGTGAATTGACAGGTGTAATCCAAGGTAAAAACCGTCTCGGTGGTAATGCTATTACTGATATTATCACTTACGGACGCATTGCTGGTAAACAAGTTGGCACGATGAAATAATATGCAATAAAAAAGGCTAAGTTTTACTGTTTAGCCTTTTACTTTATTCCTAAATTCATCCAATTCTCTCTGATTGTGAAGGATGGTGACCTTATCCGTATAGGTTTGGGAGATTGTTTGGTAGCGTATCTGGGCTTTTTGTGAACGACCATCTTTTAAAATCCAGCGGATAAATGCCCAGTCAAGTTTTTCGGTACAGCCTTCTGCCATACTATCTCTGACTTTTCCTCTGTATGTGATATAGCGTTTAATAGCTCGAAGTAAACAAGTCCACCTAGAGAAGGTCATTAGGATGATTTGATCGGCTTCTTCCAGCCGTTCTTGATAACAAAACGAACTGTAATTTCCTTCAATGACCCATGAATCATTCTCTAAAAAAGTCTGGAGCTGGTTGCGCATGTCTTCATCTGGTCGTTCCTGCCAGTTAGGAAGAAATCGTAACTTATCCAAATGTAGACAGGGAATCTTATAATGCTTACCGAGATAGCTAGCTAGTGTTGATTTGCCAGAAGCGCTATAGCCGATGATTACAATTTTCATGTCAGAACCTTTCTAGAAATTTGGATAAAAAAAGAAGCCCAAGGGCTCTTCTTTTTTATTAAGCAAGTTTTGATGCAAGACGTGCTTTGTCGCGGCTTGCTTTGTTTTTGTGAATCAAACCTTTTGTTTCTGCTTTATCAATAGCTGAGCTAGCAGCGCGGAAAAGCTCCTCAGAAGGATTTGCTTCAAATGCTTTAATTGCAGTACGCATAGCTGATTTTTGAGCTGAGTTTTTTTCGTTTTGTTTTACGTTCAATTCAGCACGTTTGATAGCTGACTTAATGTTTGCCAATGGTTTCACCTCCACCTTTTCTGTACTAACTATACCATTATATCTGAAAAAATAGATTTTGACAAGTGGAAATTATTTTTTCAAGTAAATTTCATCAATTTCATGATTTTTTGCTTTATGAAGAATAATATCTGCCCGATGTCTAGTTGGCTCAATATAATCTTTGAGATTGACCAGATTGATAGTCTCCCAAATACTATGAGCAAAATGAGAAACTTCCTCTTCTGAGAGCTCTAGGAAGCGATGATAATAGTTATTGGGATTGCTTTGAGCTAATTTCAGTAATTTTCTGAAACGCTCCAAGTACCACGTTTCAATATCATCAACTGCTGCATCAACATAAATCGCTAAATCAAAATAATCGCTGACATACAAGTGCTGATTTTGAGGATTTTGGAAAACATTGATTCCCTCAACAATGAGAAAGTCTGGCGCTGAAATAGTTTGTTGTTGGTCTGGGACAATATCATAAACTTCATGGGAATAGACAGGAATCTGATAATCATGCCCATTTTCAATATGATTTAAAAAGTCCAGTAACAATTCCATATTATAGGATTCAGGGAAACCTTTTCGGTCAAGGATATTTTTCTCTTTTAAAACAGTATTGGGATAGAGAAATCCATCTGTGGTCACCATTTCTACTTTGGCATGCTTAAAGGTTCGGGTTAATAAAATTTGTAAGAGACGACTGGTGGTCGATTTTCCGACAGCGACACTACCTGAGATGCCAATGATAAACGGCTGGGTCTTAATTTTCTTCTGTAAAAAGAGACTCTTGGAAAAAGAAAGATCCTCGCTTGCCTTCTTATAAATCCGAATCAAATTGATAAGGGGTAGGTAGACATCTAGGACATCTTGGAGGCTAATCTTATCATTGAAACTTTTGATTGAATTCAGTTCTTCTTGTGTGAGCGGAACAGTGGTATTTCGGTGTAATTGTTGCCAGGTTTGGCGACTGATTTTTTCAAAATTGATCAATTCATTCTTCATAGCACCATTGTAGCATGATTTTTTACAGGTGTAAAATGATAGGAGGGGGATAAAGCAATCACTTGTAAACGTTTTTATTAAATGATATAATAAGAGTATGGCAAATATGTATTACGAGAAAAATCCTAGTGTGGCTCATGATCTTCATGAGCTTCGTGTCACTCTGCTTGGTGAAGAAATGTTCTTCTTGACAGATGCAGGGGTGTTCAGCAAGAAAATGGTGGACTACGGTAGCCAAGTGCTCTTGAATACAGTAGAGTTGGAAAAAGATAAAAGATTACTAGATGTGGGCTGTGGATATGGTCCACTTGGTTTGACTTTAGGGAAGGTTTTTGGTGTGCGACCAACCATGGTCGATATTAATAGTCGAGCAGTTGATTTAGCCATTCAAAATGCTGAAAAAAATAAGGTTGAAGCCGCTATTTTCCAGTCCGATATCTATGAAGTAGTATCAGGAACTTTTGACTATGTGATTTCGAATCCTCCCATTCGAGCTGGAAAGGCAGTTGTCCATGAAATCATCACAGGAGCTTATGACTATTTGATTGATTCTGGACGATTGACAATCGTGATTCAGAAAAAGCAAGGTGCTCCGAGTGCCAAAGCTAAAATGGAGGAGGTTTTTGGAAACTGTACTATCTTGAAGAAAGATAAGGGGTATTATATTTTAGAAAGCGTGAAAGAATGAGAACAGTCGACTTAATTCAGAAAAAACGAGACGATCATGAACTCACCACAGATGAAATTAACTGGCTGATTAGTGGCTATGCAAATGGTACTGTCCCTGATTATCAGATGGCTGCTTTTGCTATGGCGATTTATTTTAGAGGAATGTCTACTCGTGAAATTTCTGATTTAACCATGGCGATGGTGGCAAGCGGTGAAGAAATTGACCTATCAGCAATTTCAGGTATTAAGGTAGATAAGCACTCAACTGGTGGTGTCGGAGATAAGGTAACCTTAATTTTAGCACCACTAGTAGCTAGTTTTGGAGTTCCTGTTGCCAAAATGAGTGGCCGTGGCCTTGGTCATACGGGTGGAACCTTGGACAAATTAGAGTCAATCAAGGGATACCAGATTGAAGTGACTCAGAATCAGTTTATCAAACAGGTGCAAGAGATTGGCGTATCCGTTATTGGCCAATCAGATAATATGGTAAAAGCCGATAAGTTGTTGTATGCCTTACGAGATGTAACCGCTACGGTTGATATTATCCCTTTGATTGCAAGTTCTGTTATGTCTAAGAAAATTGCAGCTGGTGCGGATGCTATTTTACTAGATGTAACGGTTGGTGAGGGGGCCTTCATGAAGAATATTGAAGATGCTCGTCAATTGGCTCAAACCATGGTCGAACTAGGAAAAGCAGTTGGACGAAAGACCGTTGCAGTAATTACGGATATGTCACAGCCTGTCGGTACCAGTATCGGAAATCGTCTGGAAATTCTCGAAGCCTTGGACATTTTACAAGGTAAGGGACGAAAAGATGTAACAGAGTTTATCTGTGAATTGGCACAGATTATGCTAGGCCTTGCTAATGTTGAAAAGACTATCGAGGAAGTTCATGCTCATTTAGTAGATGGATCGGCTCTGCGCAAGTTTGAAGAAATGGTTCTGGCGCAAGGGGGCGATTTGGACGATTTGTATCGACCAGTCCAAGTGACACATCAAGTGCCGGTATTTGCTCAGGAAAGTGGTTACATTACCGCCTTGCCAGCCTTAGAATTTGGCTTGTTTGCCATGAAGTTAGGTGCAGGACGAGCTGTGAAAACAGACAGCTTAGATTATGAGACAGGAATTGTCTTCCATAAAAAGGTCGGTGAACCTGTTGAAGCAGGTCAAGAAATTGCCACTATTTTTACAAATGAAAATATTTCGGAAAATATGCTTACAAATTTCCAAAAAAATGTTAAAATAGGAAATGTGAGTGTAAAAACGAAAGAAATTATAGAAATTGTTTCATAATGTACGGAGAAAAACATGAAATTAAATAAATATATTGATCACACTCTATTGAAGCCAAATGCTACAAAAGAACAAATTTTAGCGATTATTGACGAAGCAAAAGAATACGATTTTGCAAGCGTCTGTGTTAATCCAACTTGGGTAGCTCTTTCAGCGAAAGAATTACAAGGTACAGATGTCAAGGTTTGTACAGTTATCGGCTTTCCTTTGGGAGCAAATACATCAGCTGTAAAAGCAGTTGAAACCAAGGATGCCATCGCAAATGGTGCCGATGAGATTGACATGGTCATCAATGTTGGTGCCTTAAAATCGCAAGATTACGATACAGTATTGAAAGATATTCAAGCGGTTGTGGAAGCAAGCGGTGATAAGTTGGTGAAAGTCATCATCGAAACCTGTCTTTTGACCGACGAGGAAAAAGTCAAAGCCTGTCAATTATCACAAGAAGCAGGTGCTGACTTTGTGAAAACATCAACTGGCTTCTCAACAGGTGGTGCAACAGTAGAAGATGTAGCCTTGATGAGAAAAACAGTTGGGTCAGATATGGGTGTAAAAGCATCTGGTGGTGCACGTTCATACGAAGATGCCAAAGCCTTTATTGAAGCAGGTGCGACTCGTATCGGAGCTTCTTCGGGTGTAGCGATTATGAAAGGGGAACAGGCAGATGGCGACTACTGATTTGATTGATTTATCTATTGAAGTTAGTAAGAAAGCCTACGTACCCTATTCTCATTTTCCAATTGGAGCTGTTTTAGTTGCTAAGAATGGTCAAATTTTTACCGGTGTTAACATTGAAAATGCTAGTTTTGGATTGACCAACTGTGGCGAACGGACAGCGATTTTCAAAGCCGTTTCAGAAGGTGTCTTGGAATTTTCTGAGTTGATTGTTTATGGTCAAACAGAAAAACCAGTTTCACCCTGTGGTGCATGTCGCCAAGTCATGGCAGAATTTTTTGATCAGGATCTAAAAGTAACATTGGTTGCTAAAGATAAATCGACAGTCGAGATGACAGTCGGGGAGTTACTTCCGTATTCTTTTACAGATTTAACGTAAATCTGTAAGGCAGTCAGTTGACTGTATCATTTCCATTTTGCAACGAAAGTTGCACAAAGAATTTTTAGGAGGGTTCAGAAATGAACAAAAAACTTGTTGGTTTAGGTGTTGCAACACTTGCAACTTTGGCTCTTGCTGCTTGTGGAAGCCGTGCAGCAAAAAATGATGCTGATTCAATGTCAGAAAAAGATTCAGCAGTAAAAGCAGCAGTTGTTACAGACGTTGGTGGTGTTGATGACCGTTCATTTAACCAATCTGCTTGGGAAGGATTGCAAGCTTGGGGTGATGAAAATGGTCTCAAGAAAGACGCTGGTTATACTTACTTCCAATCTGGTAGCGAATCTGACTACGTAACAAACCTTGATTCAGCTGTTTCAGGTGGTTACAACCTTGTATTTGGTATCGGTTTTGCCTTGGAAAATGCGATTGCTGAAGTAGCACCAAACAACCCTGACACAAACTATGTTATCGTCGATAGCGTTGTAAAAGATCAAAAGAACGTAGCAAGCGTTGGATTTGCTGACCATGAAGCATCTTACCTTGCAGGTGTAGCGGCTGCAAAAGCAACAAAAACAAACCACGTTGGATTCATCGGTGGTGTTGAAGGGGTTATCATTGACCGTTTTGAAGCTGGATTTGTAGCTGGTGCAAAATCAGTAAACAAAGACATTAAGATTACAGTTGACTATGCTGCTTCATTTGCAGATGCAGCGAAAGGTCAAACATTGGCAGCTGCTCAATATGCTGCTGGTGCAGACGTTATTTTCCATGCTTCAGGTGGTACCGGTAACGGTGTATTTGCTGCTGCTAAAGCAGAAAATGAAACGCGTAATGAAGCAGATAAAGTTTGGGTAATCGGTGTAGACCGTGACCAATCAGCAGAAGGTAAATATACTTCTAAAGATGGTAAAGAATCAAACTTTGTTCTTGCATCAACATTGAAACAAGTTGGTACTTCTGTAAAAGATCTTGCCAACAAAGCTCTTAAAGGTGAATTCCCTGGTGGAGAAATCATCACATTCTCACTTGCTGATAAAGGTGTAGACTTGGCTGAAACAAACCTTTCAAGCGAAGCGTCAGAAGCAGTAGCTGCTGCTAAGAAAGACATCTTGGACAAGAAAGTTGAAGTTCCAGAAACACCTGAGAAAAAATAACGAATAGTGTGTAATCCGAAACGGCGACCTGACTCGGTCGCCGTTTTAGGAGTTGAGGGGAAGAATTTATTTTCTCTTAGCAAAGCTTATCAGTAAAGGTATTGATAGGTTTTGCTGACAAAAAATAATAGTCTGAAAGGAAGAAGATTATGACAAAAGATTATGTCATTGAGATGCGAGAAATCACAAAAATCTTTGGGGAATTTGTGGCGAATGATCACATCAATTTGAATGTCAGACGTGGGGAAATTCATGCCCTTTTAGGAGAAAATGGTGCTGGAAAATCAACCTTGATGAATATGCTTGCAGGCTTGCTTGAGCCTACAAGTGGTGAAATTGCTATCAATGGCCAAGTGGTTACAATTGACTCTCCTTCTAAGGCGGCTCATCTTGGAATTGGAATGGTACACCAGCATTTCATGCTAGTTGATGCCTTTACAGTAGCTGAAAATATTATTTTGGGAAGTGAGACCACTAAAGCCGGTGTCATTGATATAAAAAAAGCTATTCAGGAGATTAAAGAATTGTCAGCCAAATATGGCTTAGATGTCGATCCGACTGCAAAAGTAGCAGACATCTCAGTAGGGGCTCAACAACGTGTAGAGATTCTAAAAACACTGTATCGTGGTGCAGATTTATTGATTTTTGATGAACCAACTGCGGTTCTAACACCAGCTGAAATCACCGAATTGCTAAAAATTATGAAGGCGCTAGTTCAAGAAGGGAAATCGATTATTTTGATTACCCATAAACTAGATGAGATTCGTGCAGTAGCAGACAGCGTTACAGTTATTCGTCGTGGAAAATCGATTGAAACAGTTGAAGTTGCTGGAGCAAGCAATGAAGACTTGGCAGAATGGATGGTTGGACGTTCGGTATCCTTTAAAACAGAGAAAATTGCGGCCAATCCAAAAGAAGTGATTCTTTCCATTAAAGATTTGGAAGTTAATGAAAACCGTGGCATTCCAGCGGTGAAAGGCTTGTCGCTTGATGTACGAGCTGGCGAAGTAGTGGGAATTGCAGGAATTGACGGAAATGGTCAAAGTGAGCTGATTCAGGCTATTACAGGTCTTCGTAAGGTTAAATCTGGTCAAATTCTGATCAAAGGAGAAGATGTTGTTGGAAAAACGCCTCGTAAAATCACAGAAATGAATGTCAGTCATGTACCAGAAGATCGTCATCGGGATGGTTTAGTTCTACAAATGACCGTGGCAGAAAATATTGCTTTACAGACTTATTATAAAGAGCCTATTTCAAAAAATGGTATTTTAAATTACGATACCATTAATCAAAAGGCCCGTGATTTAATGGCAGAGTTTGATGTTCGTGGTGCAAGTGAAGTTGTTCCAGCAAAGGCACTTTCTGGAGGAAATCAGCAAAAAGCGATCATTGCCCGTGAAATTGACCGAAACCCTGATTTGTTAATTGTCAGCCAACCGACTCGTGGTTTAGATGTTGGTGCGATTGAATATATTCGGAAACGCTTGATTGCTGAACGGGATAAGGGCAAAGCTGTTCTAGTTGTCAGCTTTGAATTGGACGAAATTTTAGATGTGTCTGACCGTATTGCGGTTATTCACGATGGTGTGATTCATGGTATTGTCGATCCTGCCAAGACCAATAAACAAGAATTAGGATTCTTAATGGCTGGTGGAAAACTTGAAAAGGAGGAAGCAAATGCCTAAGAAGTTACAAAATATCACCCTTCCTTTGTTAGCAGTCGTATCTGGATTGCTACTAGGAGCGATTATTATGCTGGTTTTCGGTTATGATCCACTTTGGGGTTATGAAGAATTATTCTATTCTGCCTTTGGTTCTGTCAAATCAATTGGTGAAATTTTCCGAGCGATGGCCCCCTTAATTTTTACAGCACTTGGATTTGCTGTTGCGAGCCGAGCAGGATTTTTTAACGTTGGTTTATCAGGTCAAGCGCTTGTAGGTTGGGTATTTGCTGGCTGGTTTGCTCTCGAAAATCCAGATTTATCAAGACCTATCTTAATTCTTGCAACCATTGCCATTGCTATGATTGCAGGCGGAATTGCTGGTGCCATACCAGGTGTTTTACGGGCTTATCTGGGGACGAGTGAGGTTATTGTGACCATTATGATGAACTATATCTTGCTCTACTCTAGCAACTACATTATTCGCAATGTCTTTGCTTCTGATTTGATGAAGAACAAGGATTCGAGTATCAATATCTCTGCGAATGCTTCTTACCAAACAGAATGGCTTCGTTCTTTAACAGATAATTCACGGATGAATATTGGTATTTTCTTTGCAATTATTGCGGTACTCCTTATTTGGTTCTTATTGACCAAGACAACACTTGGTTTTGAAATCCGCTCTGTAGGATTGAATCCAACTGCTTCAGACTATGCAGGAATGTCAGCAAAACGAACCATTATTCTATCCATGATTATCTCAGGTGCTTTAGCGGGTCTTGGTGGCGCAGTACAAGGACTTGGAACCTTCCAAAATGTCTATACACAGGGCGGAAATTTGGATATCGGTTTTAACGGGATGTCCGTTGCCCTGCTTGCTTCTAATTCCCCTCTGGGTATCCCATTAGCAGCCTTCTTGTTTGGCTTGTTATCAATTGGGGCACCTGGTATGGTCAAAGCACAAATCCCACCTGAATTGATTAATGTCGTGACTGCCTCTATCATCTTCTTTGTCGGTGTGAAATTTGTCTTTGAACAATTACTGAAACGGAACAAAAAAGCGAAAGGAGCTAACTAATATGAATTTGACAATAGTAACGCTTTTAATTTCGCAGATGCTGATTTACTCAGCTCCATTGATTTTCACTAGTTTGGGTGGAGTATTCTCAGAACGTGCAGGTGTCGTCAATGTGGGACTTGAAGGAATCATGGTGATTGGTGCCTTTGCTGGTGTTGTTTTCAATTTGGAATTTGCCAGCAGCTTTGGTAAAGCAACCCCACTTTTAGCTGTCTTAGTTGGTGGGATTGCAGGGCTACTTTTCTCCATTATTCACGCAGTAGCAACTATCAATTTTCGAGCAGACCACGTCGTATCAGGTACAGTTTTAAACCTCTTAGCACCAGCCTTTTCAGTCTTTTTGGTTAAAGTGCTTTATAATAAAGGGCAGACAGACAGTATTCCAGAATCTTTCGGAAAGTTTTCCTTCCCTGTGCTGGAAAAAATTCCAGTGATTGGTGATCTATTCTTTAAAAATACCAGTCTAATGGGATATGTAGCCATTGCTATGGCCTTTGTATCTTGGTTCGTCCTTTATAAGACGAAATTCGGATTGCGCCTACGTTCAGTAGGTGAACATCCTCAGGCAGCAGATACCTTGGGAATTAATGTATATGCTATGCGTTATGCTGGTGTTCTTATCGCAGGTTTCCTTGGAGGAGTTGGAGGAGCTGTCAGCGCCCAAACCGTTAATATTAACTTTTCAGCAACCACAATTGTAGGTTCAGGTTTTATTGCCCTAGCAGCAGTTATCTTTGGTAAATGGAACCCAATTGGTGCTATGCTAGCCAGCCTATTCTTTGGCTTGTCACAGAGTTTATCTGTTATCGGTGGACAACTTCCTGGTTTATCACACGTACCAAATGTTTATCTGCAAATTGCACCATATTTCATTACAGTAGTGGCACTTGCAGCCTTCTTTGGAAAAGCAGTCGCGCCAAAAGCCGATGGTGTGAACTACATTAAATCGAAATAACAAGCTAAAGGAGTTGAGTATTTTGCTCAACTCCTTATTCTATTTTTCCGAGAACTGATACTCTATAAAAAGCAAAATCTTGCTAGGCAAGGAAGTCGCCGGTAGAACTATTAACAACTTCATATTTTGCTTTTTGACGAGTATGAAAAAACCAGCTGTGTCGTTATGACACAGCTGGTTTAGCGTTTATGCACTGTTTTCAGACTAATTTTTGATAGAAGCTGCGATTTCTGGATTTGCAAATGCATCGTCCATGATTTCTTTTAGTTGTTTAGCAGATGCTTGCATCTTTTGCAATTCAGCTTCATTTAATGGGAGATTTACTGGACGAACGATACCATGTGCCCCAATAATAGCTGGTTGTCCAATAAAGACATCTTCAACACCTTCATATTGACCTGCTTGGTAAACAGAAAGAGGAAGTACCGCATTTTCATCATCAAAGATTGCTTTGGTAATACGAGCAAGTGCTGCACCAATACCGTAGTAAGTTGCACCTTTTTTGTTGATGATAGAGTAAGCTGCATCACGAACAGAGATAAATAAGTCTACCAATCCTTGCTCATCAATATCACGATTATCTTGCAACCAGTCGTACAATTTAACACCTGCAACGTTAGCATGTGACCAGACAGCAAATTCAGAGTCACCATGTTCCCCCATGATATACGCATGGACAGAACGGGCATCGATACCGATTTTTTCAGCAAGAGCTTGACGGAATCGTGCAGAGTCAAGAGAAGTACCAGAACCGATTACGCGCTCTTTTGGAAAACCGGAAAATTTCCATGTTGAGTAAGTGAGAATGTCAACTGGGTTAGCAGCGACAAGGAAGATACCATTGAAGCCAGATGCTACAATTTCATTTACGATTTGTTGGTTGATACGAAGGTTTTTCTCAATCAATTGAAGACGAGTTTCACCTGGTTTTTGTGGCAAACCTGCTGTAAGAACAACAAGATCAGCATCATGTGCATCAGAATATTCAGCTGAGTAGATTTTTTTGGGTGAAGTAAAGGCAAGAGCATGGCTCAAATCTTCTGCATCACCTTGCGTGCGGTCTTTGTTAATATCGACAATACCTAATTCTTGACCAATTCCTTGGTTGACAAGTGCATACGCGTAAGCAGAACCTACAGCACCGTCACCGACCAAGATTACTTTTTTATGTTGTTTAGTTGCAGTCATTCTTCTAAACATCTCCTTAGTTTTATTTGGGGACATGTGTCCCGACCATCTATCATTCTAGCACTTTTTGTGTCCTTTGTCACTTGTGAAAGGCACTTTGAAAATGTTTACATTACAAGGTCTTGACAAGAAAATTTCTTCACAATATGTTATAATATAGTAGATACTTTCAAGAGAAAAGAGACAGATTTAATGCATGATAAAAATTTAGTAGATGTAAATCTGACCAGCGAAATGAAGACCAGTTTCATTGACTATGCAATGAGTGTTATCGTAGCTCGGGCTCTTCCGGATGTGCGTGATGGTCTAAAGCCTGTTCATCGTCGAATCTTGTACGGAATGAACGAGTTGGGTATTACACCAGATAAACCACACAAGAAATCGGCTCGTATTACCGGGGATGTCATGGGTAAATACCATCCACATGGAGATAGTGCGATTTATGAAGCCATGGTACGGATGGCCCAGTGGTGGAGCTATCGCTATATGCTCGTAGATGGGCATGGAAACTTCGGTTCGATGGATGGTGATGGAGCAGCCGCACAGCGGTATACCGAGGCACGTATGAACAAAATTGCCTTGGAGATGTTGCGCGATATTAACAAGAATACTGTAAACTTTGCGGATAACTATGATGCTAGTGAGCGTGAGCCAGAGGTCCTACCAGCACGTTTTCCGAACCTATTGGTTAATGGTACGACAGGTATTGCCGTTGGGATGGCGACGAATATCCCTCCTCATAATTTGGGTGAGACAATCGAAGCAGTAAATCTGATTATTGACAACCCAGAAGCAACGACGAGAGAAATTATGGAAGTCTTGCCTGGACCAGATTTTCCAACGGGTGCTTTGGTCATGGGGAAATCAGGTATTCACCGTGCTTATGAGACCGGAAAAGGATCAATTGTTCTTCGTTCCAGGACAGAAATTGAAGAGTATGGCAATGGTCGTGAGCGCATCGTTGTGACAGAATTTCCTTATATGGTCAATAAGACCAAGGTTCATGAACATATTGTCCGTCTGGTTCAAGAAAAACGAATAGATGGAATTACAGCTGTTCGTGATGAGTCCAATCGCGAAGGAGTTCGTTTTGTAATCGAGGTCAGACGAGATGCATCAGCCAATGTCATCTTGAATAATCTTTTCAAATTGACCCAACTTCAGACTAATTTTAGTTTCAATATGTTGGCCATTCAAAATGGAGTACCGAAAATTCTTTCTGTTCGTCAAATTTTGGAAGCCTATGTTGAACACCAAAAAGAAGTTGTTACTCGCCGTACCCAGTTTGATAAAGAAAAGGCAGAAGCGCGTGCCCATATCTTAGAAGGATTGTTGATTGCCTTAGATCATATTGATGAAGTAATCAAGGTGATTCGTAATAGCGAAACAGATGCAGAAGCACAGGCAGAATTGATGGCACGCTTTGAACTATCAGAGCGTCAGAGCCAAGCTATTCTTGATATGCGCCTTCGCCGTTTGACAGGCTTGGAACGCGATAAGATCCAATCAGAATACGATGATTTGATTGCCTTGATTGCAGATTTAGCAGATATTTTAGCCAAACCAGAGCGAGTTGTACAGATTATCAAAGACGAACTAGAAGAAATCAAACGCAAATATGCAGACCCTCGCCGGACAGAGTTAATGGTAGGTGAAGTCCTATCCCTTGAAGATGAAGATTTAATTGAGGAAACAGATGTGCTAATTACCCTATCCAATCAAGGGTATATTAAACGGCTTGCACAGGATGAATTCCACGCTCAAAAACGTGGAGGACGTGGTGTTCAGGGAACAGGGGTCAAAGACGATGACTTCGTCCGCGAATTGGTTTCAACCAGCACCCATGACCGTCTCCTCTTTTTTACCAACAAGGGGCGTGTCTATCGTCTAAAAGGCTATGAAATTCCTGAATACGGCCGTACAGCTAAGGGCTTGCCAGTTGTGAATCTCTTGAAGTTAGAAGAAAATGAGTCGATTCAGACCATTATCAATGTTACCAAGGAGCAAGAAGAAGGACATTATCTCTTCTTTACTACTCGTCAAGGAATTGTCAAACGAACCAGCGTTGCTGAATTTGACAATATCCGTCAAAACGGCTTGAAGGCTCTGAATCTAAAAGAAGATGATGAATTGATTAATGTTTTCTTGACAGATGGTCAAACAGATGTTATCATGGGATCCAAATTCGGTTATGCCGTCCGTTTCACAGAAACAGATGTCCGCAATATGAGTCGTATAGCGACCGGTGTGCGGGGAATGAGACTGCGTGAAGGGGATTGTTTAGTCGGAGCAGCAGTTGTCTCTGATGACCAAGAAGTTCTTGTGTTGACGGAAAACGGTTTCGGAAAACGCACGCCTGCCACAGAGTATCCAACGAAAGGGCGAGGCGGTAAAGGGATTAAAACCGTTAAGGTTGCAGAAAAAAATGGCTATCTAGCAGGCCTAACAACCATTTCAGGCGATGAAGACATCATGGTGATTACAGATACAGGGGTTATCATTCGGACTAATGTTGCCAATATCTCACAGACTGGCCGTTCAACCATGGGTGTAAAAGTCATGCGATTGGATGATGAGGCAAGTATTGTCACATTTGCCTTAGTGGAAGCTGCAGATGCTAAAGATTCAGAGGAAAGATAAGAGTATGAGTAAACGAACCAAAAATAGGAAGAAAAGCGGTAATTGGCGAAATATCTTAGCCGTCCTTCTCCTTCTTATTGCTATTGCATTGATTTTTAATACCTCCATTCGCAATATGGTGATTGCATGGAACAGTAATCGATACCAAGTGGCAAACGTAACGGAAGAAAGTATTGAAAAGAATAAGCAGGCTGAGACAACATTTGATTTTGATCAGGTTGAATCAATCTCGACGGAGTCAGTTTTAAAAGCCCAATGGGAATCCCAACAACTTCCAGTTATTGGTGGAATTGCCATTCCAGATTTAAACGTGAATTTGCCAATTTTCAAAGGATTATCAAATGTCGCTTTAATGTATGGAGCGGGAACGATGAAAGAAACGCAAGAAATGGGACAAGGAAACTATTCGCTTGCGAGTCATCATATTTTTGGGATTACTGGAGCTAGTGAAACACTTTTTTCACCACTTGAAAAAGCAAAGGAAGGAATGAAAATTTATCTGACGGATAAACAAAATGTCTATACCTATGTAGTGACAAGTGTTCAATCTGTGACTCCTGAAAGTGTCTATGTGATTGATGATGTAGAAGGTCAAACAGAGATTACGCTTGTGACATGTGAAGATTTTGAAGCCACAATGAGGACAATCGTCAAAGGAAGACTAGAGAGTAGCATTCCTTACAATGAGACACCAAAAGATGTATTAAAACATTTTGAAAAACAATATAATCAGCTACAATTATAAAAGGTTGGGATACTATTTCCCTTCCTTTTATTTTTTTACGAATAATACTGGTAGAGAGAAAAAAGGAGGATGAAAGATGTATAAGGTATCATTTCAAGAAGAGAAGTTATTGCCGAGGGAACGTTTATTAGAGGTAGGTGCAGAGCGCCTCAGTAATCAAGAATTATTGGCTATTTTACTTCGTACAGGGACTCGGAATCAACCAGTTTCAGTTCTTTCCAATCATCTACTCTCAAAAGTAACCAGCCTGGCCATGTTACGAGAGTTATCCATTACTGAGTTACAAGAATTGGCAGGTATTGGACAGGTTAAAGCAATTGAAATCAAAGCGATGATTGAATTAGGCAGCCGAATTAACCAGTCTGCCTTGCTTGCTGAAACACAAATTGTAGGTAGTGAGCTCCTTGCTAGAAGAATGATGCAAGAAATTGGATCTAACAAGCAGGAGCACCTTGTAGCCATTTATTTGGATACACAAAATAAAATTATTAGTCAGCGGACCATTTTTATCGGTAGTGTGAATCGTAGTATTGCAGAGCCTAGAGAAATCTTGCACTACGCAGTCAAAAGCATGGCTACGTCACTGATTATTGTTCATAATCATCCTTCCGGCTTTGTTCAACCAAGTCAAAACGATTTAGCCTTCACAGAGAAACTAAAAAAGTCCTGTGAGATACTAGGACTTATTCTTTTAGATCATTTAATTGTTGGAAAATCGAACTACTATAGTTTACGAGAAGAACACCAGCTTGATTAGAAGTTTTGGACAAAATAGTTAAAAAGGGATTGAGATGCTACTTGGTTCTCGTAGAGCATTTCAGGATGCCATTGAACACCCAAAAACGGTGTTTGTTCCGTCATGATGACAGCTTCTATTATCTGGTCTTCTGACTGACCGATGACCTGTAAAGGAGTTGCCAATTGGTCTATAGCCTGTCTATGGAAGGAATTAACCATTGGTTTTTCTCCGTAAATCGTCGAAAGTGGCGTGTCCGGTTGGAGATGTATTGGGTGTGACGGACTATTTGCAGCACTCGTTTGCCAATGATTCGGTATTTCTTGATGTAGGCTACCACCCATAGCAACATTAAAAAGTTGCATTCCTCGACAGATACCTAAAATGGGTTTTTGTTGCTTAATAGCTTCCTCGATGAGTGCCATCTCAAAGCGATCACGATTGGGATGATAGTTCTCACTTTCAATCGTCTTTTCTTGTCCGTAATAATGTGGTAAAACATTTTGTCCGCCTGTCAGAATGAGTTTATCAATCATACGGATATAACTTTGTACTAAATCAGGAGAAACAATTGGTAAGATAAGAGGAATTCCCCCAGCAGTTTCAATTGCCCTGACAAAACTAGTTGCTGCGTAGGATAGGAGTGGCTCGGTATCATCGGTTGCATTGAGAAATTCATTACCAGAAATACCGATAATTGGTTTTGTCATAAAAACTAGCCCTTTCTCATGAAATAAAGCAGTGTTTGCAACTCGCTCGTTAAATCAACATATTGTACGACGACATCTTTGGGTACAGATAAGTTGACAGGTGAGAAACTCAAGATTCCCTTGACTCCAGCTTGAACAAGGATATTGGCAACTTCTTGGGCCTTGGTGCTAGGTACTGTTAAGATAGCGGTTTGGGCATTTGCCTCCTTCATTCTTTCTTCGATTTCTGAAATTCCATAGATAGGGACGTTTTCATCAATAGTACCGACGGCTGGGTGATTATCTGCCTCAAAGGCCATGATAATTTTCATTTTATTCCGTTCATGGAAACGATAATGAAGGAGAGCCAGACCCATATTGCCAACCCCAACCAGCATGACATTCGTGATGGAATTATCATTTAAGATATCAGCGAAGAAATCCATCAATTTTTTGACATCGTAACCAAATCCTCGGCGACCTAATTCACCAAAGTAAGAAAAGTCACGACGGACAGTGGCAGAATCAATTCCAATAGCTTCTGCAATTTCCTTTGAACTCGCTTTTTCAATATTTCCAGCATGAAATCGTTTAAATACGCGATAATAGATTGATAAACGTTTGGCAGTAGCACGGGGGATTGGTGTATTTTTTTCGTTTTTCACAATCTTTTTTGCTCCTTTCGATAACTAATTCTATTTTAGTAAAGGTTTGTGAAAAAAGCAACAGATTACACCTAAAAATACAGAAAAAACAAGAATTGCTTCTTGTTTTTTTAGTGATTCTTTGGATCAATTGATTTGAGATAGCGATATAAATCGCCTACCAATCCTTGATAACCCAAGTCATTACCGTCTTGAGTGAGCGAGAGCACGTTTAGGTTATCAGGAATGGTCACACAACCAGAAAAAGCAAGGAGTAGGGCATCAAAATTGCCAAAAGTTTGTGAGCGGATTTGCTGATAAGAATCTTGATAACGTAGCTCAATCATGCTTTTGTACTTTCTTTTGTGAAAATATCTCGGTCAACTAAGCTATCCATGAGGAAGTAAAATTTTTCTTGGATAACTGCATTGCCACCTGCTTTAAAAATATCCACCAAGCGTAAGCCAGATTTATCTGTGATATTGATTTTAAAAGCTGTTAAATCTTTGTTGATGATAATTTTTAAGAGAAAACCTTGATTAGAGTTGGGAATTTCTTCTAGCATACGTGTTAATTGATAATTACCAACTTGGGTTTGTTCAAATGTATTGTCACGTAAGGTGAATTTTTTGATAGCTGGGTGAATCGAGTAGGTATAGTCACAATTTTTTAGGGTTACAGATGTTGTAAAAGCCATTAACAAATGCCTCCGATGATTTTATGTAGTTGATTGATGAGGAAATCTAGTTCCTCTTTGGTATTTTCATGTGAAAAGCTAATCCGAATGGATTCTTTTAGGCGGTGGGAATCTTTTCCGTATAGAGCCTCTAAGACATGGCTATTTTGAATTACACCAGCAGTACAGGCAGAACCACTAGAAACAGCAATTCCTGCAAGATCTAGACGCATGAGCACTTGCTCATTGAGCTGATTGGGAAAACCAATATTGACAACGTAGGGAAGTGTTGGACCTACTTCATTGAGGTAATGCTGAAGAGCTTTCAGATTTTTTAATAGATAGTCTTTTAAGGTCGAAACGCTATTGAAATGTTCTTCTAGCTGAGCTGTTTGTTCTTTCAAAGCTGTCGCCATAGCTGCAATTCCTGCTAGATTTTCTGTTCCTGCCCGGTGTTGTTGCTCTTGGCGTCCTCCGTGAATCAGAGAGTCAAATCGAGGGATGCGGCTGTAAAGGAAGCCTACTCCTTTTGGTCCATGAAACTTATGGGCAGCAGCAGAGAGAAAATCGATTCCCAGTTGTTCCGGTGAAATTGCGACTTTTCCGATTGCTTGGACAGCATCTACATGAAAAACAGCCTGATGTTTGGAAAGTATTTCACCGATTTCTTTGATAGGTAGCAGCAGCCCAGTCTCATTGTTGGCATACATGGCACTAACTAGAATGGTATCTGGACGCAAGGCTTCCTGAATCTGCTGGGCGGAAATCCTTTGATTGATCGGTTGAATATAGGTCACTTCAAAGCCGAATCGCTCACGTAAATACTCCATTGTGTGAAGAACAGCATGGTGTTCGATAGCAGTTGTGATGAGGTGTTTTCCCTTATGCTGATTTGCCAGAGCATAACCTTGGATAGCGAGAGTATCGGCCTCTGACCCCCCTGAGGTAAAAATGATCTGTTCAGGTTTGGTATCTAGGATGTGAGCAATATCTGCTCGAGCTTGGCGGAGAATAGCGTTTGCTTTTCGTCCTGCCCAATGAATACTAGAGGAGTTCCCATAGTATTCTGTTGAAATATCCATGAAAGTTTGAAGGGCAGCTTTCGACAGAGAAGTTGTCGCTGCATTGTCTAAATAAATCAAGGAAATCTCCTAGTGTTCATTATTTGGATGTGTAAAGTTAAAGAGAGGACTGACTGGACGGCGTTCGTGAATGCGGATAATGGCGTCTGCAATCAACTCACTAGCGGTGATAAATGCAATAGCTTTAGGTAATTGTTCTTTGCTGGCAACAGAGTCTGTGACGAGCACTTCCTTAATTGGCGCTTGATCCAAAAGCTCTGCCGCAGTTCCAGCAAACAAGCCATGACTTGCAACCGCATAAATTTCGGTTGCCCCACCTTCTTGTACAATTCGAGCTGCTTCTGAGAAGGTGCGGCCAGTGTTTAAAATATCATCAATCAAGATAGCTGTTTTTCCAGCTACATCTCCAATGATGTATCCTTCTGATCGATCGGCATCGTCTTGAGCATAATCGATAATGGCAATTGGAGAATTAAGGTACTCAGCTAAACTACGGGCACGTTTGATGCCAGAATTTTTAGGACTGACAATCACAACGTCTTCACCACACAAGCCTTTTTCCATGTAATGCTCTGCAAATAGTGGGACCGTAAAGAGATTATCGACTGGAATATCAAAGAACCCTTGCACCTGAACAGCGTGTAAATCAAGTGACAAGACACGATCCACACCTGCTTTGACCAGCATATTCGCAACAAGTTTTGCTGTAATTGGTTCACGAGGAGCAGCTGTACGATCCTGACGAGCATAGCCAAAATAAGGCATGACAACTGTGACAGAATGGGCGCTTGCACGCTTGCATGCATCAACCATAATCAATAATTCCCAGAGATGATTATTAACAGGATAGCTGGTTGATTGGATGATATAAACATCCACCCCACGGACACTTTCTTCAATGTTGACTTGAATTTCTCCGTCTGAGAATTGTCGCGTTGTCATTTTTCCAAGTGGAATCCCAGAGGCTTCGGCAATTTTTTCAGCAATTGCACGGTTGGAATTCAAAGAAAATAGTTTAATTTGTTTATCACCATACGGTTGAACCATGATCAGAAGTACTCCTTTTATTCGATAGTTCTATTCTATCAGAAAATCTAAAAATTTTCAGTAAAGAAATAGATCAGCTTGAAGAAAAAGTCTTTTTATTGCCATCATCTTCATGTGCTTTCGGACATCAGCGACTTCCTTCGGAGTAAAATAATCCAGTGGATTATTTTAGCCCGAGCCCAGAAACAAAGGAGCGAGGATAATCCAGTGGATTATTTTAGCCCGAGCCCAGAAACAAAGTAGCGAGGATAATCGATTTTAGCGAAATCACGACTTCTGTCTCACTCCCACTTTTAGCACGGCGGAGGTGGCGGTATTGTGCTCGCTACGCTCGCAAATTTTCTAACCTTAAAACTACAGAAAATGAAATATCATTGTACTGTTTTTCTGAATTGTGAGGTTTGTCTACATTCTGATAGATTTCTTTTGATTTCGTTAGGATTATGAAATCAAGGCTTGTTCATCAGACAGGCAGCTGTACGGGCAACCTTGCTTTTAGCATATTTAAAGGCAATTTGTCGTTGTTTCAGGTAGTCCTCAAAAGCAATTTTCCCTTGAGTGGCATCGTCTACCTCGACTTCTAATTCATAATCTGTCTGATTAGCATAGCTATTTTCATCAAGAGCTATAAGCCCAATGGGAGTCGCTTTTTCATAGCGTTTTGTGGTCAAATGTCCCCAAACAATCAATCTTTCAAGACCAATTCCAGTTTGTGTGATGAGGTTCAAAATATCTCCCTCAGGTAATTGCACCTTCTGGATTAATTGATGAGCGTGTTCAAGGCTTAGGGCTTGATTGTATTCCTGATTGCCGATGTCCTGCGGAATTTTAAGAGTCAATTCTGCCAGGTCTTCTAGGGTGCGAATTCGTAGGGAATAGCGGTGTTGACGTAGGCTAAAATCTGGCGTATCAATATAATAGTTGGTTTGCAGAACAGGAGCAACATCTGTAAATTCTGCCTGTAATTGTTGAAATTCGGCTGCCGTCAGGAGCGTTTTGTACTCAATTTCTAAATGATTTTTTTTCATAGGATAAAACCTTTTCGTATGGTATAATAGTTCTTGTGTTATTCTATTACAAAAACCAGTATTTGACAAGAAAGGAGCAGTTATGGAGATGAATTGGGAAGCCTTCCTAGACCCCTATATTCAGGCGGTTGGGGAATTAAAAATTAAATTGCGCGGTGTTCGTAAGCAATACAGAAAAGCAAATAAGCATTCACCGATTGAATTTGTGACAGGACGTGTGAAGCCGATTGAATCCATCAAGGAAAAGATGGCTCTACGCCATATTCAGCTCGAAAATTTAGCACAAGACATGCAAGACATCGCAGGATTGCGAATCATGGTGCAATTTGTTGATGACGTAGAAGAAGTGCTTGACATCCTACGGAAGCGAAAAGATATGCGAGTGGTCTATGAACGGGATTATATCAACCATATGAAATCATCAGGCTACCGTTCCTACCACGTGGTGATTGAGTATCCAGTTGATACGATAAATGGAAATGAAACGGTACTAGCTGAGATTCAAATTCGCACCTTGTCCATGAATTTTTGGGCAACGATTGAACATTCCTTGAATTATAAGTATAAGGGGAATTTTCCAGAAGAAATTAGGCAACGCTTGGAAATTACAGCTAAGATTGCTTATCAATTAGATGAGGAGATGCGCAAAATCCGCGATGACATTCAAGAAGCTCAGGCTTTATTTGATCCGGCCCACCGCAAGTTGAATGACGGAGTTGGAAATAGCGACGATACAGATGAAGAATACAGATAGAAAAAAAATCGCCCTGCTCAGCAGTAAAAATCCGAAAAGCCAAGCTGTGATGAATGAGTTGTGGACCAAATTAAAAGAGGCCCAATTTATCTTAACACCTAAAAATCCAGATATTGTTATTTCAATTGGGGGAGATGGGATGCTCTTATCTGCTTTTCATAAGTATGAGGCAATGATGGACCGTGTTCGCTTTGTCGGCATTCATACAGGGCACCTTGGTTTTTATACGGATTATCGCGATTTTGAAGTTGATAAACTGATTGATAATTTAAAATTAGACACAGGAGCTCGTGTTTCCTATCCGATTTTAAATGTGCGAATTAAGCTGATGAATGGCCGGGACATTGTTATGCGAGCCTTGAATGAAGCGACGATTAAACGCTTATCCAAGACCATGGTTGCAGATATTTTTATCAATAAAGTACCATTTGAGCGTTTTCGTGGTGATGGCATTTCGGTGTCAACCCCCACTGGTTCAACAGCCTATAATAAGTCCTTGGGGGGAGCGGTTTTGCACCCGACTATTGAAGCTTTACAGATTGCAGAAGTGGCTAGCCTAAATAATCGTGTTTATCGTACTCTGGGTTCTTCTATTGTTGTTCCTAAAAAGGACAGGATTATGATCGAGCCAAAACATGATGATCGCTATTCAGTATCGATTGATAATCGGACCTTTGTTTATGATAATATTGATCGGATTGAATACCAGATTGACAATAGTAAGATTCATTTTCTAGCTACTCCAAGCCACACTAGTTTTTGGAATCGTGTCAAAGATGCCTTTATCGGTGAGGTAGAGTAATGCGCTTTGAATTCATTGTGGATCAACATGTGAAAATTAAGACATTTTTGAAAAAGCATGATGTGTCAAAAGGACTGCTAGCTAAGGTCAAGTATGAGGGCGGAGCTATTCTCGTTAATGGTCAACCGCAGAATGCGACCTACTTGCTTGATATTGGTGATTGCTTGACCATTGATATTCCCAGTGAAGAAGATATAACAGGGAAATTGGAGCCAATTTCTCATCCCTTAGATATTGTCTATGAAGATGAGCATTTTATGGTTATCAATAAACCGGCTGGTTTTGCTTCCATTCCAAGTGTCCTTCATTCCTCGACCATTGCCAATTTTGTTAAAGGCTATTATTTGGAACAGGGCTATGAAAATAAACAGGTACATATTGTCACGCGCCTTGATCGAGATACATCTGGCCTCATGCTCTTTGCTAAACACGGCTATGCACATGCGAGACTTGATAAGCAATTGCAACAAAAATTGATTCAGAAACGCTATTTCGCTCTGGTGTCTGGGCTTGGCTTGTTAGAACAAACAGGTGATATTATTGCCCCTATTGGTCGTCCAGAAGATAGTATTATTACACGTTGTGTGACTCCAACTGGAAAATACGCCCATACTTCCTATGAAATTGTTGAGTCATGGGGCAATGTCCACTTGGTTGATATTCGATTGCATACAGGGAGGACGCACCAGATTCGTGTTCACTTTTCTCATATCGGTTTTCCCTTATTAGGGGATGATTTGTATGGGGGAAGTATGGAATATGGGATTGAACGGCAGGCTTTGCATTGTCATCGCATTGGATTTTTTAATCCATTTTCAGAAAAAGAGTTAATTTGTGAAAGCGATTTGACAAATGACTTTAAAAGCGTTATCATGAACTTGCAAAATAAAAAATAGAAAGACTAAAAAGGTTAGTAAAAATGGGAATTCGTTCGTTATTTGGTGGTTTGCGTGAAAAAATTGTTGGGAAACAAGTTAAAATTGTGTTTCCAGAAGGAAATGATGAGCGCGTGGTGCGTGCAGCTGCACGGTTGAAATTTGAAGGCTTGATAGAGCCAATTATCCTTGGAAATCCTGAAGAGGTGAGCACTCTACTTGCTGAATTGGGCTTTGCAGATCCACAATGTACGGTTATCAGTCCTGAGGAATACGCAGATTTCGAAGCGATGAAAGAAGCATTTGTAGAAATTCGTAAGGGCAAGGCTACACTCGAAGATGCAGATAAATTGTTACGGGATGTCAATTACTTCGGTGTCATGTTGGTGAAAATGGGCTTGGCAGATGGAATGGTATCCGGTGCGATTCACTCAACTGCTGATACAGTACGTCCAGCTCTTCAAATTATCAAAACAAAACCAGGTATTTCTCGTACATCAGGTGTCTTCTTGATGAACCGTGAAAATACAAGTGAGCGTTATGTCTTTGCTGATTGTGCAATCAATATTGACCCAACTGCTCAGGAATTAGCAGAAATTGCTGTCAATACAGCAGAAACAGCAGCTATTTTTGATATTGATCCTAAGGTTGCTATGTTGAGTTTCTCTACTAAAGGAAGCGCTAAAGCTCCACAAGTAGACAAGGTGGTTGAAGCAACGCGGATTGCGAAAGAATTAGCACCAGATTTGGCCTTGGATGGAGAATTGCAATTTGATGCAGCCTTTGTACCAGCTACAGCGGCGATTAAAGCTCCAGATAGTGATGTAGCAGGTCAAGCAAATGTCTTTGTGTTCCCAGACTTACAAGCAGGAAATATTGGTTATAAAATTGCACAACGCTTGGGAATGTTTGATGCAATTGGTCCAATCTTGCAAGGTTTGAATATGCCAGTAAATGATTTGTCACGTGGATCAAGTGCGGATGATATTTATAAATTGGCGATTATTACAGCTGCCCAAGCATTGGAAAATGAAAAGTAAGATGCAGCCATTCCTGAAGTATGTAAGAGGCTATGTGAAGGAAGCAATTTTAGCTCCCTTGTTTAAGCTCTTAGAAGCCTGCTTTGAGTTAGCAGTTCCTCTTATCATTGCTTTTATTATTGATACAGTTATTCCTCATAGCAATCACAGTCAGTTGGTTGCTATGATTTTGTTATTGGTCCTTTTAGCAGTTATCGGTGTGATTGTGGCTGTTATTGCCCAATACTATTCAGCTAAAGCAGCAGTAGGCTACACCAAGGAATTGACAGAGGATTTGTACAAGAAGGTTCTTTCTTTACCTAAAGCGAGTCGTGATTTGCTATCAAGTGATAGTTTGCTCACACGATTATCAAGTGATACCTTACAGATTCAAACAGGAATCAATATCTTTTTACGTCTTTTTCTAAGAGCCCCAATTATCGTGTTTGGTTCCTTAATCATGGCTTTTTCTATCAGTCCGGGCTTGTCAGTCTATTTTCTGATGATGATTGCTCTCTTGTTCTTAATCGTATCGCTTGTTTCGGTTATGGCAAGCAAGTTTTACGCCTTGATGCGCAGCAGTTTAGACCGTTTAGTTGGACAAGTTCGTGAGACGCTTACAGGAATACGAGTGATTCGTGCTTTTGGACAAGCCTTACGCGAAATCACAGTTTTTCAGCAGTTAAACCAGATCTATACTCGAGAACAGCTGACAGCCGGTTTTTGGTCGTCTTTTCTTTCACCAGCGACTTTTTTTATCGTCAATGGAACCTTGATTGTTTTGATTGTTCAAGGAAGATTGATCGTTGGTCAGGGATTGTTAAATCAAGGAAAATTAGTTGCCTTAATCAATTATTTATCACAAATTTTGGTGGAATTGGTCAAAATGGTCATGGTCATTTCAACGCTAAATCAGAGTTTTATTAGCGCTAGTCGCATAAATGAGATAGTTGAACAAGAATCAGAAGATATTGAACAGCCTTTTTCTTATTCGAGTATTTCAACAGATTGGATTCTTGTTGCGCAAGATGTATCCTTTGCCTATCCGAAAGCAGCAGAAAATGCCTTGACAGCCCTTTCTTTTCGTGCGAAAAAAGGAGAATTTTTGGGAATAATAGGGGGAACGGGTTCGGGGAAGTCTACTTTGGTTGATCTGTTGTTGCACCTCTACCCAGTTGAGCCCCATCATCTCTCTCTCTTTAAACCAGATGGGCACTCGCCAGTCAACTTGAAAGAATGGCGCGAGCAGTTTGCTTTGGTAGGACAACAAGCCCAACTCTTTAGTGGGACCATTCGTTCGAATCTCTTGCTGGGCAAGCAGTCTGCCTCTGAGGATGACCTATGGCAGGTCTTAGAAATGGCGCAGGCCAAGGATTTTGTACTTGAAAAGGGTGGTTTAGAAGCGAGTGTTGAAGCATTTGGACGGAACTTTTCCGGAGGCCAACGCCAGCGTCTGACCATTGCGCGGGCTCTTCTTCAACAAGCTCCTATTTTGGTATTAGATGATGCAACATCAGCCTTGGACTATTTGACAGAAAGAAGATTATTGGATGCCATCAGTCATTTACCGGACAGATTGCTGATTATGATTTCTCAGCGGACAAATAGCCTAGCACAGGCAGATCAGATTTTGGTCTTAGATCAGGGAAAACAAGTTGGTTTAGGCAGTCATGAGGACTTATTGGTAACTTGTGCCATCTATCAAGAAATCGACCAGTCTCAACATGGTCAGGAGGTATCTCATGAGCTCTAATACTAGTTTGAGACAACTTGTGTCTCGTATGTTGCGGCAACCTCTTCATCTTTCGTTGATTGTACTTGGTAGTCTCGTTCAAGTAATCTTATCGGTCTACCTACCTGTTTTAATCGGTCAAGCTGTTGATGCTGTTTTCATCAAGGGGCATTCAGCTCTCTTTAGAGATTTGCTGTTTAGCATGATTTTTGTGATTCTAACCAATACGCTTGTTCAATTCTGTCTGCCACTTTTCATTAATCAATTGATTTTTCGTTTGATAAATGAATTGCGTCAAGAGGTGTATGAAAAAATGCATTCCCTGCCTTTAGCTTATCTTGATCGGCAGAGTATTGGAGATATGGTTGCCCGTATTTCGACTGATAGTGAGCAATTAACCAATGGTTTGACCATGATTTTCAGTCAATTTTTGCTTGGAATGATGACGATTTTCATGACGATTTTTAGTATGGCAAGGCTAGATCAAACCATGATGATTCTGGTAGTTGTGCTGACTCCGTTGTCTCTATTTGTTGCTCGCTTTATTGCCCAAAAAAGCTATGGCTATTACCAGAAACAAACAGAGTCTCGTGGCCAGCAGACCAAATTGTTGGAAGAAAGCATTCGTCAGTTGTCCTTGATTCAATCCTTCAATGCCCAAGAGCAGTTTGTGACACGGTTTGGGCATTCCAATCAGGCTTATGCCCGTTATTCGCAAGCAGCGATTTTTGCTTCTGCAACCAGTAATCCCACAACGCGTTTTATCAATGCTCTTATCTATGCTTTATTGGCTGGACTGGGCGCGCTTCGAATTATGACAGGAAATTTTACGGTAGGAGAGCTAACAACCTTTTTGAGTTATGCTAGTCAGTATACGAAGCCCTTTAATGATATTTCTTCTGTCTTATCCGAATTGCAGAGTGCCTTGGTCTGTGCGGAGCGACTCTTTGAGATTGTCAATCAAGAATCTCTACAGGATGAAAAGAAGCCCCCACTCCTAGAAGAAGCGGTAGCTGGTCAGATTCAATTTAAAGAGGTCGATTTTTCCTATCAGCCTGACCAGCCTTTGATTGAAGGATTAAATATAACTGTTCCTGCTGGTGCTAGAGTTGCGATCGTGGGGCCTACTGGTGCAGGAAAGTCAACTGTCATCAATCTCTTGATGCGCTTTTATGAGGTGAATAAGGGACAGATTTTACTAGATCAGGTACCTATTTCACACTATAGCCGTGAAGAATTCAGACGGCAGATTGGCATGGTGTTACAGGAAACGTGGATTAAGTCAGCAACGATTCATGAAAATATTGCCTATGGTTATCCCGAGGTGACACGTGATGAAGTAGTAGCAGCAGCTAAGGCTGCGAATGCCGATTTCTTTATCCGCCAACTACCTCAAGGTTATGATACGGAATTAACTGACGGTGGAGCTTCCCTTTCACAAGGACAGCGACAATTGTTATCCATTGCTCGTGTTTTTGTCAGTTTGCCTAAAATTTTGATTTTAGATGAAGCGACATCCTCTATCGATACGCGGACAGAAATTCTCGTGCAACAGGCCTTTGAACGCTTGATGCAGGGTAGAACGAGTTTTATCATTGCCCATCGCCTATCGACCATTCAGTCGGCTGACCTGATTCTCGTTATGGTAGCTGGAAAAATCGTAGAGCAAGGAAATCACAAGCAGCTCATGCAGGCCAAAGGATTTTACTATCATATGCAAATGAGTCAAGAGAGTGAAATTGAGAGAAGTCTTGAAGCGGCTCATGGATAACTCTAGTAAGATGAATAAAGGAGTGAGGCAGTTGATTTCTATGAAATCACGATTGCCTCTCGCTTCCTTTTTTTTATTTTCCAATCGATGAGAGTAAAGTATGTGAAAATTAACAAGATAGTTATCTTAAATTATCCTTCTCTAGTTTTGTATTTCTCTCTTAGCTGTAGTAGACGAAAAAGGAGCAATCTGCCAATTTGGCTTCCTCTAGTGCTAGTCTTGCATTCTTCACTAAAAAACCTAGACATTGCTTCAAGTCTTGTATTCTTCATTGGAAAAAACTTAGACAATGTTTCAAGTTTTTCATTTTCTATGAAAAAAAGCCAGACTATGCTGCAAGTCTCGCATGTTTCGTTGAAAAAACCTAGACATTGTTTTAAGTTTTGCATTCTTCATTAAAAAAACGTAGACTTTATGTCAAGTCTCAGCTTGAAGAAAAAGTCTTTTTATTGCCACCATCCTCATGTGCTTTCGGACATCAGCGACTTCCTTCGTAGTAAAATAATCCAGTGGATTATTTTAGCCCGAGCCCAGAAACAAAGGAGCGAGGATAATCGATTTCAACGAAATCACAACTTCTGTCTCACTCCCACTTTTAGCACGGCGGAGGTGGCGGTATTGTGCTCGCTACGCTCGCAAATTTTCTAACCTTAAAACTACAGAAAATGAAATATCATATGTAATATTTTTCTGAATTGTGAGGTTTGTCTACATTCTGAGACTATATGTCAAGTCTGGTGTTTTTTCTTGCATTTTTTACAGACTTAGTTGTGAGTAGAGTGAGGACACATCCATTTTCTTAAGTCTAGCTTCTGGAGAGAGTGGCAATGTTTATGGTATACTGGTCTTATGATTGATTTGAAGAAATATGGCATTGAAATGTGGCCACAAGAAAAGATAGTAGCCTTTCGCAAGGCTCTACTGGACTGGTATGATGCTCATAAGCGAGACCTGCCTTGGCGCCGTACCAAGGATCCCTATGCTATCTGGGTGTCAGAAATTATGTTGCAGCAAACACGCGTTGATACGGTCAAACCTTATTATGAACGCTTTTTATATCACTTGCCGACCATACAGGATTTGGCGACAGCACCTGAGGAAGTCATTTTAAAACTCTGGGAAGGTTTGGGCTACTATTCACGAGTACGCAATATGCAAGAGGCTGCCCAGCAAATGGTATCAGATTTTGAAGGCAGATTTCCTACCACCTATGTAGGCATTGCGAGTTTAAAAGGAATTGGCCCCTATACTGCTGGAGCTATTGCTAGCATTGCCTTTGACTTACCAGAACCAGCTGTGGATGGGAATGTCATGCGGGTTTTGAGTCGCTTGTTTGAAGTAGATTATGATATTGGCGTGCCTGCGAACCGCAAGATTTTTCAGGCCATGATGGAAGAATTGATTGATCCAGAAAGACCGGGGGATTTTAATCAAGCTCTGATGGATTTGGGGTCTGATATCGAATCTCCTACTAATCCCAGACCTGAAGAAAGCCCAGTTAAGGATTTTAGTGCGGCCTATCTCAACGGAACCATGGACAAATATCCGATTAAGGCACCCAAGAAAAAGCCGATTCCAGTTACTTATCAAGCCTTTATTATTCGCAATGAGAAAAACGAATTTTTGTTAGAGAAAAACCAAGAGTCTAACTTACTGGCAGGATTTTGGTCTTTTCCTTTAGTGGAGAAAGCTGAGGCAATTCCTCCGCAGCTCTCTCTTTTTGAAGTTGCAGAAGCTAGTCCGCAAGTAGATGTCAGACAGGAATTTCATAAAATCTACCCATTAGAAGTGGAGTGGCAATCTGAAAGATTTGCTCCTGTGCAACATATCTTTAGTCATCGCAAGTGGCAGATTGAATTACTAGAAGGAATCGCAATAGCAGGCTTTCTTCCAAAGAATCGGGAACTCCAGTGGATTTCAGTTGAGGATTTTCATCGTTATCCCTTTGCTAAACCACAGCAAAAAATGTGGAATAGTTATCTGGCAGGTAAGCAAGAAAGAAAATAGAAAACCTTTTTTTCTAGCATATAAATACTTGAAAATGCTTTATAAAAATGATATGATGGGGGTGAAAAAGGGAAAGAGCTTTTGCTGAATGTGAAAGGAGTAGTTACTTACAATTGCTTACAAACTCTTCTCTAAGGAGAAGAAGTAAGGGGAAAAGTCCATCTTGTTTTATCTTATCTAAGCTTGGGGTCCCTTCTTGAACTCAAGCAAAATACATCAAGCTGCCCTATACGGATTACTATAATATGTATAAAGAATCATGCACGAACTATAGAATTTGGTTTGTAATCGAAAGAGATAAGTGTCGATAAGAATTTGAAGGGGAGCTAATAGACCTATAACACATTATCTTATTTTTTTCCAAAATAATCACTTCCTTATTGGTGGACTTTTCCTGATTTTAAGACATAACAAAAAAGAGGCAATCGCCTCTTTTTTGTTATTCTTTCACAAATGCGTTAATTTCTGCTTCAATAGCAGCGATTTTTGCTTCTGCATCAGCCATATCCGTTCCCACAGTTGCAATGTAGAACTTGATTTTTGGTTCTGTTCCAGACGGACGAACGGCGAACCAAGAATCGTCTGTTAAGGTGTATTTCAATACATCACTTGGTGGAGTTGTCAAGGCTGAGACATTACCTTCCTTATCAGTAGCTGTTTGTTCTTGGAAATCTTCCAAGAGGGCAATGGCTGTCTTGTTAAATTCTGTTGGAGCATTGCCACGGAATTTGTCCATAATCTTCTTGATTTCCGCTTTTCCGTCAACACCTGATAGGGTTACAGAAATGGTTTTTTCTGCATAGTAGCCATATTCTTCAAAAATTTGGTCAATGCCATCTGCCAAGGTCAAGCCTTTAGAGCGGTAGTAGGCGGCAATTTCAGCAACAATTAGAACGGCTTGAATGGCATCTTTGTCACGTACAAATGGCTTGATAAGGTAGCCGAAACTTTCCTCAAAACCAAATAGATAGGTATGGTTGTGTTTTTCTTCAAATTCTTGGATCTTTTCTGCGATAAATTTAAAACCAGTCAAGACATTGAACATAGTTGCGCCGTAGCTCTCTGCAATTTTGGTCACGAGTTCAGTTGACACAATTGATTTTGCTAGAGCAGCATTTGCTGGAAGGGTACCAGCTTGTTTGTGGGCTTCCAAGATGTATTTGGCAATGAGGGCTCCGATTTGGTTACCAGAAAGGTTGCGGTAGCTACCGTCTGCTTGGCGAATTTCAACTCCGAGGCGGTCAGCATCTGGATCTGTTGCGACCAAGACATCTGCATCAACTTGACGGCCTAATTCTTCAGCAAGGGCAAAGGCAGATTGACTTTCTGGGTTTGGTGATTTGACTGTTGAGAAGTTTGGATCAGGATTTGCTTGGCTTTCTACGACTTGGACAGATTCAAAACCTGCTTGGGCAAGGGCACGACGAGCTAGCATTTCACCTGTACCATGTAGTGGTGTAAAGACAATCTTCATATCCCGACCATACTCGTTAATGAGGTCTTGGTTGATATTGACATCTTTGATTTCTTTGAGGTATTCGCTATCGACTGCTTCACCGATAACTTCGATGAGATTGCGTTCTTTGGCAGCTTCCAAATCAGCTACAGCAATGGCAAATGGATCTGTGATGTCACGAATATAGTCTGTAAGGGCATCGGCATCAGCAGGTGGCATTTGACCGCCATCTTCACCGTATACTTTATAACCGTTGTATGGAGCAGGGTTGTGACTTGCCGTAATCATGATTCCAGCAACTGTTTGGAGATGACGAACTGCAAATGATAGTTCTGGTGTTGGGCGCAATTCTTCAAAAACATAGGCTTTGATGCCATGTTCAGCAAGGACACGAGCTGCGTCAAAGGCAAATTCTTGAGAGAAGTGGCGAGAGTCATAGGCAATGGCAACCCCTCTATCTTTGGCTTCTTGACCTTTTGATTCGATAAGGCGTGCTAAACCTTCTGTTGCTTGACGCACGACGTAAATGTTGATTCGGTTAGTACCAGCTCCAATCAACCCACGCATACCAGCTGTTCCAAACTCAAGAGACGTATAAAAGGCATCTTCTTTGGTCTTTTCATCCATATTGCGCAAGTCTTCCTGTAGATAGTCAGGAAGCTCTGCATAGTTGAGCCATGCTTGATATTGTTCTTGATATGTCATTGTCATTCTCCTTTTATATAGTATTCTATTAAACGCTTTCATTATATCATTTTTGAAAAGAAAAAGCACGCTTTCACGTGATTTTCGTATTTATTTTTTTGCTTTTTGCAAGGTCGGTACAATAGCCACTGTCAGAAAGGCTGCAATCAGCATTTCTGCAATCGAATTTGTCCCAATAATAGTTGTTAACATTGCTTGGATATTACCATTATAGACAGATGAAAATAGGAAAAAGATGCTTCCTAGAACAAAGACAGTATTGGTCAATGAGCCGATAGCTCCAGAAATGAGAAGGCCTAGTCGCTTTTGTGATAAGCGATAGATAAAGTATGGCGTTACCCCAATCAATATACGAGGAAGAATAGCGACAACCAAAGAATACCATTGCCCGTTTTCAACGAAAGGAGAAAAGAGATAGCTAGTAGGTAAGAGCATAATCGTATTATGAACCACACTCAATATGCCCATCATTCCTCCTAGAGTTGCGCCAATCTTAGGACCATATAGAATGGAGGCAACAATGACTGGGATATGGACAATCGTTGGTTTGATTGGGACTGGCAAAAGATTAAAAATGACAGAGCTGAGAATGTCAATCACAATCATTGTGGCAAAGAAAATAGCTAGGGTTGCAATTTGCGTAGATTTAGTTTGTCTCATGAAGGATATCACTCACTTTCTCTAAAATAACATCAATATCCGCAAGGGCACCAACTCCGACATCACCACAAGCAAGTAGAGATTCCTTCGGTGAAATTTCCTCAAAGCCATACGTTTGCAATCGTTTGAGATTTTCTTGGGTAGCAGGATTGAGGTACATATTGGTATTCATGGCTGGTGCAATCAACTTGGGTGTAGTGCTAGGTAAGGCTAAGGCTACAGCAGTAACAATGTTGTCAGCAAAGCCATAGGAGAGTTTGGCAATCGTCTGGGCAGAAGCAGGTGCTACTAGAAAGATATCTGTTTGCTTGGCAATATCAATGTGCTTGATAGAGCTAGGATTTTCCTCCAACATCACATCTGTATGAACCAAATTTTTGGACAAAGCCTGTAAGGTTAGCGGTGTAATGAATTGGGTGGCAGCAGTAGTCATTAGGACCGTGACGGAGTGGCCTAGTTTTCCTAGTTGGCTAGTTAAGTCTGCTGCTTTATAAGCGGATATAGAACCTGTAACGGCTAGGGTAATACGGGCCATATTATCTCCTTTTCTCCAATAGTTTTTCTATAATCAAGTCAGCTATTTCTTCCTTGGTCTGAGCGGGATAGGCCTGTTCTCTATCGATGAGATAGGCACCGTGTCTAGTCGGACTAATATCCGCTAAATCGTTGGCCAAGATGTAGTCTGCTTGATTTTTTACGAGACTGTCACGGGCTACTTGAAAGAGTTCTTCCTTGGAAACATTGACTAAGAGTTTAAAGCCAATCAGCTGAATCTCGGGATTCCATTTTTTAACCATGGAAATCACCTTTGGTGTCTTTTTGAGGAAGAGGACTTGGTAGCCATCCTTTGATGAAATTTTTCCTTCAGCATTGGTTTTCTCAAGTAGACTTTCGATAGGTTGTGTATTTTTTACTTGGTCAAGACCGGTCATATAAACAGGGCTATAATCAGATACGGCCATGCTATGGATGAGGACATCGTGAGTTGGTACAAGCTCTTCTAAGGTCTGAGCAAGGCTAGCCACATCTGTAATCTCTACAATGGTTAACGTGTTTTGTGGGCTAGGTTTTACAGCTGTTTTAGTGGTGACAAGGGTTACTTCCAATCCAGTTCTCAAGCATTTTTCAGCAATGATTTTTCCTAGATTTCCTGTCGCATGGTTGGTAATAGAGCGGACACGGTCAATCGCTTCACTCGTTCCGCCAGAAGTAATCAAAATTTTCATGTTTTTATTGTACTAGAAAATTGGCTTTAGGTAAAGTTTTAGCAATGAATCGGCTTTCAGAAGTCTTGAATGAAAGTAGTAGAATAAGGGAATGATTTTATCAAAAAGGTTCTTTAAAATAATAAAAACCGAATGATTGAGAAAAGAATATGAAAAAATGTGCGTTTTCGTTGAAATTTTGCTATACTATTTTCATTAACTAGATGGGGGTTGCTATGAAAACAGATATTGAAATTGCACAAAGTGCGGTGTTACAGCCGATTGTTGATGTGGTTGAAAAAGTCGGAATTAGCTATGATGACTTGGAACTATATGGGAAATACAAGGCTAAACTATCCTTTGAAAAAATAGAAGCTGTCAAAGAAAATGAGCTTGGGAAACTGATTTTGGTAACAGCCATTAACCCAACGCCAGCAGGAGAAGGAAAGTCGACTGTGACCATTGGTCTAGCAGATGCACTTTCTAAGATTGGTCAGAAAACGATGATTGCGCTTCGTGAGCCGTCGCTCGGTCCTGTCATGGGAGTAAAAGGTGGAGCTGCTGGGGGTGGCTATGCTCAGGTTTTACCAATGGAGGATATTAACCTGCATTTTACAGGAGATATGCACGCCATTACCACAGCTAATAATGCTCTTTCTGCTCTGATTGACAACCATATTCATCAAGGAAATAGCTTAGGCCTTGATCAACGTAGAATCATCTGGAAGCGCGTGGTGGATTTGAATGATCGGGCTTTACGAAAGGTAACAGTCGGTCTGGGTGGTCCCTTGAATGGCATCCCACGTGAGGATGGGTTTGATATTACGGTTGCCTCTGAAATCATGGCTATTCTTTGCTTGGCAACGGATTTAAAGGATTTGAAAGAGCGATTGGCGAATATTGTCATTGGTTACCGATTTGACCGCAGTCCAGTCTATGTACGAGATTTGAAGGTTGAGGGTGCGCTCACCTTGATTTTGAAAGAGGCTCTAAAACCCAATCTTGTGCAGACGATTTATGGTACACCTGCCTTTGTTCACGGAGGTCCATTTGCCAATATTGCTCATGGCTGTAACTCTGTTTTAGCGACTTCAACAGCGCTTCGTTTGGCAGATATTGTGGTAACAGAAGCGGGATTTGGGGCAGACCTTGGAGCAGAGAAGTTCCTTGACATCAAAACACCGAATCTCCCTAAAGCCCCTGATGCGGTTGTGATTGTAGCGACTCTCAGAGCTCTTAAGATGCACGGCGGTGTAGCAAAAGAACATCTTTCAGAAGAAAATGTAGCGGCGGTAGAGGCAGGATTTGCCAATCTCAAACGCCATGTTGAAAATATTCAAAAATATGGTATTCCAGCAGTTGTTGCCATTAACGAATTTGTCACAGATACCCCAGCAGAAATTGCTATCTTAAAAGAACTATGTGCTAAAATTGCTGTCCCTGTTGAACTGACAAGTGTTTGGGCAAATGGTGCAGCAGGTGGTGTGGACTTGGCTGAAACTCTCGTCAAAACGATTGAAGCACAACCTGCCCAGTATAAACGTCTTTATCAGGCAGATGATAGCTTGGAAACAAAAATTACTAAAATCGTGACAGAAATCTATGGTGGTAAGGGGCTTGTCTTTGAAAAGAAAGCCCGTACGCAATTGGGTGAATTTGCTAAGCACGGCTGGGACAAGTTGCCTGTTTGTATGGCGAAAACCCAGTACAGTTTTTCAGATGATCCAACTGCTCTCGGTGTCCCTGAAAACTTTGACATCACGATTCGTGAATTCGTACCAAAACTGGGAGCAGGCTTCATTGTCGCTCTGACAGGAGATGTCATGACCATGCCAGGTCTACCGAAAATACCCGCGGCTCTGAACATGGATGTGGCAGAAGACGGAACTGCGATTGGACTCTTTTAAAAGCCGTCACCAATTATGTTTTATCGTAAAACTGGGGATTTTCTCCAGTTTTTTGGTATAATACTTTAGATAAAGGAGGAAATAAAAACATGAAAAAGAAATGGTTGAAAATAGCTCTTGTACTCAGCTTATCGGTCGGCGTATTGGCAGGCTGTCAGTCTATTCAGAACTGGTGGAAAAATACCAAGGCAGAGTGGATTGGACTAGATATGACAGTACGGACCTATGATGAAAATTCCCAACTGATTGATCAAATGTCTGGGAAATCCTTATCGATTGCTCGAAATGAAGAGTTTGATTCGGTGGATAGTGAAGGCAATTCAAAGGGAGATAGTTCCGTTTTGAAAATCACCTTGGGCAAATATGAAATTGATCACGTGGGATCATCCTTGATTGCAGTAGAAGATGGCTTAGAAGATATTTTCTTGAAATACCAAAAGAATGCGACCGCAGACGATCAACAAGCAGCAGTTCCAATACTGAACCGCATGGTTTCGAAATTTAAAAACGACTTTACTGGAAAGGCAAAAGTGATTTTGATTCGTTCACAAAATGGCACTCCGCTTGCGACCTATGCGGGCAATAAGGTTTCCTTGTATGCTTCGGATGCACCAAAGACTTCAGAACTGCTAATTGACGGCAAACGCTTGATTATTTATCGTTGTGACTACACCATTTATGACAGGGAGTTGTTGGAGAGATGATGTTAATTCGCACTGCACAGACGACCGATGCGGCAGCTATTCGAGCAATCTATGCGCCTTATGTAGAGAAAACAGCCATTACCTTTGATTTGGAAGTACCGAGTGTGGCGGATTTTGAACAGAAAATCACGCATATTACGGAGCGCTATCCCTTTCTAGTTGTAGAAGAAAATGCCTCTGTGGTAGGTTATGCCTACGCCTCCACCTACTACGATAAAGCAGCTTACGATTGGACGGCAGAATTAACGATTTATCTGGATGAAGAGAAGCGTGGTTCAGGCGTGGGGAGCGCTTTGTACGATGATTTGGAGAGTGAATTGACCCAGCACGGTTTTAAGAACTTTGTAGTCTGCATTTCTCTGCCCAATGATGCCAGTATGGCCTTTCATAAGAAACGTGGGTATGTGCAGGTGGCGCATTTTAAAAAGGTTGGCTACAAATTTGACAAATGGCATGATATTGTTTGGTTACAAAAGAGTTTATTGGAGGAATAAGGATGCGGGTAGAAGAACTTCAAGACCAATTGAAGGCAGTTGCGTCTGCCGAAGAGGCAGAGAAAATGGCGGCCTACCTTCGCAACCAATTTCCTTTTTTGGGTGTGAGAGCTGGCTTACGCAAGAAAATCAGCAAGGAATTTTTTAAGCCTTATCAGAAGAATCCTATTGATTGGAACTTTGTCGAGCAGGCCTGGGATAATCCCTACCGTGAAATCCATTATACAGCAATTGATTACCTGGCTATGAATAAAGGAAAGTTGACACCAGAGGATTTGCCACGTTTAGAATCCTTGATTACAACGCATTCGTGGTGGGATTCAGTCGATGGACTAGATAGAATTGTGGGGGAGATTGCTTTTTCCTATCCCAAAGCCAAGTCTGTTTTACTGGACTGGAGTGTTTCTGATAATATCTGGTTGCGTAGGGTTGCCATTGATCACCAACTATTGCGCAAGCAAGATACAGATACGGAGTTGTTAGAGCAAATAGTGGTCAATAATCTCGGTCAAACAGAGTTTTTCATCACTAAAGCGATTGGTTGGAGTCTACGAGATTATTCCAAAGTAAATCCAGCTTGGGTGAGGGAGTTCCTTGCTAAGTATGAGGCGAAAATGGCGCCTCTCAGCATTCGTGAAGCAAGTAAGTATATATAAAACGGCAATATCTGTTATATTATTGGCATTCAAAAAAAGATATGCCAGAAAATTGGAAAAGATGCAGGAGATACGGTTGAAGTTGTTATTCAGCTGCAAGAAAAAGATAAAAAGTAAGGACTATTCTGCTTAAAAAGATAGAAGTATATCTGGGCGTGTGGTCACGGGCATGAGAAATAGGAGCAGTCAAGTAATTGGCTGCTTTTTGAATATACTCTAGCTAAAAAGTTCTAAGGTTCTGTCAATAATTTTGTGTAAATAGATAGTAGAAAGTTGAACACGTATTTACAAGTATTTTCCGCAAAAATAGTGTATAATACTATTAAAATAAATGAGGAAATCGAAATGAAAACATGGTTGAAATGGATACTTGGTATTGTCGCTAGCCTATCAGTCATCATTGGCGTAGTGGTGTTGGAACAAGTAAATAGACAAGAACAACTAAAACAAGAGATGATGGAGTTTGTTCAGAGTAAGGAAGTTGAGAGGGTTATAGAGAAAATGCTCAAGCGAGAAGATCCTCAAGCCTTGACCGATGGAGGAACTATCAAGAATTATTCTATTATACATGATTCGATTGAGCATAATCCTATGGGGGGAGTGATGTTTGACATCCTCATTAATAGCAACGAGGAATACTCAGTTGGCTTTATCTTGTATAAGGGTTCTCGTGGCGATGTGGAGGTTAGTAGCACAAGCTGGTCAGAAGCTATTATTAACTTGCTAGAAGGAGAAAGAGAATGAGTAGCTATTCCGATAAGTAACATCTAGATTTAGCGCTCGCAGAGTACAAAGGATATAAACTAAATTCGAAAGTCAAGCTTGAAGATGGGACGATTATTGGTCGTGTCTCCGACAAAGTTGACAATGCTACTGGTAATGGAGAACAGTTTTATACGATTACCAATGGGGACGACTGTGTTCCGCCGACTGCATCAGAAGCGCAACGTTCATCTGTAAAAGAGATTATGATTTTAATGAAAGGTTCTACCGAGCCATTAGGTGGAGCTGACTGGGTAACAGATTGGTTTTTAAATGATTTACCTATGGGAGGTCGTATTCTATCGTCAAATAATACAGATGATCCAAGAGCTGATTACATAGAAAGAGGTACGGGGCAATTAAAAGAAGCCGCAAACTACCTAAATAAAATGATGGAGTTATATCCGAATGCTCGAGTAAATCTTTATGGTCATTCACTAGGTTCGATGGATGTTCAATACGCTGTTGTTAGTACAGATTGTTCAGAAGTATATATTACTACTATTCTAGAGTATTTTCATAAAAAATATTGTATAACAGTGTAGTAAAAGAAGAGAGGGAATCGAAATGAAAACATGGTTGAAATGGATACTTGGTATTATCACTAGCCTATCAGTCATCATTGGCGTAGTGGTGTTGGAACAAGTAAATAGACAAGAACAACTAAAACAAGAGATGATAAAAGTGGTGGAGAGTGAGGAAGCGAAAGAGGTTATAGAGGAAGGGTTGAAAAATTTAGATTCCAAATCTTTGACAAAGGAGGGGGTTATACAATCTTACAACATAGACAGAGACTCCATTGAACATAATCCGATGGGGGGAGTGATGTTTAAAATATACGTTAATCATGATTTGGAATTATATGTTTATTATAACATTGAGAAAAACTGGAACACTGGAGAGTATAAATCCTCAGGAGGGGGATATTCAAGTAAGTTGGATGTTCTGCTTAAGGAGCAATAATGTATGAAATCTCAGTATACAAATTAACAGCATCAAGCCATAGCAAAAAGAGAGTACACAGTTTATAACGTAGGTGACCCTGTTACTATTGATAATAATAGAACTATCGTTGGTTACGTCTCAGGAATTAAAGATACGGCTTCAGGTTTACAAGCCTATGTAGTGACAGATGTGAAGTTACCGAAAAATTCTACTGAGGCTGATTATGATAAAGTAAGTCATGTCACAATGTTGTATCGCGGGTCAAGCGGTTTTAATGAAGTTCTGGAAAAGCCTTGGGATGTTGCGATGGACTGGTTTGAAAACGATATTCCTATGGCTCTACGTATCGCTGTTCCAGATTGGGTTCCCACACAAGGTACGGTTCAGCTTAAAGAGGCAGCTGACTTTGGCAATGCCAGCTTAGCCAAGTATCGCAAAGCCACTTTTTCTTTTTATGGTCATTCACTAGCTTCGATGGATGTTCAACATACGGTTACATCGTTAAAAGATGAGTATTTAGAACGCATTTCAGGCGTTTATATCTATAATGGTCCTAATACATATAGAACACTGCCTGGCGTAGAGTTAAAAAAATTGCAAAAGATAAGAATTGGAAATGGTATAAAAAGTTAGGTTCTAAATGGAAAAAAGGGAGTTTCAATCAGTTTTTGAATACTGTTAACCACTCTGTAATCTCAAAGGTTGCTAATTTTAAAGTATTTGGTAAGTATCCTGTAAAAACTATCAATTCTGTGTTAGGAAAAATAACAGATCCTATAAAAACATACGGAACAAAATTATTTAATTCTGTTAGCAAGTCTAAAATAGCCCATAAACTGAAGTATCTTGGCAAGGCTGCAAAAAGATTAGGTTGGGTTGCTGTGGGAGTTGACGCTGGTATCACAACCATCAGGGAATATAATAACAAGGATAGTCGTGCTCATGGTAGTGTAGGAAAATCCTTAATTCATGCAGGAGTTTCACAATTGAAAAGTGTGGGACCGATTGAAGGAGCAATAGCTGGTTCTGCAATTGGTGGACCTTGGGGAGCTCTTGCCGGTTTTGCAGCAGGCACTGCGAATACTGTTTGGGGTATTGTAGCTCCAAAACATAAAGATAAAATGTATGCTGGGCTTCAAAATTTCTTAGATGATGGCTATGATGCTGTTAAGCATGGACTTGGTAAGGCAGTTAAAGGTACTTGGAATACGATGACAAGTTGGTTTGGAGGAGGTGCACAACATGCGTAAAAAGAGATTATTATCCGCAACATTTGAACAATCAAAAAAGGTTGTTAGTAAGAAGATATTAACAGAAGATGGTGCACAAATTGGTTTGATGTCATCTATGTCCTTCTTAAAAAGAATAGCGGCTTTACTGATAGGTTTGTTTTTTATTGGTCTTCTTTATGCAGTTGGTGTTGGACTTCCCCGTTTTATACTAATGGAGCCAGAAGAAACAAGAATGTTATCGGAATCGACCATCAATTGGATACATTTGATTGGTGTCTATACGACAGGAATTACTGAAAAACTTTTGGTTTTTCACATTATTTTATTTTTCGTAAATTTGATAAGGAAACCTAATTATGCTTTTCAGCTAGCTTACGGTAATCTGACGGTTATTTTGCTAATTATGGAATTTACAACTGGAATTCTCCCTTTTATCGTCGGTCTCACAGTAGGAGCCTTTGGTTGGATTGGGTTTGCTCTTCAACTTTTAGTGTGCATCTATCTCTGGCAATCTTTGGTATTATCCAGTGTAAATCAGCTAAAACAACAGCTTTACAAGGAGGCGCCAGCTGGTAAAGATTGGGGCGATCGTTTGATGGTACTTATCAAGAAATATGGTGGCATTCTCTTATTGCTTTCCATTATCAATCGATGGACATTCAACTTTGGTGAAGTAACGAAAGGACGACCAGATATTTTCAGTTTCTTGTATGGTTGGGCCTTTCTATTAGTGGCTTCACTCATGATTTTTATGATGAGCATGACCTTGAAAAACTTTGTAGCAGCCTTTTACTTTTTCAAGTACCAAAAAGAATATCGCCAGTTCTTTAATGTCACAAATGAGCAATGGTATGGCAAATGGCGCGGAAAAAAGATGGATAAAAAGAAACAAAAGGAGAAATAAAAATGACAAAAGAATTATTACCAATAGGAAGTATTGTGTACTTAGATGAAGCGACAACAAAGTTGATGATTGTAGGTAGAGGCCCTATTTTCGAATCAGAAGGGGAGAACGTTTATAGTGATTACGTAGGGGTTATCTATCCTGAGGGGATCAATCCAGAAGATGCCATTTTCTTCAACCATGAAAATATTGAAAAGATAGTCTTTGAAGGCTATAAAGATGAGGAAGAAGAGCGTTTTATGGAAGTGTATGAAAATTGGGAATCTGGGTTGGAGGTTAAAAAGATCAAAATGTAAGCTTGGCTGAAATGATCACAAAACTCAAATCACTTATTGAAATAAGACATCATCTGCAATCTATCTATATATCAACAATGGGCACTGACTTCGACCAAATCAAGGATATGAAAAGGCAACAGTTTTCTGTACAGTCTTATAAAGTGTTTTTCTTAAGCGATACCTCGCTTGGCTATGGGAGTTTGGTAATTGAGACTACTGTGAAGTCAAGTCAAGGATATATCTTATACCCAGAAGGTGATGAGCTTATTCAATTATTAGAAATGTAGAAAAGAATTTTAATATCATTTATCAGTTTTACCTATTGAGAGTATTGATTATACTTGAGAAGATAATTGAGAAGTTTAACATTTTTATAATACTATTATGAGGAGTCGATTAATGAGTGAGATAAAAAATAACACTGCTTTAGCTGTTAAACGAGCAACAGCTATTGCTAGATCTGTCGAAAGTTTATCTAGTATCACTTCAATTAAGAAAGATGAAAGCACCACTGTGAAAGGAAATGCGAATGCTTCTACTGCAATTGACTTAGCACAGTCAACAGCCAAGCAGATGAGCGCTGTGGTGTCAGCTATGTCCCAAAATATTCAAAACCTGTCTTCAGCGTTTCATGCAATGGATCAAAAAGCAGCAGCGTAGTTATCACGCTTAGAAGATGTAAGCACGAGGTTTACGATAAATGTGTAATGATAGAACGAGTCTCGAGCAGTCACTTAAACATAGGGAAGGCCGCTTAAACAAAGAAAAACGATATCATCAACTGATGCAGGAAGATTATGAGCAGATTTCTAGTAAGAGTGAGCGTTTTTTGAATGATGTTTCTGAGCTGATGAGGAACTCTGAGGAAAGATATTTCTTTCAAGACTTAGAATCCCAGCATTATCAGACAACTCAGAAAGTTCGAACCTATTTTCAGGAAGAAGAAGCCTATCTCAGACAGAAAGAGCAACGACTAGAAGATGACAAAGAGCATCTCCAGAGATTAAAGAAGAAGGAGGAAGACAAGGATGGGCGTTGATATGAATTTGGAAGACTCTCAGAGTCAAGCGACCAGTATATCAGGAGCTATTCATAAGCAGAACTCATCTTATCAATCTTTACAGAGCGCTCTTAGTGATTTTGCGTTTAATAGTGGAGACTTGTCAGGTGTAGCCTATGATTCAGCAAAGGCTTACTGTAGTCAACTATTGCTTCCCTTGACAAAGGCTTGTATTCTATTAAATGAAGCAATAGCAGCAGCAACCAAAAGCTTCCCTAGTACTTACGTCAGTGAAGTTGATAGTGGTAGCTTGAGAGAAGACGAACTCCGCCAAAAGATTACACAGGCTGGTAACCATATTACTTATTACCAAAAATTGCGTAATATGGAATATCGTTCTGAACAGCCAAATTATTCTTTTATTAGTAGTTTAACCAATCATATTGATATTGAGCAGAATATCAAGCGAAAATTGGAGGAGAAGCGTTAAAAACTACTAGCCTTTAACGCTTCTTCTCCGAGTCTCTTTTCGTCTATTGATGGACTTTACCAAGCTGTTCAACAAGGTATATCACAGGCTAAAACTTCGTGGAATCTAGAAACGCAGGCGTTCATTATACCTCCAGCTAAGGATATGGAGTGGGTGAAGACGGTAGAGAAGAAGTGGACTGAAAGTGATTATAAGTCTATTATTGAGAAAATAAAACATGGAGAAGAGTTGACGGATAATGATTTGACTGTTATTGAAAATTATGTCAAATTGAATCCAGATGAGGGATTAGATTCCTCAATTGTTAACTTTTTGATTGGGCATGAATTGAATCGCCATTCCACTTATTTTAATATGGGAAGCTATACAAGTACAGGAAGATTAGCTGGAGCGGAGGCATTGGCCAGCATTAAGAAAATAAAGAATGGAACATGGTGGCGAAAGCCGGTCTCTACAACTTACTCCAAAACTGGCTATAAAACTTGGAAACAGGTAAGCGGGGACGTCTCTCGTTTTAATACTGTCAAGACAGCAAAGAATACCGAAGACTTCCTCAATGGAACAGGCGAGTTTGTTAAGAGGAAAGGAGTTAAGGGAGCTGCAAAAAGCGTTGGTGTATTTGGAGGGACACTAGCGGTTTTAGATGGTGTAACAACCTACTTTGAACGTGTGGACCAATATGGAGCTACAAGTGCTGCAATTGATGGAGTTTCACATACCGGAACAGCTGTAGGAGCTATGTATATAGGGGCGATTATAGGGTCTGCAACCCCTATTCCTGTAATTGGGACGGTTGCTGGAGTCGCGGGTGGTGTTATGTTAAATAATCTATTCAATATTGTTTACGATGGTTTTTCTCATGGAAAATGGGAATGGGGAAATTTATTTAAATTTTGGTGATATATGTTTTTAAGAAAAATTATTTATATAGGAGAGTGTGGCGAGGGAACTGTGTATTTTGATACTGAGCGAAATCTGGCTCTAGTTGCTCCTAAAAGCAAACTTTTAAATACAGCAGGTGCAAGAGAGACCAATCTTTGGATACCTGGATTAATTGCCTTGGGAATTGGTGGAACTGGCTTAGCCGTTACTAATCCCTTTAGTGGCTACTATAGTAAAGCCATGCTAGTATTTCTGATAATCGCTTGGATAGTTGAGTGTGTTGGAATGATTTGGTTATTAGAAAGAGCTCTCTATAAGAACGTTACAGAGGCTCAGCCTACGACACGACAAAACTTTCGAACAGCTGTTTATGGCAATCTATTTTGGAATAATTTTGGAGATAAGAGAGTAACTTTCGGAAAAAAAATGGTTATGTTCATAGTAGTGTGTAGCATGTTGGCAGTAAACTTAGCATTTGTACCAGCATTGATATACGATGTTATCCCCAAGATGTTAAATCAAGTATCTTTGGACAACAGCATTATTATTTTAAGTATTTGGGGTATCATGCCAGCTATTTTAGTATTGTTAATCTGGCAGAATAATCCTATTCGTTGGTTTAACATAGTTGGTAGATATCAACGACGTGAGATTCAATGGGGTAAGAGTGCCAAATAGTTCTCTTATTATTTGTATGATACATAGATGAAAGTACTATTAGAAATGGATAAAAAAATTTTACCGCTAGTTTTGATGGTTATTCGGCCTTTTAGGAAAGTAAAAATCGAGGAGAGAGTACAGCTGGCGCGTTACTAGATGCAACTATACACACAGGTGCTAGCGTAACATTAGCTACTGATGGGAAGAGAAATTTTGGTCTTGGACCAGTCTTTGTATCCCTGACAATAGGAAGTTTGGCATGGTACCTATTAGGAGAAGATACTGTTCTGATTTTGGTTGGTCTATTCTCATTTTTAAGCTATGTATTTACTTGGGAAATCCTACCAATTGCTACGGCATATCAGTATCATAAACTTATGGTTGAAGAGATTCGCCCAACAGTTCATTCTGAAGTAAGGTGATAAACGTATAAAAAACAGATTGAATTGCCACTAACATATAAGCAATCAGCTATGATAAATGAAATGGAAAACGGGATTATACTGGCTACTTTGCTTTAGTTTTAAATCTTGTATATCTAGCTTTCTAGTTAGGAATAAATGATAGCACAGAAGGAGGGCTACTGGTGGTCAATAGTTTCATTTCATTACTGACTTTTACAATATGCAGAACAACGTTGCCTATTACTGTACCGTATAGAGATGGTGCCCTATTATTTAGTGAAATAATAGAAGTGGAATAAAGAACGAGTGGCCTGAATGAACAGAATTTGAAGATAAGATAGATTAATTTGAAGATAAGATAGATTAAATGGTTGTTAATTTATGGAACAACACAATGGACTTTATATCTGACGGCCTAAGTCTCTTAGATTCATTTGAATAAGGAAAAGGAATGGATTGATGGCGGAACTAGAGGGTAATATTTAATAGGAAGCAGATACTCAGGGGGAGTATGCGATTATCTCTGAGAATGGTAAAGAAATCGAGTAGAAAGAAGTTATAGTCTTAGTTCAAACTGGTATCGTAATGTAACTAAATTCTGGATATTTCGTTACAGAAGCACTTAGTTATGGTTTAGTAGCTGGAGCAGCCACAGGTAAAATTGCTGGTACTGTAGTTGCGGGTGGCTTGGCTTCATCTGTCATTGGTGCCCCATTAGCTCCATTTGCAGGTTTGGCAGTAGACTTTCTAGTAACTTCTATTGTTTCTGTTGGTGGAGCAATGTTATTTGATGTTGTTTATGATAATAAAGATAAAGCTATTAGCTGGGGGTCGAATAAAATAAATGAAGCTAATGAAGTATTGAGTAATATTGGTAATGCAGTCTCAGATATGGTTAGTGGCTTGGGAAGTGTTTTTGACTAGAATTACGGGAGAAAAAATATGAGTAATCAGTCTAAAATAGAACTTTTTCATGATGGTGAAAAGACATATTACTATGATTTTCATGATGGTAATATATATATAAAAAATCAAAACACATTGAAATATAGAGAACAATCTCAAAAATTTCTAAAAAATAGTATTGGACTATCGTTGACAATAGGATTATTATCTGTAGTTGTTAATCGGTGGTATAGAATCATTTCCTCCTTTCAACTTAATATTGCTCTATTAGTTATAGGTTTTTTATTCTTTTTTATACTATGCTTTTATTTAGATATGTTTATCAAAAAGAATATAGTAGATGATTCTATATTTATTCCAAGTGATATAGGGGTAATAAATATTGAAAATTTACTTATACAGTCTATAAAGCTTGCTAATTTTTTTAGAAATCTAAGTTTTATATCAATTTTTATGTCCATTGTTGGAATAAGTATATTTTTGAAATTTTCTATATTATTGGGGTTAGGAGTTACAATTTTTTGTTGTTTGTTTTCTTTTGGAATCATACGATATTTAGATATACCGAGGCGTTATAAGGCAATAAAGAAACTCAGAGATCTAATATAATCGTTAACCTGAAAGAGATTTTTTGTACTGATAATTATTTTTACAATGTGAGTTTTCCAGGTTATCAATGAAATTGAAAATAAATTCATCACTAACTAATTTCTAAGTTTGATGAAAAGGAAAAATGAATAAGTTATAAATTTTCGATTATTAATGTAAGTTTGTATTAATTTATAAGTGTTGTTGGCACTATGCTCTTTGACTGGGCTTATGATAATTATAAAGATGATATTATTTCTGCTGGTACACACATTGTTAAATCAGTTGATAAAGCCATAACTAAAGCTGGAGAGGCTGTTTCTGATTTATTTTCTGGTCTAGGAAGTGTATGTAATTAGTGTAAAAAGGAGAAGTGAGTGTTACTGGATAGGACAAAAATACCGTTAGTTAAGGAAATGAATTATTTTATTTATGGAGATAGTCTTACGGGACAGCTATATAAGGCTTTTGAAACAAAACAATTTTCAATGAATCAACATGCACAACTATTTATTTATATTATTGCTGCAATGATTATTAAGCAAATTAATCGCATTTACATACCTTTTTCATCTTTATTTTTTAATATCATTTTACTAATGATTATGATGTTTTTAATCATGATGAGAGTATGGCAGCAATTGAAGGAATGGGAAAATTTTATTGTGTACCAAATTTTTAAAGTTTCTAAAATAGAGATGAAAGATATTAGTTAAAGCACAGAAAAATTTAAAAAGTAATACCGTATTGCTAATTGTTTTAATAGTACTGTTTATAGTAACCGTTTTTCTATTTATTTGTTTTTCCCACATACTTTTTCTTATTATCTCACTAGGATTGTGGTACGTGTTGTTATTGCTAAGTCTAACACTACATCTTAAAGAAAGGAAGCGTTTGCTGGATAATTTAAATAAGAGGTTAGAGAAGGGATAATGTACAAAGGAGTGAATTATAATTATGAGTAAGATGTTACCAATAGGAAGTGTTGTCCGATTAAAAGTAGAGCCGTGAAATTAACATTCGCCATGCGGATGAGGTTGTTAGTGAAGCTGCACAGAACTTCCGATTGAATGTTGGAATGGAATCAAAGCTTATCAGTTAAGCCATGCCCTCAAGCGGTTCTGGGAAACTCTCAGGTCTTGCGGATAACCTCAGTGCCTTTGCGAAGAATCTCGATGGCAGTGTGGATGAGGTAGTAGCAGGGATATCGAAGAATGTGAATGAAAAAAATCTTGTATCTACCTCTTTAGGAACTTTAGAAAATAATGTAAAAATTATTGATTCTGTACAAGCAGATAAAGTGAATAATTGGTGGAAGACTGAAATGGGATATGCCAATCCTCCATATAAGCCAGGAACTACAGTTGATGTTATTACTCTGACAAACGAGACCACTTTTGTACGTGTTTATGACGGAGATGTTTCTGGACAATTTGGAGGCTGGTTGATGAACTTGGATGATATAAAAGGACTAACACCCGAGGAAATTAGAGACTTGTATGCACTGCCTGCTACTCCAAAATATATAACAGATGTCGTACTAGAATCTGAAACAACTTTGAGAACTGGAATTGTGAACCCACTAGAAGGATGGGGAAAAGGTGGCGCGCGACAATTCGATTTAATGGGACAAAGAACAGGAAAATTTATAAATGAAAGGCTGATACAATGGTAGAATTTCAGGAAAAAGTATTACTGATTAATCATAATAAAATAAAGACCTTTGATTTTAATATCAGGACTATAATAGAATTAGAAAAGATTATAATTATTTTATTGGAAATTCCTTTTGAAAATAATGTATATAAAAATAATATTTTAGCTGTGGATTATAATGGTAACGTAGTCTGGACTTTAAATAATATTGGATACACAAAAAATATTTATCCGATGGAGCAGATTAATTTGATTGATGATTATCTGTATGCAACTGATTTTTATGGCCGACGATTAAAGATTTCAGTAGATACGGGAGAAATTATAGAATTTTCAATTTCTAAGTAGTTAATACTATCTACTGTTAGGACATAGGAAGAACTGAGCGGGGACTTCGGGTAGGCTTTGCCATGTTTGACTTGATTCCAGGAGCTAAGTACCTAGGTAGTCTAAGCAAAACAGGAATGAAAGAAGGCTTAGCGGTGGCTAAAAATTCTCTCAAGCTTTCCCTAAAAGAAGGTCTGGAGCAGGGCGCCAAGAATATCGATAATCTTGCGAAGCTGACAACGAAGTTAAGTGATAATGTACTCAGTCAGCTCGACAGTTTTGGCAAACAAGTTGATAATATAGCACGGAGTAGAGTAACATCAGTAGCAGACAACCTAGCAGGGAAACTTCACCATGCGGATGAGGTCATCAGTGAAGCAGCGCAGAACTTCCGCTTGAATGTAGGAATGGAATCACAGTTTGTCAGTGGAAGCATGCCCACAAGCGGTTCTGGGAAAGTCTCAGAGTTTGCGGATAACCTTAGTGCCTTTGTGAAGAATCTCGATGGTAGTGTTGATGAGGTAGTTGAGGCTGGTGCTAAGACAAAAATACCATATGGAGAACATATCGTAAAAGGGAAACATGGGAAGAAACAACTCTTACCTGATATTCAGTATGTGAGTGATGCTGGCTACAAATATACAACGGATTCATTTTGTCGAATCATCTCTGTTGAGGCAGATGACTTAATTCTAGATAAAGCTACTCGAAATCTTTATAGCCAAAGAACAGTAGGTGGTGCGGACAGATTAGCAGATGATGACGGTGGTCACTTGATTGCGAGCATGTTCAAAGGATCTGGCAATATTGATAATTTTGTGGCGATGAATAGTGATATTAATCGAAGTGGTGGAGTATGGTTCAATATGGAACAGGAATGGAAGCAAGCATTGAGTGAAGTTCCTCCTAAAAAGGTTTCTGTTAGTATTGAGCCAGGTTATGGTGCGAATTTAGTTAGGCCGAAAAGTTTTAATATTAGATATCAGATTGAGGGGGAAGATCTTGTATCTAAGACAATTTTAAATCATATGGGAGGATAATATGACAGTTGAAAATCTTATTCAAGAAAAAATAAAAGAACTATTGCAAAGTATCGCTAACTCAATTCCTGTGGAATGGGATGATCTTTATGTTAATGTAGAAATGGCAAATGATGGAGGGAGTATTTATTTTGATTTCAAATCTAGTGGTGATGAAAAATATCATTATAGTTTATCAATACCGAATGACTTCTCTATTGATTCAACAATATTTAGTCAATTGAATAATCAGCAATTTGAAATTAGTAGAGAGTTGTGGGAGATTTTTACTAGACATAATATGGCAACTTGGTCAAGAGCTATTATTTTATTTGTAAATGGTAAATTAGATGTTAAATTTGACTATGCACCATGGATGGAGTCTACATACGGACCAACGACTCGTCGAAATTTTTTTAAATATCAGTATCTGGGTTTTCAACCACGAACAGAAAAGGAAGATAGTTTATTTAAGGAAATGGAGGAGTTCCAAAAAAAGTTTCAACGATTAATCAAATTAAAAAAGTAGGGGTATTACTAGAGGATATTAGGTAAGTATAGATAACTAAAGATGTAGAAATAGTTTAACATACTTTGATGCAGGCAATGATGGTTGGAATGCCATCGCAAAAGTAAATCCTGACTTAGCCTATAAAGTGAATGATGAATTTTTGATGAATCAAATTCGGGAAGGGAAGGATTTTATACTGAGTTCAGATCCTTACAAAGCGCGTCAAATATTTAGAGAAACTCGAAAAGGAGAATCTTATGTAAATGAATTGATGCTATTGAAAAAATTTGGTTACAAAATTAAAGAATATGGAGATTTTTGGAGGGCCTATAAGTGAGAGAAACACATTATTTACCAATAAGAGAGAGTTTAGGTTATCGAAATATAAGAGAAGCTTTAATGGCAATATTTTTCAAAAATTTGGATGATATCCTAATTCGAGAAGGAGAATACGAAAATTTTGCATTTGATTTCTTTTATAAAGGCTATGAGGTTAATATGGGGATAGCTGCAACTGGAAAAAATATCCAATTTGAAGTGGGTGAGGGTGGCTTGTTTGATATTTTATTCCCTTATGACATAGATAAGGAATCGGATTTTGTTTTTTTACATGAAGTCATTAAAGACGAAGTAATTAGCAATAGTGTTAGAAGAGTTTTTGGGAAAAATGAAAAAGATGTTGAATATGCGCTCCTAATTTTAAAAGATTTTTTGGATTCAGACGAAGCTAAAGTATTGTTAAAAAATAAATAAATTTTGTTGGTTTTATCATAAAGAAGAGTACAGCTAGGTTCATTCAGAAACAAGTTGTGCCCTTTCTTCTATCACAAAAGGTTCAGGAGGTGGGAGTTCTGCCTCTTATGGCTATGGTCCTGCAGCTCCAAGCATGTCTTCTAGTTCAGGATTTGGCAGACGCATTCGTGATTTAGTCGAAATCTCTGAAAAAGTAAAAAAAAGTGATTGCGGAGAAGGATTCAGATGGTGCTGTTTCTTTCAGTTACCATGATGATACCGCAGAAGCCCTCGCTCTCCAACAGAAACTCCAACAGTTAGAAAAGTATGCGGGTAATGTCGATAAGTATGTCAAAGAGAAAATTGACCGCCCCTTCTATGAAGCAATGAACAAGGTGGCTGAAAAATTAGAAGCCTTGAACATTGGCAATTATAAGACAGGGAAATATGTTGGTGAAGTTACTTTACCGAAGGGAAGTTTATTGCGAATGGGAGAAGTCAATCCTGTGTTCAGTTTTAAAGGCGGTGGAATACAATTTGATCTAATGGGACAATTTATCGGTGATTTCAAAGAGCTGGGAAAAATAATTGAATAATGAGGTTAATAATGCAAAGTAATATTGTCATAGACGAGAACTTGATAAAACTAAATGGAGTGGAAAATGTCTTCAATTATCCAATTGCAGAGGTCAAACAAATTGGTACACTATATATTGTTAGATTAGCGATTCCAATGAACATTTCTTTAGATAAAGAGGACTTTAACAATGTATATTGTATGGATAATACTGGAAAAATTATATGGCAGATACAAAATATCCAGCCAGTTGATTGTTCAGAGTTTACAATTGCGCCAATCGTTTTGATTAATTTGAATGAAAGTCAGTTGTTTGTAACTGACTTTATGGGGCGAAAATATGAAGTTAAACTCCAAACTGGAGAAATGGAGCTGAAAAGAATCACAAAATAGTTTATAAACTAGTGTTTGTTTTTAAGCTATACTTGCCAGTAAAAGAAAGTTTATGATATGGTAATATCAGGTAAGCACTAAAGACTATCTTTTCGATTGACTTAGATACTCTACCGATTACAATTGGTCAATTTGAAGATTTTGGATTCATGATAGCGTATCACTCTATACAAATTGATATGGGAATTTCTTCAACAGGAAAAAATCTTCAATTCAATATTGGTGAGGGGGAACTTTTGATAGAGTTCCGAAAGATAAATTATAGAAATAGTGTGAGATTCATAATGGAAAAATTAGAAACAAGAAAAAGTGATGCCTTGGAAATTTATAAGACTGACGGAAAATATATTTTACGTTATCCGACATTTAATATTACTATGCCAGAAGTTGAGAAAGAGATTTCTAAAGAGGCAGTTGATAGTTATTTAGCTGGAGAATATACTGGAGAGGAGTTGATTTTCTTTTCAAATACAGGTCTTTGGAGACCAAAGATTAGTCAAGAAGAGTCCGATCGAAAATTTTTAAGAACACATCCTGAATTTGTTTTGAACAACATAGAGGAAACTAAGCAACTTTTTTCAGAAGAAGAGTTTCAAGAATTATTAAAAAAAGCATTGGAAACCTCTGATTAGAAAAAAGCTGATACTGTTTATTGATTTATAATGAATTAGATAAAAGGATTTCTTAATTCAAACTTGATGTAGAGAGTGATAGAGCTTGTTATATTATTCTAATCAAACATACTTGCTTTAGTATAGACTAAGGCAACTTTTGCTATAAAAGGTCTGGAGCAAGGTACTAAGAATATAGACAATCTTGCGAAGCTGACAACAAAGCTAAGTGACAATGTACTCGGTCAGTTGGATAATTTTGGCAAACAAGTTGACAATATAGCAAGGAGTAAGATATCTTCGGTAGCAGACAACCTAGCAGGGAAACTCTCAGGTTTTGCGGATAACCTCAGTGCCTTTGCGAAGAATCTTGATGGTAGTGTGGATGAGATTCTACAGGAAGCTGGGGGAAGAAGGTTTCAAGGCTAGTTGCACAATCTAGTGATAGACTAAGAACATCTCAAACAAAACACTGGTTGGAAGAAGCTAGTGAAATTTTAACGGATGGTAGTCACATGGATGGGAAATATCCAAAACCAAATATCATCTATGAAACAGGGGAACATCGTTATCTTTACAGAACAGATGATTTTGATCGTATTGATCGAGCCTATGCGGAGGACCTCCAATTAAAGCTTCATGATGGAAGATTAAGCCATAATTCTAAAACTCTTGATAAGGAGAGTGGGAATCATGCGGGACATATCTTTGGAGATTTATTTGGTGGGTCTCCTGAATTAGACAACATTGTTTCACAAGCAAAAGATGTTAACTTGAAAGAATATCGCCGTATCGAGCGAGATTGGGCTGATGCTTTACGCACTAGTCCACCTAAAAAAGTCAAGGTAGATATTAAGGTTGCTTATGATGGCGTATCTGGACGTCCATCAAGGTTTGAAATCAATTATAGGATTGATGGTGAGCCCAGATCCGAAATAATAAAAAATATAAATAAATGATAGGAAAAATACCGATATGATAAATTTTGAAGATAGGTTTATGGAAATTCAGTCCGATATGGTTTCTCTTGGACTAGAATATGTTCGTTGGCAAGCTGATAAGGTATACATTTATTCTATTTTAGAACAAGAACTTGTTTCCTTTAATATTTTTTTAAGATTAATAATTCATTGGTGAAAATTCACAAAGTTAATTCAGTCTTAGTGAACAAAGTAGATGATTCCATTCAGTTTGAATTACTACATTATGGCAATGAAGATATAGAAAAAATTATTAGTTTATGTAAGGAGTATAATCGAGAGCATCCAACAGAAATGTGGTTGCTGTATGATGTGAAAAACAATACTTTGGAATCAAGATATAGTTATGAAGCACGTTATGAAAAGGATGAGGAATTAATTCCACGTTTGGAATTTGATAAGTGGTTTGAAGAAATCAACGCAGAAGAAAACAAGTAATTTTTATAGCTGGAATTTTTCCAGCTATAACTTTATATTTGATTATAGGAGTCTGCTGTCGTGAAGGATGCCTATGGAAACCACATAGGAACTCGTGATGTCACTCCTAAAGAGATTGGCATTAAAGAGCTGTATCAAGTAGAGAATCCTTATAAGAAGATCTTGCAGGCTAGTTATGACTCGTACAAGCAAGGCAAAGATTATGATAAACGAGTGACAGTTGAAGATTATCTGATGGTTACTCAGAACACTCGCGCTTTTCAGTATGAATCACTTAGTGAGCAACAGTCCAATGTAGAGACGTGGCGTGATCTTGCTTTAGGAGTAGGAGTGATTGTTTTGAGTATCTTCTGTCCTCCAGCAGGTGCTGTGGCAGGATTTGCGTTAGCTTCGCTTGATGCTTACTCAGGTATAACCGGTAAAGATTGGGGGACAGGCCGAGAGTTAGACGGAATGGAGCGGGGACTTCGGGTAGGCTTTGCCATGTTTGACTTGATTCCAGGAGCTAAGTACCTCGGAAGTCTAGGCAAAACAGGAATGAAAGAAGGCTTAGCGGTGGCTGAAAATTCTCTCAAGCTTTCCCTAAAAGAAGGTCTGGAGCAGGGCGCCAAGAATATCGATAATCTTGCGAAGCTGACAACGAAGCTAAGTGACAATGTACTCAGTCAGCTCGACAGTTTTGGCAAACAAGTTGATAATATAGCACGGAGTAGAGTAACATCAGTAGCAGACAACCTAGCAGGGAAACTTCACCATGCGGATGAGGTCATCAGTGAAGCAGCGCAGAACTTCCGCTTGAATGTAGGAATGGAATCACAGTTTGTCAGTGGAAGCATGCCCACAAGCGGTTCTGGGAAAGTCTCAGGGTTTGCGGATAACCTTAGTGCCTTTGCGAAGAATCTTGATGGCAGTGTTGATGAGGTGGTGGAAAGGACTGGAAAACTCCTAAATCAAAGTAAGGCAACACCGGATGAACTAGTTCGATATTTAGAAAACATAGATTCTAAACTAGCTAAGGAGTTTAAAGAAACGGGTACATGGCCTGCAGAATATCAAATTCCAAAAGATGCAAGTGTACTCACGCCAGAAGGAAAAATTGATTGGAGTCAAACTCCTGAAAACGGTTTTGCGTTAGATGAAACAGGTCATGCAATTAAAGAGGATTATATTCCTAAGATTGGGGAAATTTTTGATAGATACGGACCAGAAACGGGACGATTTACTTCTCCTGTCATAGATGGAGTACCTTTTTCCTATAATCAACGTTCCCTCCCCTACCTTGAGGATGTGACCAAATATCATCAATATGAAATTATTGGAGATCTTTCAAAAATTAAAGAGTATGTTGATGAATCTTTAGATATTACCTTGAAGGAAAAGTTGTATGATGATGTTGCTGTTTTCTATGGAGGAGATTGGAGTAAAATTGTTCCACAATCTGGTGTAATTGCCCCAGGATTTGGAAGTGTTGGAAAAGGTATACAATGGCAGATGCCATTTACAATTAATGAATTACAGAAACTGGGTTTAATTAAAGAAATTATTTAAAAGAAGGTACATATTTATGAATCGTGAGAAACTACTTGAAGCCATATTAGAAGAAAGATTACCTGTTAATTTATATCATGAACATCCATTTCAAGAGTATGAAGTCATTTTAGAGGAGAATGAAGGACAATTTATAGTTTATGCGACAAATGAAAGAGCTGGTCAACAAGGAATAGTTAGTATTTTTGATAATGAAGTAGATGCTTTCAAAGATGTATTAATTAAGGCCAGAATATTGAAAAAAAGATATTATTAATGTTAGGCATTATATAAAGTTATGGAGTGATGAGTAAATTAAAATTGATAGAGGAAAATGTAAATACTCATATGCGTTTTTACATATATTTTTTAGATTGTGAGTGCATTGTTGTTGAATGGGAAGATGCTTATGGAGGGTGTTTCCAAAAGTCTATTTCTAAGTCTGACTATGATTCATATAGAAAGGACGAAAGAGCTGCATATGATATTGTTGCGAAGGCTTAAACAGGGAACTGGCACCAACAAAAAAAGAAAAAGAACAAGCTGTAAGAGAGGGTGCAGTCGCTACAAAAGTAGATTTTTATAAAATGTATGTAAGCAAAAACTACCAATACTTAGACGAATTTATTTCTAAGTTGAAGAAGCCTTATTTAGAAACGAGAGCTTCTTCTATTGTAAACTCTCAAGATATTCAGAGGGCATTTGAACAGTATGGAACAATAGGACGTGGTGAGGCTGGTAATTTTACAACAAGTATACTAGAAGATACTAATTTACTATTTGACACTAATGGAAATATAAAATCTTCTAATGTTATAGAGACAGTAAAAGGTGTTGATGATGGCAAATATATCAATGGTGCATTTCAATATGATTATAGTCCTGATTAGCAAAGGAGTTTAAAGAAACGGGTACATGGCCTGCAGAATATCAAATTCCAAAAGATGCAAGTGTACTCACGCCAAAAGGGAAAATTGATTGGGAGCAAGTTCCAAATGGAGGTTATATTTTAGATGAGACAGGGGTCGCTATAAAAGAAGAGTATATTCCTAAGGTTGGGGAGATCTTTGATAGATATGGTCCGGAAGATGGGAGGTATACTTCACCAGTTAGAGATGGGGTACCGTTTACTTATGAACAACGTTCTCTTCCATATGTTGAAGACACTTCTAAATATTATCAATATGAGGTTATTGGAGATTTTAGTGATCTAAAATCTTATATTGATAATACGATTGATATAGAATTGAAAGAGAAGATTTATAGAGATGTACAAAAATATTATGGAGGAAACTTAAATAATTTACGCACTTATCAGGGAGAAATTGCTCCTGGATTTGGAGCGATTGGTAGAGGGATACAGACTGAAATGCCACTATCTGTTGATAAGCTTCAACAATTAGGTTTATTAAGAAAAATAAAATAAAGGAGTATATCATGACAAAACAAGAAGCATTAGAAATTATTAAAAATGAAAATTTAAAAGTTAATTGGTTCAATAGTCATCCAGTAGAGGAAAATGAAATGGTTATTGAGCAAAAAGAAGAATTCCATAATGTATATGGGACAGATGAAAGAGCTGCAATTTTAGGAATTGTTGAAACATTTAATTCATTAAGTGAAGCTTTAGAAAACTTAATTTATAGAGCACGATTATAATGGAAATTCAGTCCGATATGGTTTCTCTTGGATTAGAATATGTTCAAAGGTAAGCTGATAAGGTATATATTTATACTATTTCAGAACAAGAGCTTGTTTCATTTAACTTTTTTCCAGATTAATCACTTTGTCAGTGGAACCATGCCCTCAAGTTTATAAAGATGGTTATTATAACATAGATAACAATAACCATGCGGAGTTACCAGAGCAAATTTTCGGACTTGCATTGGCGGTAAAATCTGCTATAATAGAACTATGCGATGAGCCGAATGTGGCTGTAGCCACTTTCACGCTAGGGAGGTCAAAACGCAGGAGCGGACCTTGATAAGTTGTGTGAACCTGCTTATCACACGAAAGTGCCCTTAGACTAGGAGAAATCTTAGTCTTTTTTTGTTGCTGCTTTCTCATCTTTTTACCGTAAACATCTTTTCATTTACTGAAAAAAAGTGTATAATAGCAAGCGTAGATAAATTTTTAGAAAATTCGAAAAAAGAGGTAGTTTATGGGATATACAGTAGCTGTTGTTGGTGCAACTGGTGCAGTTGGTGCACAGATGATTCAGATGTTGGAAGAGTCAACCTTGCCGATTGATAAGGTACGGTATTTGGCGTCTGCTCGTTCAGCTGGTAAGGTCTTGCAGTTCAAAGGACAAGATGTGACGATTGAAGAGACAACTGAAGATGCCTTTGAAGGTGTCGATATTGCCCTTTTCTCAGCAGGCGGTTCTACATCAGCTAAGTATGCACCCTATGCCGTAAAAGCCGGAGCAGTTGTGGTGGACAATACCTCCTATTTCCGTCAAAATCCTGCTGTACCATTAGTAGTGCCGGAAGTCAATGCGCATGCCTTAGATGCTCATAAGGGGATTATTGCTTGTCCAAACTGTTCTACTATTCAAATGATGGTAGCCTTAGAACCTGTTCGTCAAAAATGGGGCTTGGATCGTATTATCGTATCAACTTACCAAGCTGTTTCTGGAGCAGGTATGGGAGCGATTCTAGAAACACAGGCACAACTTCGTGCGGTTTTAAATGAGGGTGTAGCACCAAAAGATGTCGAAGCGAATATCTTACCTTCTGGTGGTGATAAGAAGCATTACCCAATCGGATTTAACGCTCTTCCACAAATCGATGTCTTTACAGACAATGATTACACCTACGAAGAGATGAAAATGACCAACGAGACCAAGAAAATTATGGAAGATGATAGCATTGCGGTTTCTGCGACTTGTGTGCGTATTCCAGTTTTATCGGCTCATTCAGAATCTGTTTATATTGAAACAAAAGAAGTAGCACCGATTGAGGAAGTCAAAGCAGCAATTGCAGCCTTTCCAGGTGCTGTATTAGAAGATGATGTGGCTCATCAGATTTACCCACAAGCCATCAATGCTGTTGGAAAACGTGAGACCTTTGTCGGTCGTATCCGTAAAGATTTGGATGCTGAAAAAGGAATTCATATGTGGGTTGTTTCAGATAATTTATTGAAGGGGGCGGCGTGGAACTCTGTTCAAATCGCTGAAACCCTACATGAACGTGGATTGGTTCGTCCAACGGAAGAAATCGTTTTTGAATTAAAATAAATCAAGTTTATCACTTAGGAGGAAAGCAATGTCTGTAGAAGAATTGAGAAAAGCACGCATTATTACGGCGCTTGTGACGCCTTTTCATGAGGATGGGAGTATCAACTTTAAGGCATTACCTAAGTTGATTGAGCATTTACTTGCACACCATACGGAAGGGTTGATTTTAGCTGGTACGACAGGAGAAAGTCCGACCTTAACCCATGAGGAAGAGTTGGAGTTGTTCGCAGAAGTACAGCGAATTGTTGCGGGTCGTGTACCCTTGATTGCAGGGATTGGAACCAACGATACACGGGATTCGATTGAGTTTGCACGTGAGGTTGCAGAATTTGGAGGTTTTGCTGCAGGGCTTGCGGTAACTCCTTACTATAACAAGCCAACTCAAGAAGGTTTGTATCGGCATTACAAGGCCATTGCAGATGCTAGTAGTTTACCTATCATGCTCTATAATGTCCCAGGGCGGACAGTAGCTGGTTTGACTGTAGAAACTTCTCTACGATTGGCTCAACATCCCAATATTATTGCGATTAAGGATTGTACAGGAGTAGCTGCTATTTCCCATCTAGTCGAGAATGCTCCTGAAGATTTCTTGGTCTATACGGGTGAAGATGGGGAGGCATTCCATGCTAAGGCTCTAGGAGCGCAAGGTGTGATCAGCGTAGCAGCTCATACTAATGGAAACGATTTTTATGCCATGTTTGATGCCTTGGATAAGGGAGATGTAGCAGGAGCGGCAGCGATTCAGCGGAAATTATTGCCGAAAGTGGATGCTCTGTTTTCAACGACAAGTCCAGCTCCCCTAAAAGCTGTTCTCAATCACCAAGGATTTGAAGTAGGACCACTTCGTTTGCCACTGGTTGCTTGTACAAAAGAAGAAGCAAAGGCGATTATCGCTGTTATGGAAAAATAGAAAATAACAAATAGTCAACTCTGAAATATCCATTTTAGAGTTTTCTTCTTTCGATTGAGCTAGAGTCCACTCTAGGGTGTAAACGACTAGAAGAAATGAGGTGAGAAGATGAATATCAAGAAAGCGAGTGAATTGTCTGGCCTGTCGAGCGATACAATCCGCTACTATGAAAGAATTGGATTGATACCAGCTATTCACCGTAATGCTGCAGGCGTTCGTGACTTTAGTGAGCGGGATGTGGCTCTACTAGAATTTGTCCGTTGTTTTCGGAGTGCAGGGATTTCGGTTGAGAGCTTGATTGATTATATCAGTCTGTGTCAAGATGGTGACGATGAGCATTTAGAAAAACGCCGTGCTATTTTAATCGATGAGCGCGAGAAATTACAGAAAAAAGCTGACGAATTGCTAACTGCTATCAGCAGATTAGATTACAAGATTGATAATTATGACAAAGTCATGTTGGAGAAGGAAAAACGCTTATTTGAAAGAACTGAATTCTAGTTTAGATAGGTTGTCGTTTGTTGTTTCTTTATCATTTTATAGATAGGATGTTTCATGAACAGAAAGGACTAGCATGACAGTTATCAAAGATTTTTGGTGGTTTTTCAAGGAAGAAAAAAGGCGGTATCTGATTGGAATTGCTTCTTTGGTCCTAGTGACCTGCTTGAATGTTCTTCCACCTAAAATAATGGGTGGTGTCATTGATAAAATTGTCAACAGTCAGTTAAACAAAGGAGACTTGCTTACCCAGCTTTTCTTTCTAATCCTTGTGGCACTGGCGATGTATGGTCTGCGCTATCTATGGCGGATGTATCTTTTAGGAACATCCTATCGGTTGGGGCAGGTGATGCGGTATCGTTTCTTTGAACAGTTGACCAAGATGTCTCCGTCTTTTTATCAACAGTATCGGACAGGGGATTTGATGGCCCATGCCACCAATGATATGAATGCCCTTACTCGTTTGGCAGGTGTAGGTGTTCTGACAGTAGTCAATTCTACAATGACAGGGTTTATTACCTTGCTGACAATGTCGGTGACTATTTCATGGCAGCTGACCTTGGTGGCTGTTCTACCTTTGCCCTTTATGGTTCTGGCAACAACTAAATTAGGCCATAAACTTCAAGGCGCAGTCAAAGAATCTCGGCTGGCCTTTTCTGAATTAACGAACAAGGTTCAAGAAAGTGTGGCAGGTATTAAGGTCAGCAAGTCTTTTGGCTATCAAGCAGCTGAACTGGCTGACTTTCAGACGATCAATGAGCTGACTTTCGTCAAAAAAATGCAAACGATGACTCATCAATCTCTCCTTGATCCACTTTCTTTGCTGTTTATTGGAGTATCTTATGTCCTAACATTGATGATAGGTGCTAAGATGTTGACTCAAGGGCAGATAACAATAGGAGACTTGATAGCCTTTGTGTCTTATCTGGATATGTTGGTCTGGCCCTTAATGGCGCTAGGATTTCTAGTCAATCTAGTGCAACGAGGGAGAGTATCTTATGAGCGACTTCGGAATGTGTTGTCTCAAAAATCAGAGATTACAGAAGTAGAAAATCCTATTGAAAGTATCGCAAATGGTCCTCTAGTCTATCATGTAGAACAGTTCAGCTATGCAGACGATGTAACCTTATCGGATGTTCACTTTGTTTTGGAAAAAGGACAGACCTTGGGATTAGTGGGGCAAATTGGATCAGGTAAAACCAGCTTAATCAAGTTGCTCTTGAGAGAATATGATGTAACAAAAGGAAGTATCTGTCTTAACGGTTTTGATATTCGTAATTATCGCTTGTCTGATTTACGAAATGTGATCGGCTATGTACCACAAGAGCCATTTTTATTTGCGACGACAATTTTAGAAAATGTCCGTTTTGGCAATCCTTCTCTTTCGCTAGCAGAAGTCGAAGCGGCAACCAAACTCTCCCAAGTGTATGAGGATGTCATCGCTATGCCCGACGGTTTTTCTACCCTAATTGGTGAAAAAGGGGTGTCTTTATCAGGTGGTCAAAAACAGCGACTTGCCATGAGTCGGGCCATGATTTTAGACCCAGATATTTTGATATTGGATGATGCGTTATCAGCTGTTGATGCCAAAACGGAGCATGCCATTATCGAAAACCTCAAAGAAACTAGGCAGGCGAAAACGACGATTATCACAGCTCATCGTTTGTCAGCCGTTGTCCATGCAGATTTGATCTTGGTAATGCAAAATGGACAGATTATTGAGCGTGGTCGCCATGAGGACTTACTAAATCAAGGTGGTTGGTATGCCCAGACCTATGCTTTGCAACAACTGACACTGTCTATTTCATATTAGTTCTTTCAATGGTCTCCTAAACAATCATAATATGAAATGTATGCTATAATAGATACCGTATGCTTAAAATGATGTGTATAAGGAAGGAATAGGATGTCTATTATAAAAAATCTCTGGTGGTTTTTTAAAGAGGAAAAACGGCGTTATCTCATCGGAATTGCTTCGCTGAGTTTGGTCGCTGTTCTTAATTTAATTCCACCGAAAATTATGGGATTGGTGATTGATACGATTACACGGGGAGATGTGAAAAAATCAGAATTGCTTGTCCAACTCTTGTATTTGATTCTGGCAGCTTTTGCCATGTATGGTTTACGCTATGTTTGGCGGATGTACATTTTAGGAACTTCCTATCGATTGGGGCAAATCATTCGCTATCGCTTATTTTCACACTTTACTAAGATGTCACCCTCTTTTTATCAACAGTATCGCACAGGGGATTTAATGGCGCATGCGACCAATGATATTAACTCCTTGACTCGGTTGGCAGGAGGAGGTGTTATGTCAGCAGTTGATGCTTCGATTACGGCTCTAGTGACTCTCATAACCATGTTTTTTACTATTTCTTGGCAAATGACCCTGATTGCGGTGCTTCCCTTGCCTTTTATGGCATTAGCCACAAGTCGATTGGGACGTAAAACGCATGAAAGCTTTAAGGATTCGCAGGCTGCTTTTTCGGAATTAAACAACAAGGTGCAAGAAAGTGTGGCAGGAATCAAGGTAACCAAATCTTTTGGCTATCAGGAAGAGGAAATTGCTTCCTTTCAGGAGGTCAATCAAATGACCTTTACCAGAAATATGCGTACAATGGCCTACGATGCTCTTTTTGATCCCTTGGTCTTGCTTTTTATTGGTGCCTCCTATGTACTGACCCTCGCAGTAGGAGCGCTAATGATTGCCCAGAAACAAGTGACAGTTGGCGATTTGGTAACCTTTGTGACTTATCTAGATATGTTAGTCTGGCCCTTAATGGCAGTTGGTTTTTTGGTGAATATGGTGCAACGAGGAAGTGTATCTTATGAGCGGATTCAACAGCTGTTAGATAAAGAATCGGATATTCAAAATCCAGAGAATCCTGTTGAGCGTATTGCAAACGGTCGTCTGGTCTACGATGTAGACCAATTCAGCTACGAAGATGACCAAACCTTATCGGCTATTCACTTTGTGCTAGAAAAAGGACAGACCTTGGGCTTAGTAGGCCAAACAGGTTCTGGTAAGTCAACCTTGATTAAATTGTTATTACGTGAGCAAGATGTTAATCAGGGAAGGATTACCTTAAATGGTCATGATTTACGTGATTATCGTTTGTCTGACCTTCGAAGTTTAATTGGTTATGTACCGCAAGATCAATTCTTATTTGCGACGACGATTTTGGAAAATGTTCGCTTTGGCAATCCTTCTCTTTCGCTAGCAGAAGTCGAAGCGGCAACTAAACTCTCCCAAGTGTATGAGGATATTGTCGCCATGCCCGACGGTTTTTCTACCCTGATTGGTGAAAAAGGTGTGTCTTTATCAGGCGGTCAAAAGCAGCGGCTTGCCATGAGTCGGGCCATGATTTTAGATCCAGATATTTTGATCTTGGATGATTCGTTATCAGCTGTTGATGCCAAAACGGAGCATGCCATCATCGAAAAGCTTAAAGAAACTAGACAGGCTAAAACGACGATTATCTCAGCTCATCGTTTGTCAGCCGTTGTCCATGCAGATTTGATCTTGGTGATGCAAAATGGACAGATTATTGAGCGTGGTCGCCATGAGGATTTACTGAATCAAGGTGGTTGGTATGCCCAGACCTATGCTTCTCAGCAGTTAGAAATGGAGGAGATTTGATATGAAAAAGCCAAATCAATGGATGGTTTTGAAACGACTCTTGTCCTATCTGAAGCCCTATAAGTGGCTAACAACTTTGGCTTTGGGTTTACTGTTATTGACAACGGTTGTGAAAAATAGTATTCCTCTGATTGCCTCTCATTTTATTGACCATTATTTAAGCAATGTTAATCAAACTGCGGTCTTACTCTTGGTAGGCTATTACATGATGTATGTCTTGCAGACAGTGATTCAATATTTTGGCAATCTCTTTTTTGCCAAGGTCTCTTATAGTATTGTCCGTGATATTCGCAGGGATGCGTTTTCGAATATGGAGCGCTTGGGGATGTCTTATTTTGACCGCACGCCTGCTGGCTCGATTGTCTCACGGATTACCAATGATACAGAAGCCATTTCGGAGATGTTTTCTGGGATTTTATCGAGTTTTATTTCAGCTATTTTTATTTTTAGCGTCACCCTTTATACCATGCTGATGCTGGATATTCGTCTGACTGCTTTAGTGGCACTCTTGCTTCCCCTCATTTTTCTTTTGGTCAATCTCTATCGGAAAAAATCCGTTGCCGTTATTACAAAGACCAGAAGTCTTTTGAGTGACATCAACAGTAAATTGGCTGAAAGTATTGAAGGGATTCGGATTGTTCAAGCCTTTGGTCAGGAAGAACGCTTGAAGGCTGAGTTTGAGGCAATCAATCAAGAGCATGTTGTCTATGCCAATCGTTCGATGGCCTTGGATAGTTTGTTTTTGCGACCTGCTATGTCGTTGTTGAAACTCCTAGCTTATGCGCTCTTGATGGCCTATTTTGGCTTTCACGGCTTAGAGGCAGGTATTTCAGCTGGGCTCATGTATGCCTTTATCCAGTATGTCAATCGCCTGTTTGATCCTTTGATTGAGGTGACACAGAATTTTTCGACCTTGCAAACCTCTATGGTTTCGGCAGGGCGTGTCTTTGACTTAATTGATGAAAGGAATTTTGAGCCGAAGCAAGAAAATAGTTCTGCTCAGATTAAACGAGGAATCATCGAATTTCGTGATGTATCCTTTTCTTATGATGGTAAGCGACAGATTTTGGATGGTATTTCCTTTCAAGTGAAGGAAGGGGAGACGATTGCCTTTGTTGGTGCTACGGGTTCTGGAAAATCTTCCATTATCAATGTCTTAATGCGCTTTTATGAATTTCAGTCTGGTCAGGTCTTGATTGATGGTCAAGACATTCGCCAATTTTCACAGGCTGAATTGCGCAAGAAAATTGGGCTGGTCTTGCAAGATCCCTTCCTTTATCATGGAACGATTGAGTCCAATATCAAAATGCACCAAAATCTTTCAGATGAAGAAGTACAATTTGCGGCAGAATTTGTTGATGCAGATCAATTTATCCAGAAATTACCTGGTAAATACCAAGCCCCTGTTGCAGAGCGCGGTAGTAGTTTTTCTACTGGTCAACGGCAATTGCTAGCCTTTGCTCGGACAGTTGCAAGTAAACCAAAGATTTTGATTTTGGATGAAGCAACAGCCAACATTGACTCGGAAACAGAGCAGATTGTCCAACATTCGCTTGAGAAGATGCGACAAGGTCGGACAACGATTGCGGTTGCCCACCGCTTGTCCACTATCCAAGATGCCAACTGTATCTATGTGCTGGATAAGGGCAAGATTATCGAAAGTGGTAGGCACGAGGAATTACTGGCAAAAGCTGGGACCTACCATAAGATGTATCAATTGCAGGCAGGGATGCTGGAGCAATCTTAGAACCTGTATTCACAGTTCAGCACTTCTATCTAAGGCTATTTTTAAGCTACTCATTGTTCGTTTTTTTCAAAATACAGTCCGTATTCCCTCAAAAAACAGCCTTAATTAGCGAAAAACAGTTTCTTACATAAAAGTACTTCACTTGTGTATACAGGTTCTTAAAATATACCATTCCTATCAAAAAAAAAAAAAAACGAATGCTTCCCCGAAATCTCATCGGTTTCTGGAAACATTCCTTTTTTTATAGAGTAGTACAAACCAGACAGTCCTCGTTTTTTGATTTCCAATCTCAGGCATCAATCGTCTCTTCCCTAGCTGTTGATATGCGTTAAACTGTTAATACTCGTCAAAAATCAAAGTCTGACGTCGTTAACTCACCTTGCTGAACTTCAGTTCTAGCTACGATTTCGTTGCCTAGTCAGATTTTGATTTTTATAGAGTATAAATCTACAAAGGTGATAAGGTCAGGGATTTTTATACGTAATCTTCCAGATTACATCAGAATATAGACAAACCTCACAATTCAGAAAAACAGTACAACAATATTTAAATTTCTGTAGTTTCAAGGTTAGAAAATTTGCGAGCGTAGCGAGCATAATACCGCCACCATCGCCGTGCTAAAAGTGGGAGTGAGACAGAAGTCGTGATTTCGTTGAAATCGATTATCCTCGCTCCTTTGTTTCTGGGCTCGGGCTAAAATAATCCACTGGATTATTTTACTCCGAAGGAAATCGCTGATGTCCGAAAGCACATAAGGATGGTAGACTTTTTCTTCAAGCTGACGTAATCTTCCAGATTACATTATTTTGTGGGTGAGCGCGACGTGCTCATCAAGGTTTGTCTCACTCCCAGACGATTGATACATTGTAATCCCTTTCATCATTTATGATATAATAAGGAAAATGGAGGAAATGGTATGAAAATCATAATCGTAGGTGCATCTTTTGCAGGAATGAGTGCTGCCTTGGAATGTCATCAATTATATCCAGATGCTGATATTTTATTAATTGATAAGGAAGAAGAGGTCGGTTACTTTCCAAATGTCTTAAATTGGCAGTTGAAGGGAGAAATGAAGACAGCTGCAGAAGCACAAAGTGGATTGGTGAATCAGATTAAGCAAACGACAATTGATTTTCGCTTGGGAGCAGAACTGGTTCAGCTAGATGCAGAAGACCAGTCCATTATCATTCGACAGGCAAAAACTAGGACAACAGAAGTTTATGATGCCCTTATTTTAGCTATGGGGGCAAGACAAGTATGGGACTTTCCAGATAAAGGCTTGGGAGAGCGTATCTTGTCTTCCAAGTATTTTTCAGATGCCCAAGAGAGCTGGCGAAAAATCGAAAAAGCCCAGTCTGTCATCATCATTGGCGGAGGGCAAATTGGCTTAGAAAGTGTAGAAGCCTTGAGTCAGTTGCCGCTGTCTGTTACACTTTTTGAAGCTGAAACTTCTCCCTTAGCCAAATATGTCGATGAGGAATTGATGCTGGACATTGAAGCTGAATTAAGAAGGCGCCATGTGAAACTTCATGTAGGAGAAACAGTCGAAACAATCTGCTTAACAGAGGATGGGAGCAAGGTTCGTGTTGAAACCCTAAAAGGTCAGTACGAAGCGGATTACCTACTCTTGGCAACGAATTTCCAACCCAATACAGATTTGGTTTCTGATGTTTTAGACTGCAATCCGGATCAGACCATTCAAGTAGATGAGTATTTACAAACGAGTCAGCCTCATATTTTTGCGATTGGCGACTTGATTCAGTTGCCATTTGCCTTTTTTGGTCAGGCTTATCTTCCTCTGATTAACCATGCGATTTTAACCGGTCGACTGGTGGCCTATAATTTAGTGTCTCCCAAGCGTCCTCTAAAAGAAGTTCAACGCATTGTTTCCAGTCATCTCTTTGGCTACAATATGACAAGTGTTGGTTTGACGGAGAGGCAGGCTCAACTTTGGACAGACGTGGATTCCGTCCTCATAAAAGCTCCCTATAGTCAATGGGAGACAGAAGAATTAACCTTCAAATTGATTGTCCAACGCTCGGATGGTCGACTGTTAGGCGGTCAACTCCTGTCGACTTCTCGTCACATTCAGCAGATGAATACCTTGGCCTTGGCTATTTCAAATGGAATGACAGCTCAGGACATGGTCGAGCAAAGTTGGCTCTGTTTGCCACGTTATACCAATCTGGTTCCGATTGTCATCGAAGCCTGTCAACGATACCTTCACCAAAAAGAGGAGGTAAGTCATGCAGATTGAGGATCTTCTGGAAAAACGAGAAAGAGCCATTTATTTTCTGGTTCAGCGCTTGCGCAGTAGTCGATCCAGTTTACCATTAAAAGAATTAAGCCAAGACCTCCAGTTATCACGGGCAACCTTGATTCGCTATATCGAATCCTTTGTAGCAGAAACGCATGATGAACACCTAGGAGTATCGTTGAAAGTTCAAGAGGAAGAAGTCGTCTATACCCGCTCCAACCAGTTAGTGTACGAGAACTGGCTTGCTCATCTTTGTCAATTTAGCACCAAGTACCAGATTTTACTCTATATTTTTGATCGTGAGGAATTTTCCATTCAAGCTCTAGCCCAGCATTTACTCATGAGTGAGGCGAGTTTGAATCGGCAATTGGCTGCACTGAATCATCTTTTACAGGATTTTCAAATCAGTATTCGTAATGGAAGACTAAAAGGAAGCGAATTGCAAATTCGGTATTTTTACTATCAATTATTCTTACATACCAAGGTGTTAAATGAGGTAACACATCATTCTCTCTTTGTTCCTGCTTTTCGTTTTCTTCCCCTTTTTGAGCGGTTCTATGATTCGCACTTCAATTCCTTTCAAGCCTTGCAACTGGCTTTATGGCTAGGAATTTCACAAAGAAGAGGGAGATTACAGGAAGTTGATTTCAGAGAAACCATTCAGCTGATGACACCTTATATGGAGCAGAAATGGTACAAAGAATTACGCCAATTTTCCCTAACTCTCTATCAATACCAACCGTCTACGATGCGAGAAGGAGAGGTGATGTCCCTTTTTGCCTTCTTGTTTAGCCAGTCAATTTTAGCGCCGCAGAAGCTTGAGAGAATGTTGGCATTTGGTGGTCCGATTCGGGAGGCAACAACTTGGTCTTATCATACTATTCGTCAAGAGTTGGGGCAACATTTTCCAATTGATGAAAAAATTCTCTACTATCTCAATCAGTTATTAGGTAGTCTGTATTTTTTCAAAGGATGTCTAAAAGAGCAGGTTTGGACGACCAAGCAGGAAGAATATGTGGCTAGGGCTTCTGACTTTTTGTCCGAGGTTCTTGAGCAATTTTATCAACCGCAATTTCCAACGGTTGCCTTTCAGAGTAAGGAGAAAGTATACCCATTGGCCTCTCTTTTTTCCTATCTTAACCAAGTACGACCGGTTCTTGTTCGTATCGGCTTTCTTTCGTATCAATCGCCCATTTTGGCAGAGCCAATCTTATTTCAGCTCCAAAAAGAATTTGAACGCAAGTATGCTGTGACGATTGAGCCTTTTATGGAAGATAAAGTATATGACCTAGTGATTTCAGAGGGGCAAGAGTGCTTAGCACCGTCTGTTTATTATCTTCACCAAGGCTTGTACGAGCAAGACCTGATTACCCTGAAGAAAATGATTCAGGCTATTCAACTGGAAAAAGAAAAGGTTGCAGGAAGTCGATTAGAAGAGCCTAGTTTTCCAATTGATAGCCGGTAAGGTGATTAGCTTAGCAGCATAAAAGAGAAGAAGCCAAGTAGGATTGAATCCAAACTTGGTTTTTTCGTATCAAAAATTTTCAGGAAAGGAATTTTTTTGATAGGGGTTTAGGAAGAAAATAGTTTACAATAAGAATAGATAGAAAACGGAAGCGTTTTCAAAAAACAAAAAATTAAACGGAGGTCTCCTATGACACAAGAAAAATACATTATGGCCATTGACCAAGGTACGACAAGCTCGCGTGCCATTATCTTCAATAAAAAGGGAGAAAAAGTTGGTAGCTACCAGAAGGAATTTCCGCAAATTTTTCCAAAGCCAGGTTGGGTAGAGCATAATGCCAATCAAATTTGGAACTCAGTCCAGTCTGTCATTGCTGGTGCCTTTATCGAAAGTGGTATCAATCCTGCTCAAATCGAAGGGATTGGAATCACCAACCAACGTGAAACAACCGTTGTATGGGATAAGGAAACTGGTCTTCCTATTTATAATGCAATTGTATGGCAATCTCGTCAGACAGCTCATATTGCTGATCAATTAAAACATGACGGTTACTCAGACATGATTCACAAGAAGACTGGTCTTGTTATCGATGCCTATTTCTCAGCAACCAAGGTTCGTTGGATTTTGGATCAGGTTCCTGGTGCACAAGAACGAGCTGAAAAGGGCGAGTTGCTCTTTGGAACAATTGATACTTGGCTTGTTTGGAAATTGACAAACGGTCGTTGCCATGTCACAGATTATTCCAATGCAGCGCGTACCATGCTTTACAACATCAAGGAACTCAAATGGGATGATGAAATTCTTGCCCTCTTGAACATTCCAAAAGCTATCTTGCCAGAAGTCAAGTCTAACTCAGAAATTTATGGTAAGACAGCTCCATTCCATTTTTATGGGGCAGAAGTTCCGATTTCAGGTATGGCAGGTGACCAGCAAGCAGCCCTCTTTGGACAATTGGCCTTTGAACCTGGTATGGTAAAAAATACCTATGGTACAGGTTCCTTCATTGTCATGAATACAGGCGAAGAGATGCAGCTATCTGAAAATAGCCTCTTGACAACAATTGGTTATGGTATCAATGGCAAGGTCTACTATGCTCTTGAAGGTTCAGTCTTTATCGCAGGTAGTGCTGTTCAATGGTTGCGTGACGGTATGCGCATGGTCAAAGAATCTCCTGAATCTGAAGAATTAGCGCGCAAGTCTACCAGCAATGATGAAGTCTATGTAGTCCCAGCCTTCACAGGTCTTGGAGCACCTTATTGGAATTCAGATGCACGAGGCTCTGTCTTTGGTTTGACACGTGGAACAACAAAAGAAGATTTTGTCAAAGCAACGCTCCAATCCATTGCCTACCAAGTTCGTGATGTCATTGATGTGATGCAAATTGACTCTGGTATGCCAATTTCTGTCTTGAAAGTAGACGGTGGTGCAGCAATGAATAGCTTGCTCATGCAGTTCCAAGCAGATATTTTGGGCATTGAAATTGCACGGGCTAAAAACTTGGAAACAACAGCCCTTGGCGCAGCCTTTCTTGCAGGTCTAGCAGTTGGCTTCTGGAAAGATTTGGAGGAATTAAAGACTCTGAATGCCGTTGGTCAATCCTTCCAGCCAGCCATGAACGATGCGCGTAAAGAACAATTGTACAAAGGTTGGAAGAAAGCTGTTGCAGCAACTCAATTATTTGCTGAAATAGATGAAGAAGAATAGAAAAGAGAGTATAAAATGGAATTTTCAAAAGAAACAAGACGATTAGCCATTGAAAAAATGCAGGATAGACAGCTTGATCTGCTGGTTATCGGAGGCGGCATAACTGGTGCAGGTGTCGCTATTCAAGCAGCGGCAAGTGGAATGGAGACAGCCTTAATCGAAATGCAAGATTTCGCTGAAGGGACCAGTAGCCGTTCGACAAAATTGGTTCACGGTGGCTTGCGTTACTTGAAACAATTTGATGTGGAAGTTGTCTCGGATACGGTATCAGAACGTGCAGTTGTGCAACAAATTGCCCCTCACATTCCAAAACCAGACCCAATGCTCCTTCCTGTCTATGATGAAGAAGGTTCCACTTTTAGTATGTTCCGCCTAAAAGTTGCGATGGACTTGTATGACCTCCTAGCTGGGGTGAACAATACAGATTTGGCTAATAAGGTTTTAACAAAAGAAGAGGTGTTAGAGCGTGAGCCTCACTTGAAACAAGAAGGTCTTGTCGGTGGTGGTGTTTACCTTGACTTCCGCAATAACGATGCCCGTCTTGTCATTGAAAATATCAAACGTGCAGCTAAAGACGGAGCTTTGATTGCGAGCCGTGTCAAAGCGGAGCGCTTTATTAAGGATGAGAATGATAAGGTCGTAGGAATTGTAGCTCGTGACCTTTTGACAGATACCAGCTTTGAAATTCGTGCCCGACTCGTTATCAATACAACTGGTCCATGGAGTGATGAAGTTCGCAATCTCGGTGGTGAAGGTAGTGGTGTATTCCAGATGAGACCGACAAAAGGAGTGCATTTAGTTGTAGATAGTGCTCGCTTATCTGTTCCTCAACCAACTTACTTTGATACAGGAGAGGCAGATGGTCGTATGGTCTTTGTCCTTCCTCGTGAAAACAAGACCTACTTTGGAACAACGGATACAGATTACACAGGTGATTTGGCAAATCCAACGGTAACCCAAGAAGATGTTGACTACTTGCTTGCTATTGTCAATAATCGTTTCCCAGAAGCAAACTTAACCATTGACGATATTGAAAGTGGTTGGGCAGGACTCCGTCCATTATTGTCTGGAAATGGCGCTTCAGATTACAATGGTGGAAACAATGGTAAACTGAGTGATGATAGTTTTAACAACCTGATTGATACGGTCAAAGCCTATCTCAATCATGAAAAATCACGCGATGATGTCGAACACGATTTGACACAACTAGAAGGCAGCGTATCTGAAAAGACCTTGGATCCGTCAGCAGTTTCTCGTGGCTCATCGCTTGACCGTGATGATAATGGTTTGTTGACTCTAGCTGGAGGAAAAATTACTGATTTCCGTAAAATGGCTGAAGGAGCACTTGAAAAAGTGGCAGAAATCCTCGAAACAGAGCACGGTCGCAAATTCAGATTGATTAATTCAAAAACCTATCCTGTCTCAGGCGGAGAATTAAATCCAGCTAATGTAGCAGAAGAAATTGAGCATTTGGCACAATTAGGTGTGAAAAAAGGCTTGCACTACGATGATGCGCTCTATCTTGCGAATTTATATGGTTCAAATGCACCGAAAGTCTTTGCCTTGAACCATAAAGTAGAAGCAGTTAGCCAGCTCAATCAGCGTGATTTATTGTCACTACATTATGCCATGAAAGAAGAAATGACCTTGACAGCTGTTGACTATCTTCTCCGTCGGACAAATTATATGCTCTTTATGCGGGAGCAGTTGGATAGTATTGTCGATGATGTCCTGCTTGAAATGGCAGCTTACTACGACTGGTCTGAGGAAGAACAAGCAGCGCAACGGGCCTTATTGGATGAAACCTTGGTCAAGAATGACTTGGCTTACTTGAAAAATTAGGAAACTTTAATTAATAAAACATAGAAAAGGAGCTATTATGGCAAAAGAATTATTAGGTGAAGTAATTGGAACAGCCTTACTCATCTTATTGGGGAATGGTGTTGTTGCAGGTGTGGTACTTGATAAGAGTAAGAGTAAAGATGCTGGTTGGATTGTGATTACAATTGGTTGGGGACTTGCAGTTGCAATGGCAGCCTTTGTGAGTGGCGTATTAGGCCCTGCTCACTTGAACCCTGCTGTATCGATTGCAATGGCTTATGCAGGCAATCTTCCTTGGAGTTCAGTCCTTCCTTATATCGGTGCACAATTTATCGGAGCCTTTATCGGAAGTATCTTGGTGTACTTGATGTACAAGGATCATTATGATGCGACAGAAGATACTGGAGCAGTGCTTGCGACTTTCTCTACAGGCCCTGCAATCCGCAACACTGTAACCAATACAATCAGTGAAGCAATCGGTACTTTCGTTCTTGTACTTGGCTTACTTGCTTTTGGCAACTATGATATGCCAGCTGGTCTTGGTACCTTGACTGTTGGAGCTTTGATTGTTTCTCTTGGAGTATCTCTTGGTGGTCCAACAGGATATGCCTTGAATCCAGCGCGTGACCTCGGACCTCGTATCATGCACGCTATTCTTCCATTGAAACACAAAGGTGATTCCGATTGGGGCTATGCACTTGTACCAGTTATTGGCCCAATCATCGGAGGTTTACTTGCAGCAATCTTTTACGGACTAGCTTTCTAATTCCTTAGAAAATACAAAAAACTGTCTCAGCTGAAAAACTGAGGCAGTTCTTGTTTTTATACTATAGTGGATTGAGAAAGGAATAGGAAAAGGCAAGGAGCTGCAGATAGAACTGGCGTTCATCAAAGCGACTTAACGATGTCCTAACCTTTATTCAATTCACTATAATTTTTCTAATTTATCAACCAAGGAGCCAATATAGGCAATAGTCTCTTTCAACGGTTTGTCAGTTGACACATCCACCCCAGCATGTTGAGCCAATTCTTGAGCAGACAAGCTAGCACCTAATGAAAGGGTTTCAAGCCATTTTTCGACAACTGCTTCTGGATTTTCCTCAAGCTGTTTGGCCATGGCTGTACCAATCGTGAGACCTGCTGAGTAGGTATACGGATAGAGGCCAATGTAGTAATGTGGCTGGCGCATCCAAATAAGCCCTGCATCTTCTCCGATTTCAAAGTCGTCGCCCCAGAAGGCCTTGATCACATCTAATTTAATTTGGCAGAGAATATCACCATTGAGGTATTCATCATTGTCCAAACGAGTGTAAACTTCTCGTTGGAATGCTGCTTCCAATAGGTGAGTGACCATATTGTGGAAGTAGGTACGGCTAATCAACTCGCTGATGAGGTAGGCTTGGAAATCTGGATCTTGATTTTGTTTCAAGAGGGTATTGCAAGTCAAGACTTCATTTGCAGTAGAAGGAGCTTCGATAAAGTAGAGTGACGGATCATAGTTCAGAATACTTTGCTTTTTCGCTAATTGGAAATGACCGGCGTGCCCTAGTTCATGTGCGAGTACCAAGACCTCGTTCATCAAACCTGTCCAAGATAGGAGGATGTAAGAAGGTCCATCGTAAAGGGTTGCACAATAGCCACCAGTTGCTTTGCCTTCATTTTGAGCAAAGTCAATCCAGCGCTCATCAAAGGCCTGTTCAATCATCTTGATATAGTCCTCACCCAAGATACCGAGACAGTCAATCAAGAATTGTTTGGATTCTTCTGGAGTAATCCGTTGGTTGAAATCTGAAGGAAGACTGATTTTTAAGTCTGCATGGGTAATTTTTTCTAGACCGTGTGCTTTAGCAACTAATTTGACATAGCGGCGCATGTGGGGTGCTAGTTCGTTCATAATCACGTCAATTTGACGGTCAAATAAATCCCGCGAAACATTTTGACTGAACAATAGATAATCAATCGTTGAATCAAAGCCACGTAATTTCGCTTCAATTTGTTCATTTTTGATGTGTGAGAGATAATCAGCTGCCGTTGTATTCTTATACTTACGAAGGGTAGAGTAAAAGCCTTCAGCTGCCTTGCGACGAAGCTCCGTATCATGGCTAATTTCATAATCATTTTCAAAAAGTACATAGCTATTCCCATATGTTTGACCATTTACCTCGATATCGTCAAAGGTCATATCTTCAAATTTTGTTGTCTCATAATTACGGTAAGGTTGGCCAAATGTTGGAGCAAAATTTGCTAACAATTCTTCTTGCAATGGGTGTAATTGATGCGGTTTTTGTCGTAAAATATCATTGATAAAACTGGTCCATTGTGGTTGAGTAGCACTTACTTCCTGTAACAATGCTTCATCCAGTAGGGCAAGTTGGGTAGGTAAAAATGCGATTTTTGGAAAAGTTGAAGCAATGGTTACCTGGTATTCATTGGCAAGCGAAGCCAGCTCTGGATTCATCTTGTCGACATCAAGATTTAAAAAGGCATAGTGGCTTAAATTACTATCGATAGCACGAAGCGTTTCATATTCTTTAAGAGCCTTGATAATCACTTCAAGAGAAGTCAAGTTGTCTTTGTAGGCTTTTTCAAATTGTTCAACTTGCGTTTTGTAAGCAGCAAGACCTTCTTGGTAAGCCTGATGAGAAGGATACATTAGGGAAGTATCCCATGTTAACTGTACATCAATTTCTTGACGTTTTGGCATGGCATTTGTCATTTCATTTCTCCTTTTTTTATACTGAAAATATTATACCATATTCAGGAAAAAAACTTGACAAATTTCCATAATACTTGGATAATAGGAGTAGAGAAGGGTTTGAAAACCGAAAGAAAGGAGCTTTTTATGCAAGTCATTAAACGTAGTGGAGAAGTCGTTGACTTTGATCCAGAAAAAATTTACCAAGCGATTATAAAAGCTGCTCGTACTGTCTATGTCATCGATGACACTTGGCGCCAAAATTTGGCTCAAGTCACTAAAAAAGTCGTTCTAGACTTGGAAGAAGCTCATACGGAGCGTCCAACCATCAGCATGGTACAATCACAAGTTGAACACCGTTTGATTGATGCAGGCTACATTACCATTGCAGAGCACTATATTTCTTACCGCCTCCAGCGTGACCTTGAACGCAATGGTTACGGAGATCGTATCAATGTACATCTGCGCTTTGAGCAAGTACGATAATCAAGAAAGCTATCTATCGATGGCTTTTTATTTTTTACAAATCGAGCAAAAGACTTGCCAAGTTGATTTTCTTATGCTAAACTTGTTCTTGTAATTGATACAACAACAAAGAGGAGAAAACCATGACAAAAGAATACGACAAAAAATTTTCGGTATCTATTTTACTTTGGATGAGAGAGGACAAGCCTCGGCAAGAGGGAATGGACTATTGGTCTGGCCCACATTCACAGATTATTGCCGCCTCACCAGGGCTGTCAGAATACCGCCAACAACATCTTAGTGAAACCCAACATAGTTTTTGGCCAGGTACAGCTGGTCTTGAAACAAGTATTTCACCTGACCGCCGGATAGATGGCATTGCAGAAGTCACCTTTGACAATCTGTTGTCACCAGTTGTAGGTCGTCATCAAACCGCCTTGGCTTTTAAAGACGAAGTAAATGTCTTTCGTCGGACACTGATGCACATGGGCTTTCCCTTTTCGTCCAGATGGTTTAAAACTGCTGAGCAGTCAGGTAGTCAGCTACGAGATGTCCTTTACATCCGTCGAAAAGAAGGGGTCAGCAGTGCTTCCTTTAAAAAATTTATCAACGACAGTTTCGCTCCTGAAATTTCAAAAGTAGCTGGAGTAACGGAAACACGCTCTCAAGTCTACATGCCTTGGAACAAGGCGACTTGGGATACACCAAACGTTGCTCATGACAATCCCAAAGCAGAACACCTACATGCCTCCGTCATTATTGGTTTTAGAAATCAAGAAGCCAGAGAAGAATTTTACAAGACGATTGCCCCTAAGCTAAATCATCAACTGATTTCCCATGCCTCAGCAGTTCATGCCTATCAAATTGATCAGACCTTGACCTATGTTGAAAATGGGCAGAAAACATCCCTGTAGTTGATTTTCAGGAATTTTCTTGATAGATTGCTCGATATTTTTGAAAAAATCGAGCAAAAGACTTGCCAAGTTGATTTTCTTATGCTAAACTTGTTCTTGTAACGAATACAAGAACAGAAAGGAGTCACTATGGATACAAAATTTTCTGTTGCACTCCATATTTTAACGATGATTAGTGAAAGTAAGGAAGTCTTGAGTTCGCAGGCCTTGGCTGTGAGTGTTGGAACCAATGCAAGCTATATCCGTAAGGTCATTGCGCTCTTGAAAAACGCAGGGCTAATTACGTCCCAGCAAGGTCGCTCAGGCTATCAGTTGAGCAAGAACCCTAAGGAAATATCCTTATTGGAGATTTATTTGGCTACTCAGGAAGTAGACCATATCCGTCTTTTTCAAATTCATCAACATGCCAATCAAGACTGTCCAGTTGGTCAGCATATCGAGGGTGCAATGACCCCGATTTTTGCCAGTGTTGAAAAACAATTGGAAGCAGATTTAGCTCATCAAACCCTCGACAATGTGATTGATAACCTTTATCAAATCGCAAAGAAAAGCCGTATCTGACCTGTGTGTCAGATTTTCTTAGACATTAGATATACCTGTAATTGATACAAATACAAACAGAGAGAATAGAAAAGAGAAAAACATGAAAGCAGCACAACACACAAGCTATGATAAACAGAATATTACACTAAGCGTAACTGAAATTGCTAAACCGTCGATTACTAGCAATCAAGTTCTTATTAAGGTAACAGCAGCAGGAGTCAATCCGCTCGATAATATGATTTCACGTGGAGAAGTCAAGATGATTGTTCCTTATAAGCTACCACAAACTGCTGGAAATGAAGTGGTTGGCTTGGTAGAAGAAGTAGGATCTAATGTGACGAAATTTGCAGTTGGAGATCGTGTTTTTGGTCGTCTTCCTCTCGATAACATCGGTGCTTTTGCTGAATACGTAGCAGTTGAGGTTCAAGCATTGGCTAAGGTACCAGATTATTTGACAGATGTGGAAGCAGCTGCGGTTCCGCTCACAGCATTGACCATTATGCAGGCCTTGGATTTGATGAAGGCACAGGCAGGTAAGACTATTTTCATCTCTGGAGGCACAGGAGGTGTTGGTGGTATGGCTATTCCAATTGCGAAAGCTAAGGGCTTAACCGTTATCACTAATGGTGACGGAGTAAATGGAGAGCGTGTCTTGGCTCTAGGAGCAGATCGTTTCATTGATTACAAGACAGAAGATTATACCGAAACCGTGAAAGATGTGGATTACGTTTTGGACACCCTTGGCGGAGCAGAGACTGAAAAGCAAATGTCAATTATGAAAAAGGGTGGGCACTTAGTTTCCCTTCGAGCGATGCCAAATGGGGACTTTGCCAAACGCATGAATCTACCAAAATGGAAGCAAATTTTATTACAGCAAGTTGGACGTAAGTTTGATAAAATGGCAGTCAAGTACGGTGTGCACTACCATTTCATCTTTGTTGAAAGCAATGGGGAACAGCTACAAGAAGTCGCAGATATTTTCAGCAAACTGCAAATCAAACCTTCTATTGATACGGTCTATCCATTTGAGGAAGTGAATGCAGCTCTGGATAAGGTCGCTAATGGTCGCTCTCGCGGAAAAACAGTCCTTAGTTTTTAGAAAATATAGGAGAATTACATGTCTTACATCACCACAAAAAATCAATACGTGACAGTCGCAGGTCAGCAGATTGCCTATCGTGAGCTTGGGCAAGGAAAGTCAGCTATTCCTTTGGTCATGTTAGTGCATTTGGCAGCGACTTTGGATAATTGGGATCCCAAGTTACTGGATCTACTAGCTGAAAAACAGCATGTCATCGTAGTAGACCTTCCTGGTGTTGGAGCCAGTCAAGGAAAAGTAGCCCCGACTATACCAGGAATGGCAGAACAAGCGATTGAAATCTTAAAGACATTAGGCCATGAGCGGATTAACCTCCTTGGTTTATCTATGGGAGGTATGATTGCGCAAGAAATTGTCCGCATCAAAGGTGGCACGGTCAATCGCTTAATCCTAGCTGGAACAGGTCCCCGTGGTGGACTTGAGATGGATAGGGTGACGGGCAAAACCTTCCGTTACATGCTAAAAGCAGGACTAGAGCGCATTGATCCCAAACGCTATATCTTCTATAATCATGATGAAGAAGGAAAAATCGAAGCCAATAAGGTGTTAGGGCGTATGGGCATGAGAAGGGCTGAACATACAGACAAGGATATGAATATTCCTGGTTTCTTGACACAATTAAAGGCAATCAAACGCTGGGGCAAGTCTGCTAAAGACGATATGCGCTATATTACCCAGCCTACACTGATTGTTAATGGGGAAAAGGATATGCAGGTTCCGACAGAAAATTCGTATGTCATGCATGAGAAGGTTGCAGGAAGTAAGTTAATCATTTATCCTAAGGCAGGGCACGGTTCTATCTTCCAATACGCAGATGAATTTTCCAAAGAATTGCTAGCATTTTTGGAGGCCTAAGATGTCTGAAGCTATTTTGGTTACCGTTTTTTTGGAAAATCAGATGATGCTAGGCTCTTTGATAAGAATTGTTTTAAAATAAATCATGGAATTAGCTCCTGTTAGTAGGTTGGTTCATTGCTGTCTACTGTAACAGGTTCTAGTCCTTTTTGTATTTACATAAATTAGTTTGTAGTATAAGTATTTATCTATGAAATGAATAGTCTTTGACAATAAAAAATTTCTTGTAATCTATTTGATTTAGCAGTATACTGTGCATAAAGAATAGACACAAGGAGGTCTAATATGCTTATTCAAAAAATTCCTTTGGATGCAAATGATGAACATGTATCGCTAACAACTTATATTTTAGATGAGTCACAGGAATTGTTATCTGGTAAAAAAAGACCAGCAGTCTTAATTTGTCCAGGTGGGGCTTATTTAAACTGTTCGGCTAGAGAGGCAGAGCCTATAGCCTTACGTTTTGCTGCGATGGGATATCACGCCTTTGTTCTACGTTATCATGTTTTTTTTGATACACC